>NZ_JBHUEL010000011.1:0-364219 GCF_042680825.1 Sphingorhabdus buctiana
ACGATGAGACCAAAACACTCCTTAAATCACAACATCAAATCTGTGCCATTGGTGCTGACGGGGAACACTCGCCGCTATTTGTCAGCGCCGACAATGTCGATGCGGTCAATCGCGTGATGGCACGGGTCGATGAACAGTTCGCGCGCGGTGCGCGCGTCTGGCCTCAGGTGCAGACCCGCCCGATCGACATCAGCTTCAGCTTTGCCGTGCCCAGCCTGTTGTTCATCCGCCTGCCCGGTTGGTACAATGTCATGCGCTTTGGCACCCGCGATGAAATCATCGAAGCCTTCAGCAATCCCGAAAGCCGGGCAAAGCTGGTCGCCGAGGCATCGTCGCAAATGGCACTCTGGTCGTTCCTGCGTCTGCGCCATGTCGCGAGCGAGGCCAACCAGCAATATGTCGGCAAGACATTAGCGGAAATCGGCGAAATGCGCGGTGTGACGCCGCTTGATGCGATGATCGACCTTTCGATCGAGGAAAAGCTCGACGCACATTTCATCGCCGAAAGCATGGGCCATAACCAAGACAAGGATGTCGGTGGCCTGCTGAAGCATCCGCGCGTCCATATAGGCGCAAGCGATGGTGGCGCGCACATCCTGTCATTTTCGACTTATGGCGACACCGGCTATCTGTTTGGCCATTTCGTCCGCGACAAGAAATTGCTGACGCTTGAAGAGTCGGTGCGGAAAATCACGTCGGAAACCGCCGCCATCTGGGGCATTCCCGAACGCGGCCTTTTGCAACAGGGGCTGGTGGCCGACATCGTGGTGTTCGACCCGCAGGCCATCGATCGTGGCGCAGAAGTCTATGTGCAAGACGTGCCCGGAGACGGCAGCCGCTATATCCGCGACGCAATCGGTGTGGATACTGTCATCGTTGCTGGGGGCGTCGCATGGAGCGCCGCAGAGGGTTATACCGATGATGCCCGCGGCTCGACCCTGCCCGCTCCGATCGAAACCCCGCTGGAGCGCATCGCCGCATGAGTTGGGACGGCGTCAGCGAGCGTCGGATCCAGACAAACGGGATATCGCTCAACATCGCAGAAGCGGGCGAAGGCACGCTGGTGCTGCTGCTCCATGGTTTTCCCGAAAGCTGGTATAGCTGGCGGCACCAATTCGCTCCGCTTGCGGCGGCAGGCTATCATGTCGTCGCCCCAGACATGCGCGGCTATGGCAAGAGCGACAAGCCCGCAGAAATCACCGCCTATAATCAGGTCGAAGTGGTGAAGGACATTATCGGCCTGATCCCGGCGCTGGGATATGAGACTGCCATCGTCATCGGCCATGATTGGGGTGCGCCGACTGCATGGGCTACCGCTCTGTTCCACCCGGATAAAGTGCGGGCGGTTGGTGGGCTGTCGGTTCCCTTCATGCCGCGCTCGCCAGTGCAGCCGATGCCGATGATGCGCGAAATGTTCAAAGGGCAGTTCTTCTACCAGCTCTATTTCCAGGAGCCCGGCGTTGCCGAGGCCGAGTTCGAGAAAGATTTGAAGACAGGGCTGCGCAAATTCCTCGTCATGGGTGGAGGTGAGACCGACCTGACCGCATTGCCGCCCAAGACCGAGCATGACGACCTGCTGTCAAACTTGCCCGATCCGGAAAAGCTGCCGCCCTGGCTCAGCGAGGCGGACCTTGATTTCTATACTGCCGAATTCACGCGTTCGGGAATGCGCGGACCGCTCAACTATTACCGCAACCACGACCTGACATGGGAAATGACGGAGGGCGCACCGACGCAAATCCACCAGCCCGCCATGTTTGTGGCAGGTACCGCCGATGGTGTGGTGATGATGGCGGCAGAAGCAATCAAGGCTATGCCCATGTTCGTCACGGACCTGCGGCTCAACCGCATGATTCCGGGGATCGGCCATTGGACCCAGCAAGAGGCACCAGATGCGGTGAATGAGGCAATACTCGAATTCCTTTCGATGGTGGATGGCTGAGGACAATGTCGACAGCTGAAAAAATCTTGGTCATCGGCGCGGGAATTGGCGGTTTGTGCACCGCGCTGCTGCTCGCGTCTTCGGGGCGTGAGATAGTCATGGTCGAACGCGACGGCCCGTTGGGGACATCCGATCCGGACGAGCTATTTCACAACTGGAAGCGCAACGGCGTCGCGCATCTACGCCAGAGCCACGCTTTCCTCGCCCGTTTGCGCAAGATCATGAAAGACGAGCATCCTGCCTTGCTCGACCAACTTCTCGCCACCGGCGTGCGCGAACTGCCCTTTGACGTCTGGCTGACCGAGCAGCAGCAGGCAAGTTATGAAGCCGCGCCGGAAGATGCCGACCTCACCATCATCACCAGCCGCCGCACGACGCTGGAAATGACGATGCGCCGCTATGTCGAGACCCTGCCCAATGTGAAGCTGCTGTGCGGATATCGTGTCGAGCGGTTGATCACGCACAAGGAAGACGGCGGCGTTTTGCATGTTTCCGGTATCGAAGGTGTGCAAGACGCAAAACCAGTCACTTTGACTGCCGACATAATCGTCGACACCTCAGGCAAAGGCGGCCGTTCGATCAACCAGTTGATCGCCGAAGGCGCGAACATCGCGGAAGAGAGCGAAACCGCAGGTATCCTTTATTTCACCCGGCACTATCGCTTGCGCCCCGGCCAGATAGAGCCGGATAGGACCAGCAATCCCCCGGCCTCGGGCGATCTGGGCTATCTGAAATTCGGCGTATTCCCGGGCGACAATGGCAATTTCTCGATTACGCTGGCCGTGCCCGAGGTCGAACTCGAATTGCGACAGAAGATTGTCGATCCTGAAATCTTCCACGGCATAACGCTGATGCTGCCCGGCCTCCATCCCTGGACCAATGCCGAACGTTCCGAGCCGGTCGGCAAGGTCATTGGCATGGGAGACCTTGTCAGCCGCTGGCGCGATATGGTGGTCGACGGCAAAGCTGCGACGCATGGCTATTTCGCACTGGGCGATACGTTGGTCCGGACGAACCCGCTTTATGGCCGTGGCTGCTCATTCGCTGCTGTGAGTGCACAAGCGCTGCGCAAAGTGCTCGACACGCATAGAGGGCCGGAAGAACGCGCCCTCGCCTATCATGAGGCCATAAAGCTCGAACTGCGGCCCTTTTACATCAACCAGCGAACGCAGGATCGCGCTGCCATAAAGGAAGCGCGCCGCGCCTTGACGCCGGGGCAAAAGCAACGGCTGCGCGCTCGGCTGACCAAGAGTTTCGTGAAAGACGGTATCGAAATTGCAATCCGTTCCGATACACGCCTGTTGCGCGAAGCATTGCGCGGTTTCCACATGCTCGAACATCCCGAAGCATGGCTGAAGCGACCCCGCAACCTTGCTGGCGTGCTATATTACTGGGCGCGGGGGAAACGCCGAAATGCTGCCGCCTATCGGCCTGATCCGGGGCCGGAGAGACAGCATATGCTGGCTGCATTGAAGATTGACCACCAGGCAGACATTGATCGTATCGCCGCTGAGCCATCCAAGGTCGCTTAGCGGCGGGTTTCAAGCGATCCGGATCTTCTTTTCGATTCCATCGATAATGCTTCCGAGCTTTGATGCAGCGCGCACCACATCTTCGATGGGTGAAGCAAAATCACTGAGGATCCAATCGAGCGCGATATGAACGATTGCCCCGACGGCGCCGATAGCAACCATCCGGTCGGTCCGCGAAAGCCGGTCGAGCGGCGCATCGACCACAACTTCGGCAAATCGTTCGGTCGCGGTTTCCAGATAAGCGTCAACCACCGGGCTGATGCCCCTGATTTCCACCAGAAAGGCGCGCGCATGGGCAGGCTGTTTGCGCAACATGCCATAATAGTGGAAAAGGATCGTCTCCAACCGGTCGGCTCGTGCGACCGCGGCACATTTGGCCTGCAATTCGCTCACCATATGCTCCAGCGACGCCGAAGCCACTGCGACAAGCATGTCTTCGCTATTGGCGAAGCTTTCATAGAAATAGCGCTCTGTCAGGCCCGCTTCGTCGCAAACCGCTTTTACCGATGAATGGCGAAAGCCCCGTTCGCTATAGACTTTGACGGCAGCCGCCATCAGCAGCGCGCGGCGCTCTGCCTTTCGCTCGTCAGCCCCCCGGCCACGCCATCGTCTTTCGGTCGTTTGCGCCATTATCGCGGGCAAGCTTAGCCGAACCGGATAGGAAGTGACAATCTGTATTGTCATTTATAGAGGCATCGTCACAGTTTGAAATAAATGGCATTTCAAAGCATCGAGTGCCGATCGGCAAATCGAAACTTGCAAATGGTGCAATTTTCTTTGCAGCAATCCGCGCTTTCCGGACTTTAAATTACCAAAACATCCGTCTACCGCGAATCAAATTTTCCAGATTCGCAGAATAAGGGTAGGCCATGGGATTTCCTCCGGCACAGGGACTGTATGACCCGCGTAATGAGCATGACGCATGCGGCGTCGGCTTTATTGCGAACATCAACGGTGAGAAGAGCCACACGACGATCGAGCGTGGCTTGCAGATCCTCGTCAACCTCGACCATCGCGGTGCGGTGGGTGCAGATCCGTTGCTCGGAGATGGCGCGGGCATCCTGATCCAGATTCCGGACGCGCTCTATCGAGATTGGGCCAAAGGCGCTGGCGTAAACCTGCCGGCACCTGGCGATTATGCCGTTGTTATGTGCTTCCTGCCGCAGAACGAGGCAGCGCGCGAATTCGGTATCAAGAATTTCGAGAGCTTCATCGTCAAGGAAGGCCAGACGATACTTGGCTGGCGCGACGTGCCAACCACGCTGGATGGCCTTGGTAAGGCGGTTATTGAACAGATGCCGGTCATTCGCCAGCTCTTCATCGGACGCGGTGAGAATTGTGCAGATCAGGACGCATTCGAACGCAAGCTGCTCGCGATCCGCAAGCAGGCGCAAAACCCACTTTTTGCATTGGAAGAAAAGCATGGTCTTCCCGGCCTTGGCAGCTTCTATATCCCGTCCATGTCAACGCGCACCGTTGTCTATAAGGGCCTGCTGCTCGCCGGGCAGGTTGGTTCCTTCTATGACGATTTGCGTAATCCGCTGTGCCAATCGGCGCTAGCCCTCGTCCACCAGCGTTTCTCGACCAATACTTTCCCAAGCTGGAAGCTGGCGCACCCCTATCGCTTTGTCGCGCATAACGGAGAGATCAACACGGTTCGCGGCAATGTGAACTGGATGAACGCGCGTCGCCGCACGATGGAATCGGACCTGATGGGCCCCGATCTCGACAAGATGTGGCCGATCATCCCGCACGGCCAATCGGATACGGCGTGCCTCGACAATGCGCTCGAACTGCTGCTCGCCGGCGGATACAGCCTCGCCCACGCGGTGATGATGCTGATCCCCGAAGCATGGGCCGGCAACCCGATGATGGATGCCGACCGCCGGGCATTCTATGAATATCATGCTGCGTTGATGGAGCCATGGGACGGCCCTGCTGCCGTCGCCTTCACCGACGGCAGGCAGATCGGCGCAACGCTCGACCGCAACGGCCTGCGCCCTGCTCGTTTCTGCGTAACCGATGATGATCATGTCATCATGGCATCCGAAAGTGGCGTATTGCCGATCAAGGAAGACAATATCGTCCGCAAATGGCGTCTCCAGCCGGGCAAGATGTTGCTCATCGATATGGAGCAGGGCCGCATCATCGAGGATGAGGAAATCAAGGCGCAGCTTGCGACCAAGGAACCTTATGCCAAGTGGCTCGAATCCGCGCAGTATAAGCTGAAGGACCTCGACGAGGTCGAAGTCGCGGATGGCGCGCTCGCCAACGATCACAGCGCATTGCTCGATCGCCAGCAGGCCTTCGGCTACACGCAAGAGGATATCAGCAAGTTCCTCGAGCCGATGGCAACCAATGGCGATGACCCACTCGGATCGATGGGCACAGACACGCCGATTGCTGTTCTCTCGAACAAGCCGCGCCTGCTCTACGATTATTTCAAGCAGAATTTCGCGCAGGTCACCAACCCGCCGATCGATCCGATCCGCGAAGAACTGGTGATGAGCCTCGTCAGCATGATCGGCCCGCGTCCCAACCTGCTTGGCCATGATGCGGGTACGCACAAGCGGCTTGAGGTTGACCAGCCGATCCTCACCAACGCCGATCTCGCCAAGATCCGTTCGGTCGAACAGGCCCTCGATGCCGCGTTCCGCGCCGAAACCATCGACATCACCTGGGATGCCGCCAGTGGTGCTGCTGGCCTTGAAATGGCGATCAAGGAAATGTGCTGGGCCGCGACCGAGGCGGTGCTGCAGGACAAGAACATCCTGATCCTTTCAGACCGTGCGCAGGGCCCGGACCGGATTGCCATGCCCGCCTTGCTGGCGACCGCAGCCGTGCACCACCACTTGGTCCGCCAGGGCCTGCGCATGCAGACCGGTCTGGTTGTCGAAACTGGCGAAGCGCGCGAAGTGCACCATTTCTGCGTGCTTGCAGGCTATGGCGCAGAAGCGATCAACCCCTATGTCGCCTTTGAAACGCTCGAGGAAATCCGCGTTCGACAAGGCCTGCAGCTTTCGACCTACGAAGTGCAGAAAAACTATATCAAGGCGGTCGGCAAGGGCATCCTCAAGGTCATGTCCAAGATGGGGATTTCGACCTATCAAAGCTATTGCGGCGCGCAGATTTTTGACGCGGTCGGGCTGTCGTCCGAATTTATCGGCAAATATTTCACCGGCACCGCGACGACCATCGAAGGCGTCGGGCTAGCTCAAATTGCCGAGGAAACCGTCCGCCGCCATGCCGCGGCCTATGGCGACAATCCGATCTATCGCAACATGCTCGATGTTGGCGGAATCTATGGATACCGCATCCGGGGTGAGGATCATGCCTGGACGCCGAACAGCGTTTCCAAACTGCAGCACGCAGTGCGCGGCAACAATCCGAAGGAATATGAAGAGTTTGCCCGTTCGATCAACGAACAGAGCGAGCGCCTGCTGACCATTCGCGGATTGATGGAGTTGAAGCCGGCCGACAAGCCGCTCGACATCAGCGAAGTCGAACCCGCATCCGAAATCGTCAAGCGCTTCGCCACTGGCGCGATGAGCTATGGCTCGATCTCTTGGGAGGCGCACACCACGCTGGCACTCGCGATGAACCGCATCGGCGGCAAATCGAACACCGGCGAAGGCGGCGAAGACCCCAAGCGTTTCAAGCCTCTGCCCGATGGCAGCTCGATGCGTTCGGCGA
Organism: Sphingorhabdus buctiana; assembly: GCF_042680825.1. NCBI lineage: Bacteria > Pseudomonadati > Pseudomonadota > Alphaproteobacteria > Sphingomonadales > Sphingorhabdaceae > Sphingorhabdus > Sphingorhabdus buctiana. The sequence goes on from NZ_JBHUEL010000011.1 coordinate 7,168, forward strand.
TCAAGCAGGTCGCCTCGGGCCGCTTTGGCGTGACCGCGGAATATCTGGTCAATGCCGACGATATCCAGATCAAGATGGCGCAGGGTGCGAAGCCCGGTGAAGGCGGCCAGTTGCCGGGCGACAAGGTCGACAAGACCATCGGCGCAACCCGCCACTCAACCCCCGGCGTCGGCCTGATTTCTCCGCCTCCGCACCACGACATTTATTCGATCGAGGATCTGGCGCAACTGATCCACGACCTCAAAAACGTCAACACTGGCGCGCGTATTTCGGTAAAGCTCGTCTCCGAAGTTGGCGTCGGCACGGTTGCCGCTGGCGTTTCGAAGGCGCGCGCCGACCATGTAACCATTTCGGGCTATGAAGGCGGCACAGGCGCCTCTCCGCTCACATCGCTTACCCACGCGGGTTCGCCATGGGAAATCGGCCTTGCCGAAACCCAGCAGACCCTGCTTCTCAACAACCTGCGCAGCCGCATTGCGGTGCAGGTCGATGGCGGGCTCCGCACAGGCCGCGATGTTGCCATTGGCGCGCTGCTCGGGGCAGACGAGTTCGGCTTTGCGACAGCACCGCTGATTGCGGCAGGCTGCATCATGATGCGCAAATGCCATCTCAACACCTGTCCGGTAGGCGTGGCGACGCAAGACCCTGTGTTGCGCAAGCGCTTCACCGGCCAGCCCGAGCATGTGATCAACTATTTCTTCTTCGTCGCCGAAGAACTGCGCGCGATCATGGCCGAAATGGGCTTCCGCACCATCGACGAAATGGTCGGCCGCGTAGACCGCATCGACATGAAGAAAGCGATCCACCACTGGAAAGCGCAGGGCGTTGACCTGTCTCGCCTGCTGCACGTCGTCGATACCAAGGGCGGGTCGCTGCACCAGACCGAAATGCAGGATCACGACCTCGACAAGGCGCTCGACCGTGAACTGATAGCGGCAGCTGCACCCGCACTTGAAAGGGGTGAGGCTGTTCGCATCGAACGTGAGGTCAAGAGCCTGAACCGTACAGTAGGCGCGATGCTTTCGGGCGAAGTGGCCAAGAAATATGGCCATGCAGGTTTGCCTGAAAACACCATCCAGATCGCCTTTACCGGCGTGGCTGGCCAGAGCTTTGGCGCGTTCCTTGCGCATGGCATCACGCTCGACCTGACAGGCGATGCCAATGACTATGTCGGCAAGGGCCTGTCGGGTGGCCGCGTGATCGTCAAACAACCAGCCCATGTGAAGCGCGAGCCGACCGAGAATATCATCGTCGGCAACACCGTGCTGTACGGTGCGATTGCAGGCGAGGCCTATTTCAGCGGTGTCGCCGGTGAACGCTTTGCCGTGCGCAATTCGGGCGCGCTTGCGGTGGTCGAAGGTACTGGCGATCATGGCTGCGAATATATGACCGGCGGCGTTGTCGCCGTGCTCGGCAAAACCGGGCGCAACTTCGCCGCAGGCATGTCGGGCGGCGTCGCCTATGTCTATGACGAGGATGGTCGTTTCCGCGAACGCTGCAACATGGCGATGGTCGATGTAGAGGCGATCGAGGCTGATGGCCCCGAAGCCGAGAACAGCGCTGGAGCGCCGACGCAGCGGGCATCGAATGTCCATGATTTCGGCATGGGCGACATGCTGTATCATTCGGCGGATCGCCTGCGCATCCTGCTCGAACGGCACCATCTCTACACCGGAAGCAAGCGCGCACGCGCCATCCTAGACGATTGGCCCAATGCCTTGGGCAAGTTCGTCAAGGTGATGCCAAAGGATTACAAGCGCGCGTTGAAGCAGCTCGAGGCTGAACGCCTTGCCGCTGCCCATGTCGCGGCTGAATAAGATTACGGAGCAATAAAGTGGGTAAGGCAACAGGCTTTCTCGAGATCGACCGGCAAGACCGGAGCTATTCAGACGCCAAGGAGCGGTTGAAGCACTACAAGGAATTTGTCGTGCCGCTGCCCGAGGAGAAGCTGAAGGCGCAAGCATCCCGCTGCATGAATTGCGGCATTCCTTACTGCCACAATGGCTGCCCGGTGAACAACATCATCCCGGACTGGAACCATCTGGTCTATGAAGGCGATTGGCAGAATGCACTCGAGGTGCTGCATTCGACCAACAACTTCCCCGAATTCACTGGCCGCATCTGCCCCGCCCCGTGCGAGGCAAGCTGCACGCTCAACATTGATGACGCACCCGTCACGATCAAATCGATCGAATGCGCCATCGTCGATCGCGGATGGCAGGAAGGCTGGATCCAGCCGCAGCCGCCAAAGCGCAAGACCGGCAAATCGGTAGCTGTCGTCGGCTCAGGCCCCGCAGGCATGGCCTGCGCACAACAACTGGCGCGCGCCGGGCATAGCGTCACGCTGTTCGAGAAGAACGACCGGATGGGCGGGCTGCTTCGCTATGGCATCCCCGACTTCAAGATGGAGAAGGACCTCATCAACCGCCGCCTGATGCAGATGCAGGCGGAGGGTGTGGTGCTGCGCGAGTCCACTGAAATCGGCGTCCATGTCTCGATGGAAAGCCTGCGCGAGAATTTCGACGCAGTGGTGATGTCAGGCGGCGCCGAAGAGGCGCGCCAGTTGAACATCCCGGGTGCCGAAATGGCGGGCGTGCGCCTCGCCATGGAATTCCTGACCCAGCAGAACAAGCGCAATGCAGGCGACGAAGAAACCCGCGCCGCACCGCGCGGATCGATTGTCGCGACCGGCAAGCATGTCATCGTTATCGGTGGCGGCGATACCGGTTCGGACTGCGTCGGCACCTCGAACCGCCAGGGTGCGGCTTCGGTTACCCAGATCGAAATCATGCCCAAACCGCCTGTCCGCGAGGACAAGGCGATGGTGTGGCCCGAATGGCCGCTCAAGCTGCGCACCTCATCGAGCCACGAAGAAGGCTGCGAGCGCGACTGGGCGATCAATGCAAAGCGCGTGCTCGGCGAAAATGGCCAGGTTACCGGCCTCGAATGCGTCCGCCTCGATTGGTCAAACGGCCGGATGGAAGAGGTGCCGGGCAGCGAGTTCGTGCTGAAGGCAGACCTGATCTTCCTCGCCATGGGCTTCACTGGCCCGCGCAAGGCAGGGATGCTTGACCAATCCGAAGTCGAACTCGACGAGCGCGGCAATGTGAAAGCGAATGTCAGCGACTACAAGACCAGCCAGGAAGGCGTGTTCGCTTGCGGCGACATGCGCCGCGGCCAGAGCCTTGTCGTCTGGGCAATCCGCGAGGGTCGCCAATGCGCCCATGCAGTGGACGAGCATCTGATGGGGTCGAGCGAACTGCCGCGCTAAGCTGCGTCAGACATCAAAGCGCACACCCTGCGCCAATGGCAGGGCGTTGCTGTAGTTGATGGTATTGGTCGCGCGCCGCATATAGCCCTTCCATGCGTCGGAGCCGGACTCGCGTCCGCCGCCGGTTTCCTTTTCGCCGCCAAAGGCCCCGCCAATTTCGGCGCCCGAAGTGCCGATGTTGACATTGGCGATGCCGCAGTCGCTGCCCGATGCTGACAGGAACATTTCGCATTCGCGCATGTCGAGCGAGAAAATCGAAGACGAAAGCCCTGCCCCCACGCTGTTTTGCAGCGCGATTGCATCATTAAGTTCCGAATAGCGGAAGAGATAAAGGATCGGGGCAAAGGTCTCGCGCAAGGCCGGACCTGCATGGCTTTCCATTTCGACGATTGCGGGGCGTGCATAGACGCCGGGTCGATCAAGCCTTTCGCCTCCATATATCCTTGCGCCCATTTCGTTGGCTTCGGCCAACGCGGATTGCATCCGTTCAAACGCATTTTCGTCAATCAGCGGCCCTGCAAGATGGGCTGTATCAAGCGGATCACCAACCGGGATGCTTGCTGCCGCAGCCTTCAATTTGGCGGCGAAATCATCATAAACCGCGTCATGCACGAACAGTCGGCGCAGGCTGGTGCAGCGCTGGCCGCTGGTGCCGACCGCAGAAAAAAGCACACCGCGCAGCGCCAGGTCGAGATCTGCCTTGTTACTGACAATCGCGGCATTGTTGCCACCCAGTTCAAGAATGGTTCGGGCGAAACGGGCTGCTGCCGCCTGCCCCGCTGCGCGGCCCATTTCAGTGCTTCCCGTTGCCGAAATCAGCTTTATGCGGGAGTCCGCAACCAATGCTGCGCCGGTATCGCGCGCGCCAATGATGACCTGTGACAATCCATCGGGCGCATCTTCGAAATCAGCCAGCACCTTATCGAGCAACGCCTGCACCGCCAGCGCGGTGAGCGGCGTTTTCTCCGACGGCTTCCAAACGATGCTGTTGCCACACACCAACGCCAGCGCGGCATTCCATGCCCAGACCGCTACCGGAAAGTTGAAGGCGCTGATGATCAGCGTCGGCCCCAGCGAGTGCCACTGCTCCATCATCCGGTGGCCGGGACGTTCGCTGGCGATGGTCAGGCCATGGAGTTGACGCGACAGGCCGACAGCGAAGTCGCAAATGTCGATCATCTCCTGCACTTCGCCTTCGCCTTCGCTGATTGGCTTTCCGCATTCGATGGTGACAAGGCGGGCGAGATCAGCCTTGTGATCGCGCAAGGCATTGCCGAAGCGGCGGACGAGTTCGCCTCTTCGTGGCGCAGGTAAGGTGCGCCAAGCAAGGAAGGCGTTCAGGGCGCGGTTCAAGGCTGCATCGATTTCCGCGGGTGACGCTGTTTTGACGGAGCCGATCTGGCTGCCGTCTATGGGCGTATGGACCGGGAGGTCGCCGCTGGAAACGGTGCAGCCAAGTTGACCCAGCACAAAGTCGACGTCCATCCGAATTGACATTACTGCCTCCCAAAGGCGTCATCCTGAAATTTTTCAGGATCCATTTCGCCTTTCAAGTTTCGTCCTTAGCTGCACGATGGACCCTGAAACAAGCATGTCCTGAGCCAGTCGAAGGGTTCAGGGTGACGGCCTCTGATGCAACTTGTTTCATCTCGATGAAAAGTCTAGCGAGCCGGAAACGCAAATGGAGATTCCCATGGCCGAAATGGCAGCCTTTGACTGGTCCGATCCCTTTTTCCTCGACGATCAATTGACCGAAGAGGAGCGCATGATCCGCGATGCCGCACACGGCTTTGCGCAAGAGGAGCTCCAGCCGCGCGTGATCAAGGCGTTTCGTGAGGAAGTCGATGCGCCCGAACTGTTCCCGCTGATGGGACAGGCTGGCTTGCTGGGTGCAACGATCGACCCGGCTTATGGTGGTGCAGGTGCGAGCTATGTCGCTTATGGCTTGATCGCCCGCGAAATCGAGCGCGTCGATTCAGGCTACCGGTCGATGGCTTCGGTCCAGTCGAGCCTCGTCATGCATCCGATCAATGCATATGGTTCGGAAGAGCAGCGCCGCAAATATCTGCCCGGCCTTGCCGCCGGCAAATTGATTGGCTGTTTCGGCCTGACCGAACCCGATGCGGGCAGCGATCCTGCGGGCATGCGCACCACAGCCAAGAAGGTCGATGGTGGTTACGTCATCAACGGCAGCAAGACATGGATTTCAAACGCACCTTTCGCGGACGTATTTGTCGTTTGGGCAAAGAGCGAGGCCCATGGAGGCGGCATTCGCGGCTTCATTTTGGAAAAGGGCATGAAGGGTCTGTCCGCGCCCAAGATTGAGGGTAAGCTCAGCCTTCGCGCATCGACCACCGGCATGATCATGATGGACAATGTAGAGGTCGGTGAAGACGCGCTCCTGCCGGAAGTGCAGGGTTTGAAGGGGCCGTTCGGTTGCCTCAATCGCGCGCGTTACGGCATCAGCTGGGGCGCTCTGGGTGCAGCAGAATTCTGCCTCCACGCCGCGCGCCAATATGGCCTCGACCGGCACCAGTTCGGCAAGCCGCTGGCGGCGAACCAGCTTTACCAGAAAAAACTCGCCGATATGATGACTGACGTCGCACTCGGCCTTCAGGCTTCGCTCCGCGTTGGCCGTTTGATGGACGAAGGCCGCTTCGCGCCCGACATGATTTCGATCGTGAAGCGCAACAATGTCGGAAAGGCGCTCGATATCGCCCGGATGGCACGCGACATGCACGGCGGCAATGGTATCAGCGAGGAATATCAGGTGATCCGCCACATGGTGAACCTCGAAACCGTGAACACCTATGAGGGTGCGCACGATGTCCATGCGCTGATACTCGGCCGTGCAATTACGGGAATTGCCGCTTTCTAAACTGCCTCCCTTCCCGCTTACGGGAGGGGAAGGAATTACCGCCCCAACAGCGTCCTTGCCTGCCCAGCGATTTGCGCGAGCATCGCAGGCGTTGGCAAACCGCCACGCCGTGCCCGGTCTATCATGCCGCGGAACATCGACACCCGATCACCATGCTTGGCGAGCCAGGCAGTAACGGCATCGCTGTCAGCCTTTTTCTGGCGGCGCAGGAAATCGAGCCGCATCGCCTGGAAGTCCCGCGCGAGGCCGGCGACGAGCAAGCGTTCCCAAGGATCTTTGGGATCCATCTGCATCGCGCAATTCTGCGCCCAGCCAAGGCCTAGCGCATCGCCAATAAGGACAAAGGCCCGGGTCAGTTCTTTGGCATCGGCATTGCGATCGCTGGCCAATGCCGCCAAGCCAATGGCACCGTCGAGTTGTGCCATGCGCACCAGTTTCGCCACCAGTTTGGCCGGAGCGCCGCCTGCCGACAATTTGTCGCCATAAGCTTCGGTTTGCGCGGCAACATCGGGGGTGAGCAATTCCTTGCGCGCAGCCGACAATATTTCGACAATCGGCGCATAATCGGCAATCGCTGCACCAACGCTTCGTCCTTCCTTGCCGTTGCGGATCATGTCCGCCATGTGCGCACGCGTTTCGGCCGCCACTTGCTGGAACAGCATGATGCGAGTGGCCTCAGGGATTTTGGCCGCGTCGATTTCAGCCCATAGCTCCGGCAACTCGAACAGGCGTTCGGCAATCGCAAAGGCCTCAACCACAATCCCGAGCGAGCAACCTTCTTCTTCGGCAAGTTCGAACGGATGCAGCATGCCCATGCGGTTGATCATGCGATTGGCAATCTTGGTCGCGATGATTTGCGGCCGCAGTCGGTGCGCAAGGATCGCATTGCGATGCGCCTTTGCCATCGGTTCGGGGAATGCGGCGAGCAGTTCTTCATCCATCGCGCTGTCTTGCGCCAATGGACTATGCTCTGCGGCATCCTGCGCTGCGAGCTTTGCGGTCGACAGCAGAACGGCAAGTTCAGGCCGGGTCAGACCATAGCCATCTGCCTCGCGCCGCAGATATTCGTCATTCCCCAGCAAACCCTCGACCGTGCGATCGAGCCGTCCCTGGCTTTCGAATATCTCCATCAAACGGACACAAGCGGGCAGATCGCCTGCACCTCCGCTTTCGGAAATCGACAGCGCAAGGGTTTGGAGGCGGTTATCCTCCAGCACCAGCCCCGCCACGTCATCGGTCATGCTAGCAAGCAATTTGTTACGCGACTCAATTTTGAGTCGGCCTGCCGCCATCTCTGCATTGAGCGCGATCTTGATGTTGACCTCGTTATCCGAGCAATCGACACCCGCGCTGTTGTCGATGAAGTCGGTGTTGATGCGCCCGCCCTTCAGACCGAACGAAATACGCGCCGCCTGGGTCACGCCCAGATTGGCGCCTTCACCAACAACCTTGGCGCGCAGGTCCTGCGCGTTAACGCGGATCGCGTCGTTTGCGGGATCACCGACTTCGACATTCGCTTCACCGGCGTCCTTGATGTAAGTGCCGATACCGCCGAACCAGATGAGGCCGACTTCGGCGCGCAGTATCGCCTTCATCAACGCCGCCGGTTCCATCACGCTATCTTCCACGCCAAGCAGCGCGCGCACTTGCGGTGAGAGCTTGATCTCCTTTTCGCTGCGCGCAAATACACCGCCGCCCTTGGAAATCAGCTTTGCATTATAATCCGCCCAGCTCGATCGTGGCAGGTTGAATAGCCGCTGCCGTTCCTTCCAACTGGTTGCCGGATCGGGATCGGGATCGAGGAAAATGTGGCGATGGTCAAAGGCCGCGACCAGTTTGATCGACTTGGAAAGCAACATGCCGTTGCCGAAGACGTCGCCCGACATGTCGCCGACGCCGGCAACCGTCACCGGCTCCTTTTGCACATCGATGCCCATTTCGGCGAAATGGCGCTGCACCGATACCCAGCCACCCTTGGCGGTGATGCCCATGGCCTTGTGGTCATATCCGACCGAGCCGCCGCTGGCGAAGGCATCACCCAGCCAGAATCCGCGTTCAAGCGCGATCGCATTTGCCACGTCGGAAAAGGTTGCCGTGCCCTTGTCTGCCGCAACCACGAAATAGGGATCATCGCCATCGCGGATGACGACATCCTGCGGGTGGACGACCTTGTTATCGACTAGGTTGTCGGTGATCGACAGCAGCGTGCGGATGAAGATGCGATAGCTTTCGGTGCCCTCGGCCAACCATGCATCGCGGTCTACGCGCGGGTCGGGCAAGCGCTTGGGATAGAAACCGCCCTTGGCTCCGGTCGGAACGATCACCGCATTTTTGACGCGCTGCGCCTTCATCAGTCCAAGGATTTCGGTGCGGAAATCGTCGCGCCGGTCAGACCAGCGCAGGCCGCCACGCGCCACCGGCCCGGCACGCAAATGGATGCCTTCGACGCGGGGCGAGTAAACGAAAATCTCGCGCCATGGCAGCGGTGCCGGCAACCCGGGGACATGGACGCTATCGAGCTTGAACGCCAACGCCTCCTTCGATGCGGGGGCAAAGGCATTGGTGCGCAGCGTCGCACGGACAACTGCGTGCATTAGGCGCAGGATGCGGTCTTCATCGGCGGCGGCCACCTTGGCCAAACCTGCCTTGATTTCATCGTCGAGCTTTCCAGCCGTCGTCGCACGGTCACCCGCAAAAGCCGGATCGTGTAGTGCAGTGAACAACGACACAATGGCGCGCGCAATCCCGGCATTATTACCGAGCGCAGCGACAACGGTGGGGACACCATAATTAAGGCCTGTCTGGCGCAGGTAACGATGCCATGCGCGCAGCCAGACCACTGCCTGCGGCTCGAGCCCGGCAATGGTGATCAGCTGGTTGAACGCATCATTCTCCGCTTTGCCGTCGATTACCTGCGTCAACGCGGTTTCAATAATTTGCTTGCGCGCGAACAACGGCTCGGTCGATGCGCCGCCGCGCAGTCCAAGGTGGAAGTCGTGGATATGGGCGAGCTCACCAAGCGCGGTCGGCACCTGTTCGATTACATTAAAACCGAAATTTTCGAGCACCGGCACAACGTCGGAAAGCGGCATCGCTCCGCCGGCGTTGTACACTTTCAAGCTGAGTGTGCTGTCATCCTCGTCCTTGTCACGGATCAGACGCGACACACGCGAGTGATCGCGCTCCATCGCGAGCAGCCCGATCATGTCCTGCGCGGCCTCTTCGATCGCATATGCCATGCGGTGCGATTGCGGGAAAATGGCGGCGTAGCGTTCCATCAAAGCAGCAGCGCGTTTTTCATCGGTGACGCGCGCCAGTTCGGCCTCGACCGCAGGCTCCCACCCGCGCACCATCAATTGCAGGCGGCGATCAAGCGCAGCCTCGTCAAACACCACCGAGCGATCTTCAAGGTCGAGAAGGTAACGAAGCAGGCCAATGCCCCCATCTTCAAGCCCGATGGACCAGCCGAGCACGGTCGCACCGCGCGTTTCGGTCAGCATCGCTTCAATGGCGCGGCGCAGACCGGTGGAAATATCATCGCGCGGCAGCCAGACAAAGACGAACACGTGCCGCCCCAGCGCGGAACGCACCGCGAGCAGTTTGGGCCGCGGCCGATCGATCAGCGACATCGCGGTCAGCGTCACGCGCTCGAGGTCCGCAGGTTTGAACGATACCAGCAGATCGTGCGGCAACGAGGTCAGTGCATGCGACATGGCCTTGCCAGCATGCCCCGATGGGTCGAAGCCGTAGCGTGCCAGCAAGTCGGAAAGCTGGGTACGCAGGAGCGGGATGCGCTCTGGCGGGGTCGCGAGCGCAGCGCTGGTCCAAAGGCCACCCGTTACCGAAAGTCCGGTCAGCTTGCCGCCTTCGCGAACAGGCACCACCAATATGTCCAGCTGAACCGAACGGTGCACCGTCGAAACACGGCTCGATTTGAGGATCAACGGCGCTTCACCGCCGTCGGCAAAAAAGCGGGTGGCGCGTATGATGCTTTCACCAGACAGCAAGGCGACATCGCTCGATCGGGCGAGCCCCAGCCGTTCCACACGCTCGCTGCCACCCATGATGCGCTCGTGTGCCAAAACCGTCATCGCGCCGTCGATGAACCAGCGCATCAGCGCCGCGCCCTCACCGTCGGGCAGGCTGTCGGCATCGGCCGCCATCGCGCTTTGCATCTTTCGCCAATCGGTCACGGCGCAGCGAACATCCTGCAGCACCGCATTCAGATTGGCGGCAAGCGCGCGACGTTCCTTCGCATCGATCCGCGAAGTCTCGACATAGATGAAGCTTTCGCGATTGCCCGTCAGGCCGCGCTTCTCGCTCAGGGCGGTGAGGTTGCCGGATTTGTCACGTTCGACATCAACCACTGGGTGGATCAAGCGTTCGATCGCGACATTCGCGGCAGCCAAGGCCGCGGCGACCGAATCCACCAGGAAAGGCATGTCGTCGTTGATCAGGGCGATGCGCATCGCAAGGCGGCCCGATGCATCTGCGAAAGTATCGATGCCGATGTTGGGCTTGCCGCTGCTGCGTTTTCCGGCAGTCGCGAGCATGAAATCCACGGCCTGCGCGAGCGCTGCTTTGTCCAGACCGTCAACTTCGCCGGGAAGCGCCGTTGCCAATATTGTTGCAGCCAAGGGTTTTGCCAATTTGGGATCGGCACTCGCCATGTCGTTCACTCCGCATCATTTGGGGGGTCGCATGCCCCTTTGATTTTCTTTGCCCTATGCCGCTGTTGGAACGGCCAAACAACAAGATAGTTGCGATTGTAACGATTTTTACGCTGCGGAAACGGATGCGCTTGCCGAGCCGCTACCGCTCGGTTACCACATCGTGACAACAGCATAAAGTAAAGGGGAAGCACGGATGGACCGTCGGCTGACATGGTACATATTGGCAGGAATGGTCCTGGGTGTGATCGTCGGGCAGGTCTTGCACGCTTATGTCGACCCCGCCGTGGTGAAGGAATCGGTCGCACCCTGGCTAAAGCTGTTGTCCGATATCTTCCTGAACCTCATCAAATTGCTGGTCGCGCCCTTGGTGCTCTCCACCATTGTCGTCGGCATAGCGAATATGGGCGATAGCAGCGCGCTGGGCCGCATCGGTTTCCGAGCGATCAGCTGGTTCATCATCGCCAGCCTGATTTCGATCGGGCTTGGCCTCATCATGGTCAACCTGTTCCAACCCGGTGTAGGCGCGCCCATCCCCGAGGCCGCCGAAGCGGCGAAGGCGGTGGGTGAGGTCAAAGACCTGAAGGCGACCGAGTTCATCCTCTCAATATTCCCGAAAAACGCCATTGAGGCGATGGCGACCAACAATATCCTGCAGATACTGGTCTTCTCGATTTTCGCCGGCGTTGCCTTGTCGGCAATCGGCGAAAAGGGCGCATCGCTCGTTCGCGGTGCTGACGCGCTGGCCGAAATGATGCTGCAGGTAACCGGTTATGTCATGCGCTACGCACCGGTTGCGGTTTTTGGCGCAATCGCCAATGTCGTCGCTGCAAGCGGGCTCGACATTCTGGGTACCTATCTAGAGCTTCTTGTCGAATTCTACCTCTCGCTGGTGCTGCTCTGGATCATCCTGTTGACGGTGGGCGCGATCTTCCTGCGCCAGCGTATCTGGACGCTGATCCGCTATATCCGCCAGCCGCTGATGATCGCCTTTTCGACCGCATCATCCGAAGCGGCGCTGCCCAAGATGTTTGAACAGCTTGATCGCTTTGGCGTGCCCCGCCGCATATCGGGCTTCATCCTGCCGCTGGGCTACAGCTTCAACCTCGATGGTTCGATGATGTATATGAGCTTTGCGACGATCTTCATCGCGCAGGCCTATGGCATCGACCTTTCGATCACGACGCAGATCATGATCCTGCTGACGCTGATGATTTCGTCCAAGGGAATCGCTGCGGTGCCGCGGGCATCGCTGGTGGTCATCACCGGCACGCTGGCGATGTTCGGATTGCCCGTCGAAGGCGTCGCGATCATTCTCGCGATCGACCAGTTCCTCGACATGGGCCGCACCGCGACCAACGTTGTCGGCAATGCGGTTGCCACTTCGGTGATCACCAAGTGGGAAGGCATGCTGGAGGTGGAAGAGCCCGAATTTGTCGAGCACCCGCATGCCCCCGCACATACAGCTCATGGCGGTGCGAGAGGCCTCGAACTTGCGGAGGATATGGTCGAGGACGAACGGACGAAAAAGTAATTATCGGGCGCGGAGTATTTCGATCAGCCGGTCGACATCCTCTGCGTCTTGATACAGTCCGAAACCGATGCGCAGCACGTCGCCGCGCACATCGGTGATGACATTCCGGTTTTCCAATTGTGCATGCAGCGCCGCAGCGCCCGGCCCTTTATAGGCCAGGAAACGGGCATGATTCCCACTGCCAGACGGATTGAGAAGACGGAAATCCGGCAATGCATTGGCGTCGATAAAATGTTTCTGCAGCTCGGCCACATGGGCAGATACCTTAGGGGTCGTCAGCCCCTCGGCATCGAGCATCCGCCGCACAGCGTTGAAGCGATAGAGGCCGGATGGATCGAATGTACTTCCCAGGAACCGGCCGCCATCCTGCGCATATCCCACTGCGCCGGGCGGCAACGCCAAATCCTCAAATGCCGCATACCAGCCAGTGATGACTGGCCTGGGTGCAAATCCGGGCGGTGCATGCAGGAAGCAAACCCCCTCCCCTGCCATGGCGTATTTATAGCCGCCTGAGACGTAGAAGACGCGATCAGCTATTGCCGATAAATCGGTCGCTATCGCCATGAAGCCATGATAGCCATCAATGACAACCCACGGGCCTTCAGGTTTTGCGAGCGCCGCTAACCCCTCCAGGTCGGTGATGATCGCCCCCGAGTTGAACAGCACATGGCTGGCAAAGATGAGGTCGAAATCACTTGCCTCTGCGGTGGCGGTCAGTTTGTCCGCCGATACAGTGGAGAGAATCGCTTCCCCAGCCTCTACCCAACGGGCCATTTGCCTGCGAAAGCTGTGAAACTCGCCATCGGTGGCCAGCACCCGCACCGGCCGTTTTGGAATGGCGGAAAAGATACGGACGAGAAAGTCGTGCGTGTTTGGCGAGAAGGCAATCGTCGATGGATCGGGCAGGCTCAATTCGCGCGCGATGTGGCGCTGCGCCTCACCCCAAACCGGCCCCATGATGTGGCCCCATTTCAGGTCCGCCATACGGGCCGCATCTTCCCAAGCCGCCGTCTGACCATCGAAACTAGCATCGGGCCACAGATGGTGGCTGTGCGCCGCAAAATGCAGCCGGTCCGGTTTGGCCGAGAGCGAGCGGGAGAAGAGGTGTTTGTAGGTCACAATTCGGTTCTCAACGACCAAAGCTCGGGAAATGCCCGCTTGCCCAGCGTACCCTGCAAATAGCTGACACCTGCAGTGCCACCTGTGCCGCGTTTTCCGCCAATCACGCGCTGAACTGTTAAGACATGCTTGTGCCGCCAGCTCGCCATGGCATCGTCCAAGTCTACCAGTTTCTCGGCGAGCTGGTACAATTCCCAATATCGTTCGGGTTCGCGATAGACTTTCAGAAAGGCGGCTTCGACCGACGCGTCCGGTGTATATGGCTGGCTGACATCGCGATGCAGCACTGCGTCCGAAATAGGCAGCCCAGCCCGCGCAGCGGCGGCAATGGCATCGTCCCAAATGCTGGGTGTCTGCAGCGCATTGCGCATTGCCGCCTGTGCCTCGGGTCGGTCTTCCTGATATTTCAGGAAGCCCCCGTCCTTCAGCCCGAGCAGATATTCAACCGTGCGGAACTGGTCCGACTGGAAGCCAGAGCTGGGCCCCAGTACATGCCGGAAGCGCGTATAATCCGACGGTGTCATCGTTGACAGCACATCCCAGCTCAGCGTCATCACCGCCTGGATGCGGCTGACCCGCGCAAGCGCCTTATAGGCTGGAACCAACGCATCTGCCTGAATCTGGCTTTTGGCCAGATGCATCTCGCGAATAATCTGTTTGAGCCAGAGTTCTTTGGTCTGGTGGATGATGATGAACAGCATCTCGTCATCCAGTTCAGATTGCGGGTGCTGGCAGGCAAGAAGATCATCGAGTGCCAGATAGCGGGCGTAGGTCATATCGGTCATGCCTGACCGATACAGTTTCATTTGAAACTATGCCAGCCTTGCAAATACAGCCATGTTGCAGAATAAGGCTTGGGAGGTGGAGTTATGAGCAAGATGGCAAACAGCTTTTCCGAATTTTGGCCAATTTACCTGCGCGCACATAGCGTGCCGTTGTGCCGGGCGCTGCATTATTGCGCGTCGATTTGCGGGTTATTCGCAGTCGCGATGGTGGCATTCACGGGCAATCTGTGGTGGATCGCTTTCGGGCTGGTCGGCTCCTATGCATTTGCCTGGGCCGGCCATTTTAAGGTCGAGAATAATGTGCCACTGACGTTCAAGCATCCGCTCTGGTCATTGATCGCCGATTACCGGATGTTCTTCCTCTGGGCGGGCGGTCGATTGGGGCAACACCTCGCCGCAGCGGGTGTCAGCGCCAAGGGCTAACCCAAAAGCGCATCCAGCCATTTTTCAACCAGCACCCCGGCCTCTTCCCTGCTGAACGGCGCGTCGCCAAGGCTGAGTTCGAGCCAAAGCCCGTCGACCAATGCTGTCAGCGCAACAGCGGTCAACCGATGGTCACCGGGCTGGCAGGCAGAGAGTAGCGTTTCCAGATCGGCGCGGTAATCGCGGTAAATTTCACCATGCAGAGCTGCAATATGCGGGTCGGTCTTGGTCAACGCCCAAAAGGCAAGCCAGGTCGCCAGCAATTCGGGGTCGGCAATCGGCGGTACGAAACTCGCGGTCAGATAGGCGAGAAGGCGGTCGCGGGGGGCATCGGGCGCTGCAGCAACAGCATCAGCCAATGCCTTCTGCACACGATCGCCCGTCGAGCGATAGGTCGCAGCAATCAAAGCATCGATGCCATCATAATAATGGCGGAGCAGCCCGGGGGAGACACCTGCCTCGGTACAGATCACGCGCACCGAAGTTCCCTGCACGCCATTGCGAGCGAGCGAGTGCGCGCAAGCCGCGATCAATGCGTCGCGCCGGGCATCGGCGCTTTCGCGCGTGAAGGATGATCGGGCTGCTTGCATATTGTTATACACTCGTATAACAACTGCTCCATCATGGCAAGCATCCATAAACTCGACACTGGTCACGACCCGTTGGACGGCTGGAGCCTTCCGGCATGGACTTATAACGACGCCGAATTCGCACAGCTCGAAATCGACCGCATTTTCCGCCCCGGCTGGCAGGTGGTCTGCCATGTTTCGGATGTGCCCAATGCGGGTGACTGGCACAGCCTCGACTATGTCGGTGAAAGCGTCATCGTCGTGCGCGGGCAAGACATGCAGTTGCGCGCCTTCACCAATGTCTGCCGCCACCGTGGAAGTCGGCTGGTCGACGGATCAAGTGGCTGCGCCAAAAAGCTGGTCTGCCCCTATCACGCCTGGACCTATGATTTGGATGGCCGGCTTACCGGCGTTCCCGATAGTGCCAGCTACCCCACGCTCGACAAGGGCAAGGCGGGGCTGGTGCCAGTGGACATGGAAATCTGGCGTGGCTTCATCTTCGTTCGTCTCGAAAGCGGTGGCCCCTCGGTTGCCGAGATGATGGCCCCCTATGAAGATCAGGTTGCGCCCTATCGGTTCGAAGAATTGAAGGCATTGGGCCGCGTCACGCTGCGCCCGCGCGATGTGAACTGGAAGAATGTCGGCGACAATTATTCGGATGGTCTGCACATCCCGGTCGCGCATCCCGGCCTGACCCGCCTGTTCGGCAAAAGCTATGGTGTCGAGGCCGAGCCGCATGTTGATCGCATGTGGGGCGACCTTGTCGACCGGCCATCGAACAACTGGTCCGAACGCGCCTACCAGAACCTTTTGCCCTCGGTTCCGCATCTTCCGGAAGCAAACCAGAAACGCTGGCTCTATTTCAAGCTTTGGCCCTCGGTCGCATTCGACATTTACCCCGATCAGGTCGATTTCATGCAGTGGCTGCCCACTGGGCCGACCACCTGCCTGATCCGCGAAATCAGCTATGTTTTCGATGATGAACGCCGTGAAATGAAGGCCGCGCGCTATCTCAACTGGCGCATCAACCGTCAGGTCAACGCCGAAGATACCGCACTCATCACCCGGGTGCAGGAAGGCATGGCTAGCCGCACCTTCTCGATGGGCCCGCTGTCCGACAAGGAAGTCTGCCTTAAAAGCTTTTGCGCACGCATCCGCGATCTTATCCCGGAAGCCCGCCTCGAAAAACGCCCGGCACCGGGCTGGAGCCACAAATGACCCAGAAATATGATGCCGTGATCATCGGCGGCGGCCATAACGGCCTTGTCTGCGCCTTCTACCTCGCCCGTGCGGGCATGAAAGTGCGCATCGTCGAGCGCCGCAATGTCGTGGGCGGAGCGGCCGTAACCGAGGAATTCCACCCCGGTTTTCGAAACTCGGTCGCGAGCTACACAGTCAGCCTGCTGCAACCCAAGGTGATTGCCGACATGCGCTTGGCCGATCATGGCTATCGCGTGATCGAGCGCCCGATCAGCAACTTCCTGCCGCAGGAAGATGGCGGTTACCTGAAACTCGGCGGCGGGCTGGAACGTACGCAGGCTGAGTTTGCCCGTTTTTCCAAACATGATGCACAGGTCCTGCCAGAATATTACGACATGCTGGAAGGCGTCGCCGATGTGTTGCGCGATCTGGCGCTCAAATCGCCACCCAATGTCGGCGAGGGCCTGAAGACGTTGTTCGATGGTGCGCGTCAGGGAATGGGACTTGCCCGCCTGTCGCTATCGCAGCAGCGCGATGTGCTCGACCTATTCGTCAAATCCGCGCGCACATTCCTCGACAGTTGGTTCGAAAGCGAAGCTGTGAAGGCAGCCTTCGGTTTCGACGCTGTGGTCGGCAACTATGCCAGCCCCGATACGCCGGGCAGCGCCTATGTCCTGCTCCACCATGTCTTTGGCGAGGTGAACGGAAAGAAAGGCGCATGGGGCCATAGCGTCGGCGGCATGGGCAACATCACCCAGATCATGGCCAAGGTGTGCCGCGAGCATGGCGTCGAAATCAGTCTCGAAAGCCCCGTCGCGCGCGTACTGGTCGATGGCGGCAAGGTGGCAGGCGTGCGCCTCGAAAGCCGCGAGGAAGTGATTGCCGACCGTGTGATTTCCAATGTCGGGCCGAAACTGCTGTACGAGCGGATGTTCGATGACAGCGACCTGAGCGGCGAATTCAAACGCCGCATCAAGGGGTTCAAGGCAGGCAGCGGCACCTTCCGCATGAATGTTGCCTTGTCCGAACTGCCCAAATTCACTTGCTTGCCCGAACCTGGCGAGCATCACCAGTCGGGCATCATCATTGCACCAACGCTCGATTATATGGACGAGGCGTTCCTCGACGCCAAGCGCTATGGCTGGTCGAAACGGCCGATCGTTGAGATGCTGATCCCCTCCACCGTTGACGACAGCTTGGCTCCTCCGGGCCAGCATGTAGCCAGCCTATTCTGCCAACAATTCGCCCCTGAGCTGCCAGATGGCCGCGACTGGGATGCGGAAGAAAGCAAGGCTGCCGATACCATCATCGACACGGTTGAAGCCTATGCTCCCGGTTTCCGTGCCTCGATCCTAGGGCGCCAGATCCTCAGCCCGAAGGGGTTGGAGCGCAAATTCGGCCTTGTCGGTGGCGACATCATGCACGGCAATATGAGCCTCGACCAACTGTGGTCAGCTCGTCCGGTGCTGGGTAATGGCGCCTATCGCGGTCCATTAAAGGGGCTCTATATGTGCGGCGCAGGCACGCATCCAGGCGGCGGTGTTACCGGCGCGCCGGGGCACAATTGCGCTCAGGAAGTGCTGGCCGACCGGTCGGTGCTCGGCAGGGTTTTCCGCCGCGCCCACCAGTAAAGCGGCAGGCCAGCGAACATCAACACGATGCTCAAGCCGCTGGCTTCGATACCAGCGCCCCAAAGGCTCCAGACACCAAAGGCGAGGCCCAGAAGCGCAAAGGGCACAGCGACCCGGCGTTTCAGGGCCACCGCTGCACAGGCGAGGTAAAGCCACAAAGTCACCGATGTGGTCAGAAGCGCCATGAAGGTGAAAAGCCCCGCCATCGACTGGCTGCTATTTGTCAGAATAAGCAAGCTGCCCAATATGGTCGCAGAAAGCAGACCGTTGATTGGAACGCCATTTTCGGTGACCCGCGCGAACCATTCAGGCATCATCTTGCGCTTGGCCATCTCCAGGGGGAGTTCGCCTTGTACCAGCGTCCAGCCATTGACCGCCCCGATCGCACTGATCGCAGCGAATGCCGCAACCATCGATGCAGGGCCGGGTGACCAGAAAGTAGAGACAAAAAGCTCAAACGGCGCAGGCGAAGCCGCGACCTGATCGGCGGGCAACATCAGGGTGATGCCCGAACAGACGACCAAATAGATTATGCCGGAAAGCAGCGCGCCGTAGAATGTTGCACGCGGAACATTGCGTTGCGGATTGTCGATCTTGTGCGAAGCGGCGCAAGCGGCCTCGAAACCGATCATCGCCCAAAGCGTCATCGCGGCAGCCGTGTTGACCGACGGGAGTGAAAGCCCCTCTTCCGGGAAAGGTGCCAATGCGGCGGTTCCTTCGCGGCCGAAAATCACACCGATCAGGATGGCGACGACAATCAATGGCGTCAGCTTGAGGAGCGTCGTCACCACCTGGAACGAACCAGCCGAACGCACCCCAAGCAGGTTTACGCCGGTCATCGTCCAGATAACAGCAAGCGCCGTGAGCGACGGATGTTCGCCGAGCACCGGAAGGAAACTCGACATATAGGAAGTGGCGCCAACGGCAATGGTGACACAGCCGGTCCATACCGACACCCAAAAGGCAAAGCCGATGAGGAAGCCGGCGAGCGGACCGAAACTGCGCTCGACCAGTTCGGCAGGGCCGATAGCGCCTTCATGGCTGGCCGTGAGTTTGGCGAGGACATGCGCAAGGCACAACGCCCCGGCAATCGTCACTGCCCAGCCTGCGATCGCATTCCAGCCAAAGGGTGCCAGTCCCTGCGGTAACAAGAAAACCCCAGAGCCGATCATATTGCCCATGACCAGAGCCACGGACATGAAAAAGCCGAGCTTTTGGCCCGGCTTTTTCGTTTCTTCGTTCATCAATCCCGCGATCAGAAATCGCGGCTGAATTTAAGGCCGATCACCCGTGGCTTGATGATCGTATCGTAGAATGCACCACCCGTTGGTGTGCTGGGCGTAACGCCCGTACCACAAACAGTTTCGACGCAAGATACGCCGGTGTTCACGACACCGAATGAGTCAAACAGGTTGGTTGCAAAGGCTTCAATGCTCCACATGTCGTTCTTCACACCGAAGCTGAAGTCGACAGTGGTGTAAGCGCCGAGGTTGCCCTTGAGTGCTTTCTGCGCAGTACGCAGGTCGGTAGCGCGGCTACCGGTATGATTTGCCGCGAGTTGGACATGGCCGTTCCAGTCCGAAATCGGGAATTCATAACGCGCAATCATGTTACCCTTGAATTTCGGGGTAACCGGCAGGCGTGACCCAGCAGGTGCAAGCAGGGCGTTGCCCGGCGTGGTGCAATCAAAGGTAGCATTCGCGATGCGGCAGAAATCGCGACGGATTTCGGCATCGTTATAGCTGAAGCCCGCGTTGAGGCTGAAACCGCCCTGACGGTAACCGACATCCATTTCGACACCGCGAATACGCGCGATACCGGCATTCCGGATTTCGGTCAGGCCGTTGGCACCGAGGAAGGAAAGCTGGATGTTGTTCCAATCTTCCTGATAGACGGCACCGTTGAAGCGGAATGCGCCGAAAGTGGTCTTCCAGCCAAGCTCGTAATTGTCGAGTTCATCCGGGCCATAAGGCGGGAGCGTACCGCGGCGGTTGATACCACCAGGACGGAAACCGCGTGACCAGGTTGCATAGACCAACGCGTCATCGTTGATCTTGTAGGTCGCATTCAGCTTGTGGATGAAATCGCTGTCCGATGTGTTCTTGTCCACATTGGTGCAAGGGGCACCGGGCAGGATCGGGGTAGCAAAGGTTCCGGTCGGGTTGTCGCGGAATTCGGCTCCCGTGGTGGTGACGCAGCGGGCAACACCTGTGTTCCGCGAATATCCGCGAGCAAAGCCAAAGAAGCCAAACAGCGAGTTGTCATATTTATAAACGCGCGCGCCACCGGTCAGCGTCAGCTTGTCGGTAACATCAAAGCTGAGCTCACCAAATGCGGCATAGTCGCGATCGGTGCGCAGCTGCTTGGTCAGCCAGATATTGCTGTCGGTTCCCGGAACGGTGATGCTGTCAGCGATATCGTCGATGATGTAGTTCTGCTCAATATTGTGTGTCTGGCGTTGCCAGAACAGACCACCGATGAAGCGAAGCGAAGCATCCTGCGGCGATGAAACGCGGAATTCGGCAAAGCTCTTACGATAACGGTCGATACCCTGGATATACTGGTTGGGGCTGACATAATCGCCAGCATTGTCATACCAGTAAGCACCATATCCCGACAAAGCGTCGTAGAAATAGCCATAGTCCGAATAGTCACTCTGGGTTTCAGTCTTGCGCCGCAGATGGCCGCCGGTGAGCGTCATATCCCAGTTGCCGATCTTGCCTTCGATCGTCATCGCAGCCTGGATCCACTTATCCTTGCTGCCTTCGGGGTTGTACTGGACAGTGGTATATTTACCGCTCGACTGGCCGGAGCGCTCACGCGCATAACTGCCTTCGGTATTCTGAATCTGGCCCATCAAGGTCGGCTTGATGGTCCAATTTTCGTCAAGATCGATACCGAGTGCAAGGCGTGCACCATAGGTTTCGGCATCGTTGTAGTTTTTCTCAACAAGGGCAGCGTTGTTTTGTGTGATGCCAGATGTCGGATAGGTGCGCGATCCGGGCAGGTTATCGATATAGCCGCCATCGTCGCGATACCAGCCGACCAGGCGCAAGGCTGCACTGTCACTAAGCGGCGCGTTGATGAAACCTTCGAATACCGAACCAAAGTCGCCATGGGCGACATTGTTGATCTCTACACCGGCATTTCCGTAGAAACCTGAAGTGTCAGGCGCATTGGTCACCAGCTTGAGCGTGCCCGCCATCGAGCTTGCACCATAGAGCGTGCCCTGCGGCCCGGCGAGCGCTTCGACACGGGCAAGGTCATAAGCATGAATGTCGAGCGCACCCTGGATCGTGGTGATCGGCATTTCGTCCAAATAGGTACCAACGGTCGGAAGCGACGCTGAGTGGTTGGCATTTTCACCCGAAGCCACGCCGCGGAAATAGACCTGCGCGAAGCCAGGTCCACCCTGCTGGATGGTCACCGAGGGAAGGAATTTCACGACATCGGCAAATTCATTGACCTGCAGTTGGTCAAGCTTCTCGGTTCCAATCGCGGTGATCGCGACGGGAACGTCTTGCAAATTCTGTTCGCGCTTCTGCGCGGTAACGACGATTTCGTCGGTGTCTTCCGCCGCAGCTGACTGGGCATAGGCGGGAAGTGAAATTGCGACCGAACTTGAAGCCAGAAGCGTCGCGACCGCTGTACGTACATGCTTATTGCGTAGTGATTTGCGCATTGCGCACCCTCCATTATGTTGCAATGCCGCAATCCCACATATTTCTGGAATCATGGCAAGATTTTTTCGTCTAATGACGTGTTTGGGCCAAATTATTCCGTCTGCTGTGGCTTTGGCGCAACGCTGCCATCAATCGTCGACAAAAGGGAAACCGATGTCCTGCTGGCGTTCTTACCCGAAAGGGCTTGCCAACTACTGACTGCGCGTTAGGGCATATTCAAACAGGGTGAGGGACCGATCCGTATATGCAAACTTCCATGGCTTTGCTTGGCAAGCGGCGTTTCCTGCCACTTTTCGTCACCCAGTTCCTGAACGCGTTCAACGACAATTTCTTCAAGATGGCGATGGTGATGTTGATCACCTATTCCATCCTGCAGGGCGGAGAAGCCGAAGAAGCCTATTACAATGCGCTTGCGGGTGGCATTTTCATCCTGCCCTTCTTCCTGCTGTCGGCAATTTCAGGCCAGTTGGCAGACAGCGGCGACAAAACCCGCATCATCCGTTTGGTCAAAACCGCCGAGATCTTCATCATGATCGTCGGCGCAGCCGGTATCTGGCTGCACAATATCCCGCTGATGTTCCTCGCGCTTTTTGCCATGGGCGTTCATTCGACCTTTTTCGGCCCGATCAAATACGGAATCCTGCCGCAGCACCTTAAAGACGAAGAAGTGCTCGGCGGTACCGGCCTCGTCGAAGCCGGCACCTATATTGCGATCCTGAGTGGTACGATCGTAGGCGGGATTTTGGACCCCAAGATTTCCGCTGTGGCCGTTATTCTTGTTGCATTGATCGGTCGCGTAACCGCACAATTCGTTCCCGCAGCACCACCGGAAGATGATGCGCCCACCGGCAAGATCGACTGGAACATTTTCCGTTCGAGCTGGCGCCTTGTGCGCGACACGATGCATGTGCCGCGCCTGTTCCTCGCGATCATGGCCATCAGTTTTTTCTGGGCTATCGGTGCAGTCCTTGCAGCGCAATTCCCGCCGATGGTCAAAAATGCCCTAGGCGGCGACAATACCGTCGCAACCATGTTTACCGCCATTTTCTCGGTGGGCGTCGCCATCGGTTCGGTGCTGATCAACCGCATTCTCAACGGCTCTGTTTCAGCGAAATATGCGCCGGCTTCGGTGTTGATCATGGCGGCTTTTGTTCTGTTGCTTTGGTGGGCCGTCAAAGGATGGGTGCATGTGCCCGACAACCCGCAAGATGCCGATGCGTTGCTGAACTATGCTGAATTCTGGGCATTGCGCCAAGGTGACATCATCTTGTTTGCGCTTTTGGGAATAGCCGTGGCCGGCGGCATGTTCGTAGTGCCGCTATACGCGTTCCTCACCACTACGGTCGGCAAATCGCAAACGGCCCGTACGGTTGCGGCAAACAATATCGTGAATTCTGGTGCGATGGTGATCGGCGCGTTGGTTTACAGCCTGCTGACGGCGATGAACATCAGCACAGCCGATACCTTGTTCCTGATTGCTGCTGCGTGCCTCGTTTCAGCATGGATCAGCTGGAAACTGCACCTCGCCTGCGATTGACTGCATCAGGCGATGAAGGTGTAGAACACCGTAAAAAATGCGCCAAAGCTGATCAGGAACAGGTGCGTATCTTCGCGCTGCCACCATTTCGCAGCAACTGGCTGCCACTTTGCAGGCACAGCAAGCACATGCGGAGCCAGTTCCTGACGGAAGGGGTGCTGCGCACCTTCATTCGATTGAACCAGCTGTCGTTGCATCGCGATTGTCCCTTAATGCTTTGGTTACGCGGGACGTTAACGTTTCATTAGGGATATTGGCGAGGCACAAAGGTGGTTAATAACGGTTCCGACGGCAACCGTTCCATTTTGCGACAGATTTTGTGGAGTGGTGCCCCTGGCCCGACTCGAACGGGCACACCTTTCGGTACTCGATTTTGAGTCGAGCGCGTCTACCAATTCCACCACAGGGGCAGTGAGGGGGAGCCTCTAGCGAAGCTCCCGCCCGGGCGCAAGCCTACTTGCGCAGTTCGCGTTCAAGAGTCTTGTGCGTCGACTTGCCATAAGGCGGTTTGAACCCGGCCATACCGGCAACATCCATCGCAGGCTGGCGGTAAACCGCGCGCATATGGCTGAACGTCTTGAACCCATCGGCGCCATGATAATTGCCCATTCCGGAAGGGCCGATGCCGCCAAAGGGCAGGTCTTCCATCGCATTATGGAAAATCACGTCGTTGACGGTAGCCCCGCCCGAAATGGTGCGGGTGAGGACGCGTTGTTCCTCTGCTTTGTCGTTGCCGAAATAATATAGGCCCAATGGACGATCATGCGCGTTCACATAATCAATCGCTTCATCCATTGACGAATAGGTCATGACAGGAAGGATCGGGCCGAAGATTTCTTCCTGCATCACCTTCATGTCGTCATTGACGTTGCGAACAATGGTCAATGGCATCTTGTTGCCGTTCGACGATCCGAAATCCTCATTGGCTGGATTGACCTCGATCAGTTCGGCACCCTTTTCCTTGGCATCGGCAAGATAGCCCTGCAGCCGGTCATAGTTGCGGCCATTGACCACCGATGTGTAATCATCATTGTTCAACAGCGAGGGATAGAGCGTCGAAACGCCATTGACGACGCCGTCGATCATTTCCTGTTCCTGCTCTTTGGCGACAAGCAGGTAATCGGGCGCAAGGCAGATCTGCCCGGCATTCATCATCTTGCCCAGCGCGATGCGTTCACCCGCTTTTTTCTTGTCGGCACTGCGCCCGATAATCGTCGGTGATTTGCCGCCGAGCTCGAGCGTGACCGGCACGAGGTTATCCGCTGCAGCGCGCATGATGTGCTTGCCGACGCTGGTAGCGCCGGTGAAGATCAGGTGGTCGAACGCAAGTTTGGAAAAGGCCGTGCCAACTTCAACCCCGCCGGTAAAAACCGCCATTTCCTCTTCGGCGAAATATTTGGGCACCGCTTCGGCAAACACCTCTGCCACGCGTTCGGTATATTCGGACGGTTTGATCATGGCGCGGTTGCCCGCTGCCAATATACCGGCCATCGGCACCATCACCATGCCAACGGGGAAATTCCAGGGCGCGATGACCCCGACAACACCCTTTGGCTGGTAAACCACATCCGCCTTCGCCCCGATCAGACCGAGCGGGAAAGTGGGTTTGCGCTTTTCATTGCGTGCCCAGCTTTCAAAATGCTTCTTCGCATGTTTGAGCGCACTCACCGACGGCATGATGTCGGTCATCAGCGTCTGTTCGGTGCTGCGATGCCCGAAATCGGCCGAAACCGCCTGGGCAAACACATCCTTGTAATCAATAAGCAGCGCAATCGCGCGGTCCATGCGATCGCGCCGGACCGACATCGGCTCCGGCATGGCTGAGGTAAAAGCGGCCCTCTGCTTTTGCAGAACGGTTTGCATATCTGCGGTCATGTCTCTCTCCTCTATTTAACTGGTGGATTAACATTTGTGCATAAGAATGCAACGCGTCTGCACATTGTGTTGCGGCGTACAGGGGATTAAGGGCGAATCCGTAACGTCTCCCATGCCTAAGGCGCAATAAAAGGAATGCATCCATGAGCAGCACCGATCCCGTCGTCATCCTATCCTATGCCCGCACCCCTATGGGCGGCATGCAGGGCGTGCTTTCGGATGTGGCCGCAACCGATCTGGGCGCAACCGCTGTCAAAGCAGCCGTCGAACGCGCTGGCGTATCGGGCGACGATATCGAACGCATCTATATGGGCTGCGTGTTGCCTGCCGGCCTTGGCCAGGCCCCTGCCCGCCAAGCGGCATTGAAGGCGGGCCTCCCGAAATCGGTGCAGGCCACCACCGTCAACAAGGTATGCGGCAGCGGCATGCAAACCGTAATCATGGGCGCAGAAGCCATCGCCGCCGGCTCGGTCGACTATGTCATCGCGGGCGGCATGGAGAGCATGACCAACGCGCCCTATATCCTCAAAAAGCATCGCAGCGGTGCGCGCATCGGCCATGACACCGCCTATGACCATATGTTCCTCGATGGCCTTGAGGATGCCTATGAACCGGGCCGCGCGATGGGCACCTTCGCACAGGAAACCGCAAACGAATATCAACTCACCCGCGAAGATCAGGACGCCTATTCGATTGAATCGCTTCGCCGCGCACAAGAGGCGATTTCCTCTGGCGCCTTTGCATCTGAAATAGTTCCGGTAACCGTCGTCAGCCGTGCAGGCGAAACTGTAGTCGACACCGACGAACAGCCTGGCAAGGGCCGCCCGGACAAGATCCCGACGCTGAAGCCCGCTTTTGCCAAGGATGGCACAATCACTGCAGCCACCTCTTCATCGATTTCAGACGGTGCCGCTGCGCTTGTGCTTTCGCGCGCTTCGACCGCAGAGGCAAAGGGGCAGAAGCCCGTTGCGCGTATCGTCGCGACTGCGGCGCACGCGCAGGAACCCGCTGCATTCACCACCGCTCCAGTCGGTGCGATCAACAAATGCCTCGCCAAGGCAGGTTGGAGCATCAGTGATGTTGACCTGTTCGAAGTCAACGAGGCCTTTGCCTGCGTTGCCATGTTTGCGATGCGCGACCTTGGTATCCCGCATGAGAAGATCAACGTCCATGGCGGCGCAACCGCGCTTGGCCATCCCATCGGTGCTTCGGGCGCGCGCATCATCACCACACTGATCGGCGCGTTGAAGCATAAAGGCCTGAAGCGCGGCGTCGCTTCGCTCTGCATCGGTGGCGGCGAAGGCACTGCGATTGCGATCGAACTGGTTGATTGATCCGCAGCGGTGAACATCGTCTTCGTCCTTTTTGACAATGTCACCCAGCTCGATTTCGCCGGGCCGGTTCAGTTCCTGTCACGCCTGCCCGGCGCGACAACCTATATAGCTTCCACGGATGGCAAAGCTGTCAGCACCGATTGCGGCTTTGCCATCGTACCGAACACCAGCTTTGCCGATTGCCCGCAGGCAGACATCATCTGCGTTCCGGGCGGACATGGCGTGCGTGAGGCGATTGCAAATACCGCCATCGTCGAATTCGTGCGCGAACAGGCCAAGGCTGCCGATTGGATAACGAGCGTCTGCACAGGCAGCTTCATCCTAGGCGCTGCGGGATTGCTCAATGGCAAGCGCGCGACCACCCACTGGGCCTATACCCAATTGCTGCCGCTATTTGGTGCCACGCATGAAGAAGCCCGCGTCGTGCGCGATGGCAATCTGGTGACAGCAGGCGGTGTGACCTCCGGCATTGATTTCGCGCTTGAACTGATGGCGCTTGCCAAGGGCGAGGATGTCGCTCGCTCGATCCAGCTCGCGCTCGAATATGATCCGGCCCCGCCTTTCGATGGCGGCCATCCCAGCCGCACTGCGCGACCGCTGGTCGAAGGCTTGAAGGCGCGGGTCTATGACAAGGCTGCTGCCGATATGGAAGCAGCCATCTGCGCGACACTCGCCGCAACTTAACGCTGGACCGACTCTGCATCGCACGCTAGCGATTTAATCGAGGGATTAAATCGGGAGAGAGAAGCGATGCGTTTTGGGCGTAATTCGTTGCTGGTGGTTGCTGGTCTGGCTGCCCTGGCGGTAACTGGCTGCAAGTTGGCAGATAATAATCCGGGGGCGAAAGACCCTGAATTTGCCAAGATTGACGGCGAATTTCTGAAAACTGGTGGCAATGGCGATGACTGGGCTTTCCCGGCTTATAGCTATGGCGAACAACGCCACAGCCCGCTCACGCAGATCAACGACAAGAATGTCTCCGAACTCGGCATTGCCTGGTTTGCCGACATGCCCGATGCGCGCGGCCATGAATCGACCCCGGTCGAAGTAGACGGCACGCTCTATGTAACCGGCCCTTGGTCCAAGGTTTTCGCTTTCGAGGCAAAAACCGGCAAGCCTTTGTGGCAGTTCGACCCCGGCGTGGACAAGGCACGGGGCGTGAAAGCGTGCTGCGACGTCGTCAACCGCGGCGTCGCCTTCTGGAAAGGCAAGCTTTTCGTCGGCACCATCGATGGCCGCCTGATCGCGCTTGATGCCAAGACCGGCGGGGAAATCTGGTCAGTACAGACTCTCGATCCCAAGTCGAACGGTACGATCACCGGCTTCCCGCGCGTCGTGAAGGATAAAGTAATCATCGGCAATGGCGGCTCCGAATTCGGCGCGCGCGGCTTTGTGACTGCCTACAATGTAGATACCGGCAAGCAGGTCTGGCGTTTCTACACCGTGCCAAACCCCAAGGGCGAACCCGACAACGCCGCCAGCGACAAGGTGATGAAGGAACTTGCCTACGACACGTGGAGCAAGGAACCCAAAAAGCATGACTGGCGGGAATCTGGCGGTGGCGGCACAGTTTGGGACGCGATCGTTTACGATCATGAGCTGGACCAGCTTTACCTAGGCGTCGGCAACGGCAACCCGTGGAACCACGGCATCCGTTCGAACAGCGAAGGTGACAACCTGTTCCTCTCGTCCATCGTCGCGCTTGATCCCGATACGGGCGAGTATAAATGGCACTATCAGGAAACCCCGGCCGAAAGCTGGGATTACACGGCTACCCAGCCGATCATCCTCGCCAATGAAAAGCGCGATGGCAAGGATGTGAAGGTGCTGTACCACGCGCCGAAGAACGGCTTCTTCTTCACGATTGATCGGACCAACGGCAAATTGCTCTCGGCCAATCCGTTCATCAGCGGCATCACCTGGGCAACAGGCTATGACCTTGCCACGGGTCGCCCGATCGAAAATCCCGAAGCGCGTTATGAAAAGACCGGCAAGCTTTACATGGCGAACCCGTCTGCGCTGGGTGCACACAACTGGCATCCGATGAGCTACAACCCGGCCACGGGCCTGGTATACATCCCGGCCCAGCAATTGGGTGGGGCCTATATGCCTCCAATGGCGCCGAACGAGCAGGGCCGTAGCTCGATGGGCTTCAACACCGGCGGTGCAATTGCAACCGCAGACGTGCCCGACGACTTCAACATGGTGAAGGCGATCCAGGCGGTGACCACAGGCCAGTTGGTCGCGTTCAACCCGAAAACCGGCAAGGCGCAGTGGACCGTCAACTATCCCACCCCGTGGAATGGCGGCACGATGACCACGGCAGGCAACCTTGTTTTCCAAGGTGATGCCATGGGCAAGTTCAACGCCTACGCCGCTGATACTGGTAAGTTGCTCTACAGCCTTGATGTGCAATCAGGCGTGCTGACCGGTGCTTCGACCTATCTGGTCGATGGCGAGCAATATGTCGCCTTCATGACCAGCAAGGGCGGCGCCTTCCCGCTGGTTTCGGGTTATGTCTCGGGTGCGAGCCAGGAGGTTCCCAATATACCGCGCCTGGTGGTGCTCAAACTGGGCGCCAAGGGCAAGCTGCCCCCTCTGCCGCCCGCGGAAGAATGGGTCTGGAATCCACCGGCACAATTCGGCAGCCCGGAACTGATCGCAGCAGGTCAATCCAACTATCAGCGCTATTGCCTGGTTTGCCACGCCCCGGGTGCAGTGGGATCTGGTGTACTTCCCGATCTTCGCAAATCGGGAACCATTGCCGACGCGGCAACCTTCAAGTCGATCGTCTATGACGGCATCCTTGCGAAGAACGGCATGGCCAGCTTCAAACCCGTGTTGAAGCCCGAAGAGGTGGAAGCGATCCGTGCCTATCTCGTCAGCCGCGCGCACTTCGCAAAAGCCAATGACGCGAAGTTCAAAGTCAGCCGCAAATGATGCCCATGAATCTGGCATCTGCCTAAAAAATAGGCAGCATAAAATGAGCAAGCCCCGCGCCTTTACCGCGCGGGGCTTTGCTTTTTCCGCAACTAACTGCGCCTCGCTCTAAAACACAAACTGGCACGATCCTTGATAAGGTTGCGCCATTACACTCGCGCGCGCGGGTTTCAGCGCTGCGCCAAAATGGGGAAAGCCATGAAAAAGATCGAAGCGATCATCAAACCGTTCAAGCTCGACGAAGTGAAGGAAGCGCTGCACGAAGTTGGCGTTTCGGGCATCACCGTGACCGAGGCAAAGGGCTTTGGCCGCCAGAAGGGCCATACCGAACTGTATCGTGGTGCCGAATATGTCGTCGATTTCCTGCCCAAGGTGAAGCTTGAAGTCGTGGTTGACGATGCCCTCGCCGAGCGTGTGGTCGAAGCGATCGCGGCAGCCGCGCAAACCGGCCGCATCGGCGATGGCAAGATTTTTGTTATCCCGGTCGAAACCGCCCTGCGTATCCGCACCGGTGAACGCGACAGCGATGCCGTCTAAACCCAAGAAATCCGCCCAAAAAACAAAATCGGGCAAATCCAAACAATCCAAGTCAAAGAAGGAAAGCATCATGGCTTCAGCCAAGGACGTACTGAAACAGATCAAGGAAAATGATGTCGAGTGGGTAGACCTGCGTTTCACCGACCCGAAGGGCAAGTGGCAGCACCTCACCATGTGCGCTGGCGTGCTCGGCGAAGATGAACTCGAAGACGGCCTGATGTTCGACGGTTCGTCGATCGAAGGTTGGAAGGCGATCAATGAATCCGACATGATCCTGCGTCCTGACCTGGACTCGGTCTATATGGACCCGTTCAGCGCGACGCCGATGATGATCATCAACTGCGACATCGTCGAGCCTTCGACCGGTGAACTCTATGCCCGCGACCCGCGTTCGACCGCGAAGCGCGCCGAAGCCTATCTGAAGGCAACCGGCATTGGTGACACCGTCTATGTCGGCCCCGAAGCAGAGTTCTTCATGTTCGACGACGTGACCTTCTATGATGGTTATGACGGTTCGGGTTTCCGCATCGACGATATCGAACTGCCGACCAACACCGGTCGTTCGTATGAAACCGGCAACCTTGCCCATCGTCCGCGCGCCAAGGGCGGCTATTTCCCCGTTGCTCCGGTCGACAGCGCTGTCGACATTCGCGGCGAGATGGTCACCACCATGCTCGAAATGGGCCTGCCCTGCGACAAGCATCACCACGAAGTTGCTGCCGCCCAGCATGAGCTTGGCCTGACCTTCGGCACGCTGGTGCAGACCGCCGACCGCATGCAGATCTATAAGTATGTCGTGCACCAGGTTGCCCATGCCTATGGCAAGACCGCAACCTTCATGCCGAAGCCAATCAAGTCGGACAACGGCTCGGGCATGCACACCCACATTTCGATCTGGAAGGGCGGCAAGCCGCTGTTCGCAGGCAATGGCTATGCAGGCCTTTCGGAAATGTGCCTGTACTTCATCGGCGGCGTCATCAAGCACGCCAAAGCGCTTAACGCCTTCACCAACCCGACCACCAACAGCTACAAGCGCCTGGTGCCGGGCTTTGAAGCCCCCGTGTTGCTCGCTTATTCAAGCCGCAACCGTTCGGCTTCGTGCCGCATTCCTTACGGCACCGGCGACAAGGCAAAGCGCGTTGAATTCCGCTTCCCCGATGCCCTCGCCAACCCCTATCTGTGCTATTCGGCACTGTTGATGGCGGGCCTCGACGGCATCCGTAACAAGATCCACCCCGGCGACGCGATGGACAAGAATCTGTACGACCTGCCGCCGGCAGAGCTCGCCAAGGTTCCGACCGTTTGCGGAAGCCTGCGTGAAGCGCTCGACAGCCTCGCTGCAGACCACGACTTCCTCCTCGAAGGCGATGTCTTCAGCAAGGATCAGATCGAAGCGTATATCGAACTGAAGTGGGACGAAGTGACCCGTTGGGAAACCACCCCGTCACCGGTCGAATTCGACATGTATTACAGCGGCTAAAGCTGGGGGGCATGCCGCAATCGAAAGGCGTCCGGAGCAATCCGGGCGCCTTTTTGCTTGCCTTTCCCTATCGCGGCATCATCAAACCAGCACGGCCGGCTGCAACAAAGGCCGCAAGCAAAAGGCCCCCGCTCACCAGTGAAACCAGCATCAGCGGCGTCGGTGTGACCGCCATGCCGATGGAAGCAGCAGCGCCCCAGAGCAAAATGACCGAGCCGACTATGCAAAATGCAATATTGCCAGCGTCGCGGCTGAGGCCGCGCATCATCTCGTCATAAAATTTCCAGTCGCGGAACGAAACCACGACCGAGACAAACAGTGCCACTACAATTGCAAGAAAGCCCATTGTTGGCGATATCGCGCGATCCGGCCCGGCATTCGCCAAAGCAATCAGCGCCAGACCCAAAGCCACCATCGAGATGGTTGAACCTGTTAGCACGCGCCGCTGCTCGCTGATTTCCTCAGCATCTTCGACATTCAGGAACTTTGAACCCAATTTCGGCGACAGCAAGCCCAGCCCGACTATCCCGCCGGTCAGGAGGTAGATTATCCCGACTCCGCTGGTGAGGATCTGGTCGACTTGCATCGCCTTCGGATCAAGCTGGCTCATACCGAAATAACCGATGACCCCTCCAACCAGCGCGCCGGATACCAGCTGCACAAAGAGTTTGCGAAGTTTGCGGCTGTTCTCGTCAACTGTACTGCGCGTCATTTCAATCTACCTCAGCTTCCCAATGATCGATGAAAAGGTCAGGCACCTGGCAGGCGAAAAGTTTTGCCATCCTGAGTGCCAGTGGCAGGCTTGGGTCATATTTGTCGGTCTCGACCGCATTGATCGTCTGCCGCGATACGCCAAGGCGTCGGGCTAGTTCACCCTGGCTCCACCCTGCACTTTCACGGAATTCCTTCAAACGGTTTTCCAAGATTGCCACTCCTTTGTGTCAAGAGCTCTTTACAGTCCACGATTTCGGATGTCAAGAGCTCTTTACAGTACGTCCTCGGCCGTCAGCACAGTCTGCCCTGAATTTTAATCGTGCGATTGAAACGCCAGTTGACCTTGGCTCAAAAAGTCCCAAATCAAAACCCAAGCTTCGCTTTTGCGACTCGCTGGGATTTAAGGAGAGAGACATGGACAGCTATCTGAAGCATTATATCAACGGCAAATGGGTCGACAGCATCGGCGGCAAGCGCCACGAAGTGATCAGCCCCTCGACCGAAGAGCCCTGCACCGAGATTACCCTTGGCACCCAGGCTGATGTTGACGCTGCAGTCGCAGCAGCGCGCGAGGCATTCAAGACCTTCAGCCAGACGAGCCGTGAAGAGCGGATCGCGCTGATGAACCGCATCATCGAAGAGTATAAGAAGCGGATCCCCGACTTCGCCAAATCGATGGCAGCCGAAATGGGTGCGCCTGTCAGCTTCGCAACGATGGCGCAGGCCCCGGCCGGCCTTGGCGGCTTCCTTGGCACCCTTCCTGCGCTTGAACAGTTTTCGTTCAAGGAACAGCATGGCGCGAACACTGTTGTGTACGAGCCGATCGGCGTCGTTGGCATGATCACGCCGTGGAACTGGCCGCTGAACCAGATCGCACTCAAGGTTGCGCCTTGCATCGCAGCAGGCAACACCATGGTGCTGAAGCCTTCGGAAGAATGCCCCGGCAACGCGGCGATCTTTGCTGAAGTGATGGATGCCGCTGGCGTTCCGCCGGGTGTGTTCAACCTCGTTCAGGGTGACGGCCCAACCGTAGGTGCGGCGATTTCGGCCCATCCGGGAATCGACATGGTCAGCTTCACCGGTTCGACCCGTGCAGGTATCCTTGTTGCAAAGGCAGCTGCCGATACCGTGAAGCGCGTCCATCAGGAACTGGGCGGCAAATCGCCCAACGTCGTGCTTCCCGATGCCAAGTTTGAAGAAGTCCTGCCGCCGACCGTGCAGGGCGTCCTCATCAACAGCGGCCAGAGCTGCATCGCGCCGACCCGCATCCTCGTTCAGAAGGATCGCGCAAAGGAAGCTGCAAACTTCGTCAAAGCGATGTTTGAAGGCACCAAGGTTGGCGATCCTCTACAGGAAGGCGCGCATATCGGCCCTGTCGTGAACAAGGCTCAATATGAGAAGATCCAGGGGCTGATCCAGTCAGCCATCGACGAAGGCGCTACGCTGGAAACCGGTGGCACCGATCGTCCGGCCGATC
Organism: Sphingorhabdus buctiana; assembly: GCF_042680825.1. Taxonomy (NCBI): domain Bacteria; kingdom Pseudomonadati; phylum Pseudomonadota; class Alphaproteobacteria; order Sphingomonadales; family Sphingorhabdaceae; genus Sphingorhabdus; species Sphingorhabdus buctiana. The sequence goes on from NZ_JBHUEL010000011.1 coordinate 40,825, forward strand.
TCAACCGCGGCTATTACATCAAGCCGACCGTATTCTCGGGCGTCACGCCCAACATGCGCATCGCCAAGGAAGAGGTTTTCGGCCCGGTCGCGACCATCATGGCCTATGAGGATCTCGATCAGGCAATCGAAATCGCCAACGACACCGAATATGGCTTGTCTGCGGTTGTTTCGGGCGATCCTGCCAAGGCGGCTGAAGTGGCACCGAAGCTGCGTGCCGGCATGGTTGCCATCAACAATTGGGGCCCCGCACCCGGCGCACCTTTTGGTGGCTACAAGCAGTCGGGCAATGGCCGTGAAGCCGGCCTGTTCGGTCTCAAGGACTTCATGGAAGTGAAAGCGATCAGCGGCCTGCCTGCATGAGCTTTCACATGACGAAAAATGTGCGCCAGTCCCTCGCCCTCATGGGTGCGGGGCTGGCGCTCGCCTTTTCAGCCCCGGCGACTGCGCAGTTGAACAAGGCCGAGGCCAAAATGGTTGCAACTGTCGACGCCGAATATGAGCGGTCGGTTGCGCTGCTCGAGAAACTGGTCAACCAGAATTCGGGTACAATGAATTTCGAAGGCGTGCGCACCGTCGGTGAGATGATGCGCGCCGAACTGGAACCGCTGGGTTTCAAGGTTGAATGGATCGATATGGCCGCTGCCGGCCGATCCGCGCACCTCGTCGCGACCAAAAACGGCAAGAAAGGCACCAAACGCCTCTTGCTGATTGCGCATCTAGATACCGTCTTTGAACCCGATAGCCCCTTCCAGAAATTTGTCCGCATAAAAGCAGGCTCGACCGACGAGGCCGAAGGACCGGGCGCGGGAGATGACAAGGGTGGAATGACCGTCATCGTCGCTGCACTTCGCGCTATGCAGGCGGCTGGAACGCTTAAAGACGCCAATATCGAAATCCACATGACCGGCGACGAAGAAGATGCCGGCGATCCGATTGAAGTGACGCGCGGGCCGTTGATAGAGGCCGGCAAGCGCGCCGATGTCGCATTGGATTTTGAGGGACTGGTCCGCGATGAGGGGCGCGACATGGGCTCGATCGCGCGGCGGTCTTCAAACAGCTGGAAGCTGGAGGTCAGCGGCGTCACCGGTCACAGCTCGCTGATTTTCAGCAACACCTATGGCGATGGCGCGGCGTTTGAACTCGCCCGCATATTGCACCGCTTCCGCACAGAATTGCCCGAACCAAATCTGACATTTAATGTCGGGTTGATCGCTGCCGGGCAGGAAGCTGCGCTCGACGCCAGTGGCATTCGGGCCACTGCCGCAGGCAAGACCAATATCATTCCCGGCATCGCCTATGCGCGGGGCGACTTCCGGACGCTTTCCGAAGAACAATCGGCGCGCGTTCGCGCCAAGATGCTGCAGATCGTCTCTGAATCCGCGCCGAAAACCAGCGCCAAAATCAGCTTCGATCCCGGCGCCTATCCGGCAATGGCGCCAACGGCTGGAAACAGGGCGCTGCTCGACAGGCTGAACGGCGTAAACCGTGACATGGGGCTGGCCGAGATGCCCGCGCTGGATCCGCTGAAACGCGGCGCGGGCGATATCAGCTTTGTCGCCAATGATGTCGATGGCCTCGCCGGTCTTGGTACCTACAGCCGTGGCGATCATGCACCCGGTGAAACCGTCGATCTCGACAGCATCAAACGGCAGGCAAAACGCGCCGCCATCCTGATGTCGCGTTTGAGCAAAGAAAAGGCGAACTAAACCGCCTTGCCACCCCGGAAGGACGAGGCCACCAATCGCGACAGCAAGCCGCGGAGATTGGGGTAATTGGCCTTGTCGTAATTGCTGCCATTGCCGAACTTCGCCGCAAGACGGCGATGCACCTCGGGTAGCGCGTGGTACGGCACGCTGGGTACCAGATGGTGGAGCGCGTGATAGCGCAGGCCCACCGGGGCCCAGAATTCACCCATGATGCCCGGCGGCGGTACGTTGACGCTGTCGAGATATTGCTCGGTGACGCTCAGCACCTCGCCATCATTTTCCCACAGATGGGCGACGAGTGTGCGAACCTGGTTCAGCACCAAAGCGGCGGCCACAATTGCAAGATAGATGAGGAAGGCCTTGACCGGGATCCAGCCAATGAAAACGGCGGTCAATATTCCAATTGACCAGACCGCCGCACCGGTTTCCATGATGATCCAGTCACGGCGGAATTCGCCTTCGGGCATCGCGCGCCGATAGGAAGGGTTGATCGACAAGGTCGAAAAACGCGCAACGGTCTCGCGGCGAATCCAAGGGCTTATCAGCGATAACGGTGACAGGATCGCGAAACGCACCAGAAACCCAATCGAACCCAGGGCGGCGACCAGCATGAAGAAAACCAGCATGTGCGGCTTCATTAACGCCAGCGGCAAATATTCCGGATCGCGGTCGGTTCCGTAGCGCATCTTCGAATGGTGCTGGTTGTGGGTATCTTCATAGGTGAAGGACGGAATCAGCATCGGGATGCCAACAAGGAAATTCCAGACCCAGCGGAACCCGGGCACATGATCACGCTTCATATGCGTAATTTCATGGATAAACAGCGCAGCGCGATACAGGAAGGTGATGGCCACGGCCGCACCAGCGAGTTGGATGGCCAGTGACGAACCGGCAATCGTAAAATAAAGACCCGCATAGCCGAGCAAGGCCGAGCCCAGAAAATCAGGCCAGTAAATGCCGGGTTTTGCAACGCTGAATTCGCGCGTCAGGGCAGCAGCTTCACGGATAAGTTCATTATCCTCGACTGACTTTGCCTTCGCTACTGTCACTTGTTCCATGCGGGCCATATAATCGGTCAAAGCCGCAACGTCACGCCCCGTGAATTGCAAATCTTTCCGATTTGAGTAATCGCTGCGAAACTCAGAAATTCTGGCGCAACCGCTCGATCATCCGGTGCGGCATCGGTGTGTTTTCCTGCTCCGCATAGATATGGCTGCTGATCCGTTGCACGCGATAGTACAGGTCTTCGCTGGCCATGATCAGGGTACGCGCCTCTTCGGGCATGCGCTGCACCATCCAATCATCGGTCGCCGGAGCATAGCCCAGCTCATCCAACTCGCGCATGATATCCGACGCATGGATTTCCCCCGCTCGAATGGCTTTCTGATTCAGCAACCATGCAATGACATGCATCAGCCGGGTCGTAACCTTCAGGGATTCGCAGGAAAAGGCGACTGCGACATCCGCGGGTGAGATTTCGCGCGCGCGATCACTGTCGAAATAGGAACGCGCCTCATCGGCCAGCACCATCGCTTCGGTGTAAAGACCGTCAATCAGCTTGGGCGTTATTTGGTACTGCGGCGCATGCATCAAATGCCCATGCCAAACCGACTCCACCGCTGTCAGCAAGATTTACCACTTTTCCACTGCATTCCTGAAAATGTTCCATAAAGGAACGTTAACCAGAACATGCCGTGTTTATGCGATGATATCCGGGATCAATTGATCCTCAAGCACGCCAATCCTGTCTTTCAGGGCCAGTTTCTTCCTCTTCAGCCGCGCAATTTGCAGTTGATCCGACACTGGATTGGCCTGGAGCGCAGTAATCGCATCGTCAAGATCGCGGTGTTCGATCTTAAGCAATTCAATCTGCTGACGGATACCCTCGTCGTTCATGGCGCCCCGGTTCATAACAACTTGTAATCCAACCCTGATAGCCACCCTGGCCCCGTGTCGCCAGAACGAAAATCACCTGCGGCAAAGTGGATGCTTTTTCGCGAGACAGGCTGTGGAAAACATGTTCTACTTTCCGTCTTGGCTCTGGTGAGTCGAAATGAATCGGCTCTCCGGGCGACAAGCCAGAAGGAGATAGCGGTGAGTGAAAATCATCTGTCGGCCCTGCGCCTGAAACATGCCGAACTCGAAGCGCAGCTTGAAAAAGAAGAAACCCGGCCATTTCCAGACGATGATTTGATACACCGCATCAAAAAGCAGAAATTGCAGTTGAAAGACGCGATGGCACAGGAGTTAGCCTCGGTTTAAACCCGACTGCATACGTAATTTTTTGCTGCGAGCCTGTATCGGGTATCGCGTGCGCCCATGCCATCTGCTAACCGGGTGGCATGGAAAGCGCAGCCATAGCCGCACGCAACATATTGACCGGCCTTCACGAAGTGATGGCTTCGGGAAATCACGCGCAGGCAAAGCTGAACCAAGTGGTCAATATCATCGGTGAGGCGCTGTCGAGTGAGGTTTGCTCGATCTATCTGCTGCGCGATGGTGTTCTCGAACTTTTTGCAACGCGCGGTCTGAATCAGGACGCTGTGCACGTCACCAAACTGGGCTTTGGCGAAGGACTTGTTGGAACGATTGCCGACAATGTCGAAACGCTGAACCTCGATGAAGCTGCAGCGCATCCGGCATTCCGATATATGCCCGAGACGGGAGAAGAACGCTTTCACAGCTTTGCCGGTGTGCCGATCGTCCGTTCCGAACGGGCGGTGGGCGTGCTCGCGGTCCAGCACGCCGAGCCGCGCAAATATGCCGAAGTCGAGATCGAGGCGTTGCAGACAACCGCGATGGTGCTTTCGGAACTGATCGCCAATGCCGGCCTGATCGACGAAGCTGGCACCATCGGCAGCGGCCAGACCGGCACTGCCGTGCTGAACGGCCTGCCATTGGTATCGGGTGCGGCAGCGGGTATCGCCATTTTCCACCAGCCCAATGTGCGCATCGAACACACAATGGCGGAGGATACCGAGGCCGAGCGCGCACGCGTCTATTCCGCGTTCGACAAGATGCGCGAGCAGATCGACCGCATGGCGAACATGGCCGAATTCGGTGCGGGTGGGGAGCATGAGGAGATCCTCGATACCTACAAGATGTTCGCCTATGACGAAGGCTGGTCGCGGCGCATCAACGAAGCGATCGACAGCGGCCTGACCGCAGAAGCCGCCATCGAGCGCGTCCAGCAGCGCACCCGCATGCGGATGCGTCAGATTGACGATCCCCTGCTCGCTGATCGCATGCACGATCTGGAGGATCTGTCGAACCGACTGCTGCGCATTGTTTCCGGCCAGATGGGGACTGCGGCCCAGTTGGGCCTCAAGCAAGACTCGATCCTCGTTGCGCGCAACCTCGGTCCGGCCGAATTGCTCGAATATGACAAGCGTCGGTTACGCGGGGTTATCCTAGAAGAAGGTTCACTGACGGCGCATGTCACGATTGTTGCTCGGGCAATGGGTGTTCCCGTGCTCGGCCGTGTGGGGAGCGTGCGCCAGACGATACGCGAAGGCGACATGCTGCTTCTCAATGTCGATGAAAAAAATGTCATCGTCAGGCCATCGGCGGCGGTCCAGCAGGCATTTTCAAGCGAGCTTGCCGACCGCCAAAAGAAAAAGGCCCGCTACGCCGCACTGCGCGACGTTCCTTCGGTCACCAAGGACGGGCAAAAGGTCGCATTGTTGATCAACGCAGGGCTGCGTGACGATGCACTGGCCATCGGCTTGTCTGGCGCAGAAGGTATCGGCCTGTTCCGCACCGAGTTCCAGTTTCTGATTTCCGCGACGCTGCCACAACGTGAGCGGCAGCAGCGATTCTACCGTGAAGTGCTTGATGCCGCGGGTGACAAGCCAGTCATCTTCCGGACCATCGACGTGGGCGGAGATAAGGCGCTGCCCTATCTGAAGCATATTTCCGAAGAAGAGGAAAATCCGGCCATGGGCTGGCGCGCCTTGCGCCTTGCGCTCGATCAGGAAGGCCTGATGAAAGCGCAGGCCCGCGCCTTGCTGGAGGCTGCCGCTGGACGTAACCTCAATGTGATGTTCCCGATGGTTTCGGAACCTTGGGAGTTTGATGCTGCGAAACAGGTTTTTGAGGCACAGCTGGAATATCTGACTGCACGCAAGAAACAGCTGCCCTCACGCATCCGTTATGGCGCGATGCTGGAAGTACCCGCTTTAGCGGAGATGCTCGACTTGTTGTTGCCAAAGATCGACTTCCTTTCGATCGGCACCAACGACCTGACCCAGTTTCTGTTCGCGGCCGACCGCGCCGACCCGAGGCTCGCTGAGCGCTACGATTGGCTGAGCCCGGCCATTTTGCGGTTTATCCGCCGTATCGTTATTGCCTGTGAAGAGCATAAGGTCGACCTCACTGTCTGTGGTGAAATGGGTGGCAGGACGCTCGAAGCCATGGCGTTGGTTGGCATCGGGCTGCGAAGGCTGTCGATCACTCCCGCAGCGGTCGGTGCGATCAAGGCGATGGTCCGTTCACTTGATTCAGAGGCAATCGCTGTGGAAATGGAAACAATTCTGTCATCTCCATCGGGCAATATCAGGGACAGGCTCAATCAATGGGCAACAAGCCAAGGCGTTGAAATCGCTTGAGACGATACAAGTTTTGACCTTTTAAACATTGACTTTCGTTATAGCAGCGCCATTGTCTTGCATCCGCTCGGCAGAAGTGGGTTTCTCGGGTCGTTGGAGTGCGATTAAGTGAAAGATCGCGATCAGGATAATAGCGAAACAGAGGCGACTGCGCCCGAAACTGGTAGCGTCGGAAGCCAGTTGCATGCCGCGCGTGAAGCTGCAGGCCTCTCCTTGACCGAGATTGCTACGCGTACGCGTGTTCCCATCCGTCATCTCGAAGCTATCGAGGCTTCGAATTATTCGGCGCTTCCCGGTTCGACCTATACGATCGGCTTCACCCGGTCCTATGCAAAGGCTCTGGGACTTGATGAAACCGCTCTTCTTACCGAATTGAGGCAGGAACTGGCTGAGGGCGGATATCAAAACGTCGCCCGAACACCCGAATATGAACCAGCCGATCCAGCACGTGTGCCTTCGCGCCCGCTTGCCTGGGGGGCGGCGGCTCTCGCCATCGCACTCATCATTGTCTATTTCATCTGGCGCAGCTTTGCCTTGGCGCCCGTCGCAGAGGGTGATGCTGCAAAGCCCGTCGCCGAAGCCCCGATCAAGGACCAATCAGGCCCGGCCAAAGCCGAGACGCAAATTGATCCGTCCGGCCAGGTAGTGATTACTGCGCGCGAAACCGTGTGGCTGAAAATTTACGACGCAGGGAACAACCGGCTCTATGAAAATGAAATGAAGGCCGGTGAGAGCTTTACCGTTCCTAAAGATGCCAACAATCCGATGATCGTTACCGGCCGGCCGCAGGTTTTGGACGTGACAATCGGTGGAAAGCCCGTTCCGCCGCTTGGTAATGGTGAACGGTCGATCGCAGATGTCGGCATAAGCGCGGCAGCGCTGCTGGCACGTAAGACCGAGGCTGCACCAGTGCAAAATGCTACTGGCGCAAGCACGGGACCCGCAGCAGAGAGTGCAGCCCAACAATAAGGCGAAAGCCATCCACAGATTTCTGGCAAGAATTGGGCTGGAAGTTCCACTTGCCCTTTATTCGGGATTCCACCTCCGTTATAGTAATCAAAGTGGTGGCAATTGTAAAAATTGCATTGAATCCAGATTGTTGGCCGGGAGGGCTGTGATGAATTTCAAATATTTCCTTACTGCAGCGGTGGTGGCAGCGGCAGTTCCCTCTGTGCAAGCGCAAGATGCCAATGTCGAAGGCCGCGTGGTCAAGCTCGAAAAAGAAATGAAGGCTGTCCAGCGTAAGGTATTTCCAGATGGTGCGGGGAAGTTTTTCGAACCCGAAATCCAGGCTGACGCAGCCAAGCCGACCAGCACGGCAGCACCTTCCGGCAGCGCAGTTACCGACCTGATCGCACGCGTCGATGCGCTGGAATCGCAGCTCGCCACCCTGACAGGGCAAGTCGAAACGCAGAATGTGGCAATCAAGGCAATGGATGCCCGGATCAACGCGCTTGAAGTTGCCAAGGTGCAACAGCCGGTGCCTGTGGCGACCAATGCCGTAGTTGAATCCGACACAAAGGTTGCCGTCGCGCCAGCCAAGACTGAGCCAGCTCCCAAAGCAGCAACCCCGGCAAAAACGCCTGCGCCAGTTGCCAAAGCAACGCCAGCGCGCACGACTGCGGTTGCCGCAATCGAACGACCTTCGACCGGGGATGCATTTGAAGACAGCTACTCCTACGGGTTCCGCCTGTGGGAAGCGAAATTCTATCCCGAAGCACAGGTGCAGTTACAGGATACGGTAACGAAATTCCCGAAGCACAAACGTGCCAGCTATGCCCGCAACCTGCTCGGCCGCGCATGGCTTGACGACGGAAAGCCTGCGACCGCAGTCAAGGTGTTCTATGATAACTATAAAAATGATCCCAAAGGTGATCGCGCACCGGAAAGCCTCTATTTCCTGGGTGATGCGCTGGCGCAATTGGGCAAAGCGCCTGAGGCTTGCGAAGCATTCGGCCAACTTGCTAGTGCTTATCCTTCCGAAGCCAGCGGACGCTTGGCAGCGCGTCTCGCCGATGGGCGCAAGAAGGCAAAGTGCAAATAAGGCGATAGCCAAGCCCGAGCGGCCGGTTTAAATCCTGCTTCATGGCGGGATCAACCAGCAGCATGTTACCTTTGTTCGTCGATTCCGCGTGCCGGTTGACGGGCGGCAATCCGGCTATGGCAGGTTCGCCTTGCATTGGCTTGGCGGTGTCAGGTGGGCCGGATAGCCTTGCCCTTTTGCTGTTGGCGCATGCTGCGTTCCCGAAAGCCATCATGGCGGCAACGGTTGACCATGGCCTTCGCCCCGAGGCCGCGGACGAAGCAGCTTTTGTCGCTGAACTTTGCGCCGAACGCGGCATTGCGCATTCTATATTGAGGCCTGAGGCGCCGATTACCGGCAATATCCAGTCAGCGGCGCGCGAAGCTCGCTATCAGTTGCTGCAATACTGGGCCGATACCAACAACCTCAATTGGATTGCGACCGCACATCATGCCGACGATCAGTTGGAAACGCTGTTGATGCGTATTGCCCGGGGCAGCGGCATTGCCGGGCTTTCGGGCATTCGCGAGCGCAACGGCCGGATCATCCGACCATTGTTGGAATTGACCAAGGCGCAATTGCTGGGAATCTGCCACGAAGCAGGCGTGGTGCCGTGTGAGGACCCCAGCAACGCCAATGAGGATTTCGATCGGGTGCAGGTGCGCAACTGGTTGCAGTCAGCCCCGCCGCTGATGAGTGCGACGCGCATTGCGCGAACAGTGGCGGCATTGCGCCAATCGCACGAAGCACTTGAATGGATGGCCGCGAAGCTTGAGCCCGAGCGGCTTGTCGCAACCGAACAGGGCGCGACCCTCGATCCATCGGGCCTTCCGATTGAGCTCGTACGACGGCTGCTGATCCGCGCCCTGCAAAGCCAGGATTCAGGCATCACGCCTCGTGGCGACACCATCGATCGTGCGCTGGAGACGCTGCAAAGCGGCGGGAAAATGACGATTGGCGATCTGTTGTGCAGTGGCGGATCGCTTTGGCGTATCCAACCCGCGCCCCCTAGAGGCCAAAACCATCACTGAAATCGGATTTTTCGCACGTTTCGGCAAAAGCCTTATATTGCCATTCACCTTTTGCGACCTACATTAGGCAAATATTTCTCCCTTCATTGGAAGACCATGATGAACGACGAACAGGAACCCAAAGGCAACCCCCTCGCCCGCAATCTGATGATTTGGGCCGGAATCATGGTGGCTTTGCTGCTCGTGGTTTCGATTTTTAGCGGCGGAGGCAGCTCTGCCTCGACAGGCATCAGCTATTCCAACTTCCGCGACAAGATTGAAGCGGGAGAGGTAAAGTCGGTCGCGATTTCGCCCGACCGCATCACCGGCGAGCTTTCAAATGGCGAGCAAATCGTCACCGTTCCCATCCAAGGCGATACCGAGCTGTACAAGCTGCTCGATGAAAAGGGTGTCGATGTTCAGGGTAAGCCCGAAGAACAGCCGAGCCTGTGGTTGATCCTGCTTTACCAGGCACTGCCCTTCCTGCTCATCCTCGGCATCGCTTTCTTCGTCCTTCGCCAAATGCAGAAGGGCGGCGGCGCCGGCGGTGCGATGGGCTTTGGCAAATCCAAGGCCAAGATGCTGACCGAGAAGCACGGCCGCGTCACTTTTGACGATGTTGCCGGTATCGATGAAGCACGCGAAGAATTGCAGGAAATCGTTGAATTCCTGCGCGACCCGCACAAGTTCAGCCGCCTGGGCGGCAAGATTCCCAAGGGTGCGCTACTGGTCGGTTCGCCGGGTACCGGTAAGACCTTGCTGGCACGCGCGATTGCGGGCGAAGCGGGCGTGCCTTTCTTCACCATTTCGGGTTCGGACTTTGTCGAAATGTTTGTTGGCGTCGGCGCCAGCCGTGTGCGCGACATGTTCGATCAGGCTAAGAAAAACGCACCTTGCATCGTCTTTATCGACGAAATCGATGCCGTCGGTCGCAGCCGCGGTGCCGGTCTCGGCAACCAGAATGACGAACGCGAACAGACGCTCAACCAGTTGCTGGTCGAGATGGATGGTTTCGAAGCCAATGAAGGCATCATCATCATCGCCGCGACCAACCGTCCTGACGTCCTCGACCCTGCGCTGCTGCGCCCGGGCCGGTTCGACCGTCAGGTCGTCGTGCCGCGTCCCGATATCGAAGGCCGCGTCAAGATCCTTGAAGTGCATATGAAGAAGGTGCCCCTTGCACCCGACGTCGATCCGCGCGTGATTGCACGCGGCACGCCCGGCTTTTCGGGTGCGGACCTTGCCAACCTTGTCAACGAGGCAGCCCTGTTGGCAGCGCGCCGCGCCAAACGGCTTGTCGCCATGCAGGAGTTTGAGGACGCCAAGGACAAGGTGATGATGGGCACCGAGCGCAAGTCGATGGTCATGACCGAAGACGAAAAGCGCATGACCGCCTATCACGAGGCCGGCCACGCCATTGTTGCAATCTATGAGCCAGCATCTGACCCGATCCACAAGGCGACCATCATTCCGCGCGGCCGCGCCCTCGGCATGGTGATGCGCCTGCCTGAGCGCGATAACTACAGCTATCACCGCGACAAGATGCACGCCAACCTGGCCGTCAGCATGGGTGGCCGCGTTGCCGAAGAACTTGTGTTCGGCCATGACAAGGTCAGCAGCGGCGCATCGGGCGATATCCAATATGCGACCCAGCTTGCCCGCGACATGGTCACCCAATGGGGCATGTCCGAAGAACTTGGCCCGTTGCAATATGAAGAGCGCCAGGATGGCTATCTCGGTTATGGCTATAGCCAGCGCACGGCAATGTCGGATGAAACGGCGAAAAAGATCGACGCCGAAATCCGTAAGCTGGTTGAAGGTGGCTATGAAAAGGCGACTGCTTTGCTCAAGAAGCATCGCAAGCAACTGAACCTGCTCGCCGAAGCCCTGCTGGAATTCGAGACACTTTCGGGTGACGAAATCAAGCAACTGCTTGAGACCGGCAAGTTTGAGCGTGATGGCACCAAGACCACCATACCGAACAATATTCCGTCGGTTGGTAACGCCATTCCCAAAGCCGGGCGCGGCAAGCGCAACGGTGTGGGCAGCGCGACTCCGCAAGGGGCCTGAAACACAGCTGGTCAAGCTTGCCAAATAGATTCAAATCCTTACTCTCCCGCCACTGGAGTGGCAGGAGAGTAAGTAATGGCATTGCGCAAATCGCTTTTGGTTCTTGGACTAACGGTATCTGCCGTCACAGTGACCCCTGCCTGGGCATCGGGCGATATGAGCGTCGCCACTTTCCTTGCCAAAGCCGATTCATTGAAAGCCAAGGGTCTTGGCGCCATCGGATCGCCTGACATCAAATTGCTTTATGGCGAAGCGCAGGCTGCGGGCGCAGAGTATAAAGCGAAAATCGAAGCAGACAGGAAAGCTGGACGCGAACCGCACAGTTGCCCGCCGAGCAAGGCAAAGATGGATTCGAACGCCTTCTTATCGCACTTGCGCAGCTATCCAGCCGCAGTACGGCCCAAAACAACGATCACCACCGCCATGTTCGATGTGATGAAAAAACGTTACCCCTGCCCTTGAGCAGATGAACGTGTGATGGCCATTTATTGCGATGAATCGGGGGGTGTCGGCCGCGGGGTGATGACCCTTGCCGCGATCGATATAGACGAAAGCGTAGCGGAGGCATTGCTGGCGCGGTTCCGGACTGTGACCGGCTATCATGGCGAAGTGAAAGGCAGCCGGATTGATCTGGCCGAACGCGCTTTGCTGTTCGAACTGATCAAGGACAGCGTTTCGTCTATCACAATTGGCATCGCGATATCGGCCTTGGTTCCTGAAAAGAATGCCGACCGGGGCGACCACGACATGCAAGTCTATGCCGCTCTGCTGGAAGATGTTGTGACCGCGATGCTACCCGAAATTCCCGGGTGCGATAGCGTGATCATCGACGATGGACGTTACGGACCCGAAACCTTGAATGCGATACGCGCCGATATTGCGAAACTAGTTGGTCCATGCGGCACCACGCAATTGGAGCACAGCCATCGATTGGCTGGCCTGCAAATCGCAGATGTTATCGCGAACACATTCTACAACCGCGCGCTGGTGACCGAACGGCAAGGGCGGATCGCAGCCATAGCTGCGCCCTTGCTGGAAAGCGGTCAGATCAAGATGCGGGTGCTTGGCGGCAAGAATGCCGCCACAAGCTAATTCGGAGAGCGATTAACGGTCGTAGTCGCGGGCAACGCCGGCGCTGCGGGCAGGCGCAGCTGCGGTAAGGCGAAGCGCCTCTGCCGACTTCGCCAGCGAACCGATGTCATCAACCTCTTCGTCTTCGTCGACCTGAACCTTCTGCAATGACTGCGTCAGGCCTTCCTTCAGATGTTCCGGGCGAACGGTTTCTTCAGCGATTTCGCGCAGGGCAACGACAGGATTTTTGTCGCGATCGCGATCAATCGTCAGTTCGGCACCGCCCGAAATCTCACGCGCACGCTCTGCTGCGAGCAATACGAGATCGAAACGGTTCGGGACCTTATCGATGCAATCTTCAACGGTTACGCGCGCCATGTCGGCTCCTGAATCACTTTGGATGTTTGGAAAGTCGTGGGCAATTACGGGTTGACCGCCAATTTGTCAACGAAAAGCGGCCCGGGCAGTAGCGGCTTCGCAGGTTGCACCTTCGCGCGCGCCACCCTATCTCGCATATATGGAGGATGCAGAAGACCAGCTGCGACTGCCTGGGAAAAGGTTCAATGTCGCGGGCCACAGGCTCCACATCCTGCACGCGCCGGATGTTCGCTTGCGGGCGATGCTCGACCTCATCAACGGCGCACGCCAGTGTATCGCGCTGAGCATGTATATGTTCGAAAACGATACCAGCGGTACCGAGGTCCGCAATGCATTGGTTGCGGCGGCAATGCGCGGGGTAAAGGTGGCGCTTCTCGTCGACAGTTTTGGTTCGGCGCGCGTCCCCGCATCCTTTTTCCAGCCCTTGGCCGACGCAGGCGGACGTTACCATTTCTTCAGCTCTCGCTGGAGGCTTTCCTACTTCATTCGCAACCATCAGAAGATTTTGATCGTCGATAAACAGCATGCCCTTGTTGGCGGCTATAACATCACCGATCAATATTTTGACCGCCGCGGCGACCAAAGCTGGGAGGATCTGGGTCTGCTAGTTGCAGGCCCAGATGTTGCGCGGATAGAAGCCTATATTTCGGAACTTATCGAATTGTCGGCCGATGGCGGGGTCCGCCTGCTCGCGTTGCGGCGATTGATCAAGGAATGGCAGCCGGGCGATGGCGCTTTGCAATGGCTGGTGGGTGGGCCAACCAACCATCTTTCACCATGGGCGTTATCGCTGAAGCGAGACCTGCAAAATGCGCGGTTGATTGATATTGTTGCGGCTTACTTCTCACCCACCCAATCGATCCTGCGTCGCTTGTCCAAAGCTGCAAGAACTGGGGGAGCTGTGCGTCTGGTATTGGCGGGAAAGACCGACAATGGCGCAACCATCGGTGCAGCTCGCATCCTTTATGGCTATCTGCTGAAGCGCAAAGTGAGGATTTGCGAATATCGCCCACGCCTATTGCACACCAAATTGCTCGTTATCGACGATGCAGCCTATATCGGCTCGGCCAACCTCGATATTCGAAGCCTGTTCATCAACAAGGAACTGATGCTGCGCATCAAGGATGCAGCGGTCGCCGACCACCTGCGCGAACTGGCCGATAGCCTTGCGCGACAAAGTGATCCGCAAACCACAGAGATGCACCGCAGCCGTCTATCATGGTTTAACCGGCTCCGCTGGTCGCTGGCCTATTTGCTGGTGAACAGCGTCGACTATAATATCGGCCGACGGATTTCGTCGCGTATCACGCAAGGATTGCGCAAGCGACTGCCCGGAACGAAAGCTTAAGCCTTCCAGCCCCAGAACAGGTAACAGGGCAGGATGTTCCAGAATTCATAGCCGCTATCAATCCGCTGGAAATACGGGGCCATGAAATCGCGCGCGCGCGCGCGAAACTGGTATACAAGGAAGGCACCGCCCGGGCGGATTGCCTTGCCGGTTTCCTCAGCAATCCTTGGCCCCAGGTCGCCGGGTAAGGTCGAAAACGGCAAGCCGGACAGGATATAGTCGGCATATTCGAAACCAAATTCGCGGATGATTTCGTTCACATCGGCGGCCGAGCCATGCACCGCGATGAAACGGCTGTCGCGGAAATGCTTGCGCAGGAAATCAATGAAATCGGGGTTGGTATCGATCACCAGCAGCGTTGCATCCTTGCGCATCCGATCGAGCACCGGCTGGCAGAATGTGCCGACACCCGGGCCATATTCGACGAACAATTTGCATTCATCCCACTTCACCGGGCCTAACATTTTCTGGACTGTCCAGCGGGACGAAGGAATGATCGAGCCGACCATTACGGGATGCTTCAGAAAGCCTTTGAAGAATACACCCCAAGGGCCGAGGAATCTTTTCACCTGATCCCTGATGCGTTCGAATCTGGAAGCGAGGGCAATCGAACTATCGCTCATCAATCCGCCTTAGCGTTATAATACACCATGTACCTGCAGTCGCAAATGCGCGCCTGCGATGCAACCCGATTAAGCAAAAAAGTCGACGAAAAGATGTTGCACGCTTGCCCTATAGTTAAAGTCGTTACATTGGGAATATATGTCCACTTACCCGTCCTCTACGGTCGCCGTGATCTTCGTTTCCGAACGAACATTGGAGGATGACGAGGGGTATGGCGAAGCGGCGGACGCTATGGTGGCGCTGGC
Source organism: Sphingorhabdus buctiana (assembly GCF_042680825.1). Classification (NCBI taxonomy): domain Bacteria; kingdom Pseudomonadati; phylum Pseudomonadota; class Alphaproteobacteria; order Sphingomonadales; family Sphingorhabdaceae; genus Sphingorhabdus; species Sphingorhabdus buctiana. The sequence continues at coordinate 55,909 of NZ_JBHUEL010000011.1, forward strand.
CAAGCAGCAACCCGGATATCTAGGCGTGGATTCAGCGCGCGGCGATGACCGTATCGGAATCACTGTCAGCTATTGGGCAGATGATACCTCTGCCAAAGCATGGCGCGACAATGCAGAGCATGCCGCCATCCGCGATGCCGGACGCGGTCGGTGGTACCGGTGGTACGACCTGCATGTCGCCAGCGTCACGCGCAGCTATGATTGGGTAAAAAGCTGATGGGCAAAGGCAACGCCATTCCTGCGGATCGGGTGACGATCCTGTTCCTCGTCATGCTAGTCGCCGCAGCTGGCAACACCGCGATGCAATCCGCGCTGCCCGCAATAGCAAGCCAGCTGAAAATCGCAGATGTTTGGGTGAGCCTAGCCTTTAGCTGGTCGGCTTTGCTGTGGGTATTGACCGCCCCCAAATGGGCCCGCCAATCCGACAAGCGCGGGCGAAAATTGCTGATGACGGTGGGTGTGATCGGCTTTGCCGCATCGATGGGCTTGTGCGGCTTAGTGCTGTGGCTTGGCCTGGAAGGCTATATTGCGCCCGCGGTGACCTTCATCGTCTTTGCCATTTTCCGCAGTCTTTACGGTGGTTTCGGTTCGGCGGCACCGCCAGCAGTGCAAGCCTATATCGCGGCGCGCACCGAGCGCGAGGAACGCGCCAAGGCACTTTCGCTGCTGGCATCATCGTTCGGGCTGGGCACAGTGATCGGCCCTGCCCTTGCCCATTTCCTGATCTTTGAACCATTCGGGCTAGCGGGGCCATTGGTCGTGTTTGCAAGCTTTGGTGTGCTGGTGCTGATCGCTCTCAAGCTCCGCCTGCCCAATGACACACCCCGTTTCGCTGCGCGGGGCGTGGTGACATCCTATCCGTCGGCAGCGTCGGTCAATAGGCCCGAGGTCGAGGAAGGAGTTGAAGAAGACAACGCCCTTCCACGCGAAGAAGTGCGACTGCGCTGGCGCGACGAACGATTTGCAAGCTGGTTGATGGCAGGGCTGATCGGTGGACATGCGCAGGCCATTATGCTCGGCGTCGTCGGCTTCCTGATCCGCGATCGGCTGGGCCTGCACGATCTGCCCAAGGAAACGGTCGAGGCCACCGGCTCGGTCATGTTCGTGGGCGCGATGGCGACGCTGCTCGCGCAATGGGGACTTATACCAATTCTGTCCATTGGACCCCGCGCATCGGTCTTGTGGGGGGCATTCCTTGCCCTTTTGGGAATCGTGCTGGTTGGCGTCAGTTACGATTTCTATGGCATCACACTGGGCTTTGCACTCGCATCCTTGGGCTTTGGATTGTACCGCCCGGGCTTCACTACGGGCGCTTCGCTCGCGGTGCGTAGGTTTGAGCAAGGTGATGTGGCAGGCAAAATCGCCTCACTTAGCGGTTCCGCCTATATCTTCACGCCTGCGATTGGCGTCGCGCTGTTCAACTGGTGGGAACCCGCGACCTTCATCCTGATGAGTGCGGCGCTGCTTTATCTAATCATATGGGGTCGGCGGGTGTTGGACGATGCGCCGCAACCGCTCGAGAACTGATCAGGCTTCTGCGTCTGCCGCTTCGTTATAGATGAAGCCAAACAGTGGATAGCTGGAGGTGCCGAGGCCTTTGACCGGCGCATACCACACGCGCACTTCGCTCCAGTCGCCTGCAGCCGAGACATCGATGACACGCGCGCCGCGTTCGATATGGCCGCGGCGACCATTGATCGTCGACCAGTTTGCATGATCGATCAGAACTTCGCGATCCGAAACGATCTTGCTGACCATGCCGACATGACCCACCGGCATCGAACGGGTAGGCTTGAATGCCATCACAGCGCCAACCTTGGGCTCGTTACCGCGTGCATATTTGCCCGCTGCCTGCGCCCACCATGTGCCGGCATTGCCGAAAATTTCGATGCCAGAAATGTCGCGCGCAAAGGGGGCGCACTGCAGAGCCATGGCCTGCGCGGGTATCAGAAGGGCAAGTGCGCCAAGTGCGGCGACAATTTTCTTGCGGAACATGGAAAGCGACCCCAGACCTTTATCTTGTGCCAGTCTGATGGCTGAGCCGGGGTGTTACCACAATATCTAGTCGGCGACTCGCAGGAGTCGCGAGATGAACCGTTGTTCATCTTCAGCCTGTCGCCGGTAAGCCTCAACTCACCGGCGACAGCATAAGATCAGGCAGCTTTTGCCTTCAGGGATTCAGCAACCTTCACGCCTTGGCGTTCAAGCGATTCGACGATCTTCTTCGCGCCTTCAAGGTCACCCCAGAACATCGGACCGCCACGATAGACCGGCCAGCCATAGCCATAGATCCAGACGACATCGATATCGGATGCGCGTTGCGCCTTGCCTTCTTCTAGGATCAGATAGCCCTCATTGACCATCGGATACAGGCAGCGCTCGATGATTTCCTGATCGCTAATTTCACGCTTTTGCATGTTCGAACGACTGCGGAAATCTTCGATGATGGCGAGCGCTTCCGGACTGGGCGTACGGTTACGCTTCTCGTCATAATCGTAGAAGCCCTTGCCGTTCTTTTGCCCGAAGCGACCAGCGAGGCACATGGCTTCACGCACATTGGTTGGCTCAAGCGAGGTATCGCGGTGCCAGCCAATATCCATCCCCGCCAAGTCGGCCATCTGGAACGGCCCCATCGGGAAACCGAAATCGGTAAAGACATTGTCGATCTGTTCGGGCGACGCGCCTTCCATCAGCAAGGCATTGGCCGGTATCTGCCGCTGGCTGAGCATGCGGTTACCGATGAAGCCATGGCAAACGCCTGCGACCACAGCGATCTTGCCGATCTTCTTGCCGATCGCCATCGCGGTCGCCAACACATCATCTGCGGTCTTGTCACCGCGCACGACTTCAAGCAGCTTCATCACATTGGCGGGCGAGAAGAAGTGCATGCCGAGCACGTCCTGCGGACGCGACGTTGACGCAGCGATCTCGTTCACATCGAGATAGCTGGTGTTCGACGCAAGGATCGCGCCTTGCTTACAAATCTTGTCGAGCTTTCCAAAGACCTCTTTCTTGACGTCCATGCTTTCATAGACTGCCTCGATGACGAGATCGCAATCCGCCAGGTCTTCAAGATTGAGCGAGGGCGTCAACAGACCCATCATCTTTTCAACCTGTTCGCTGGTGTACCGCCCCTTGGCAGCCGACGCTTCGTAATTTTTGCGGATCACACCAACGCCGCGATCAAGGTTTTCCTGCACCATTTCGACGATAGTGACCGGGATACCCTTTTGCAGGAAGTTCATCGTGATGCCGCCACCCATGGTGCCCGCACCAATCACGCCAACCTTCTTGATGTCGCGCAGCTTGGTATCCTTGGGTAGGCCATCAATCTTGGCTGCCTGGCGTTCGGCAAAGAACATATACCGTTGCGCTGCAGACTGGCTGCCCGACATAAGCTTGACGAATTCGGCGCGTTCGAATTTCAGGCCGTCTTCGATATTGGGGTTTTCAGCAGCAGCGGCGACGCAGCGCAGGTTCGCATAAGGCGCGTCAAAGCCTTTCCACTTGCGCGCATTTTCCGCTTCCAGCTTGGCGATGATTGACGTGTCACCCTTGACCGGCAGGTCGCGGGTGTGGCGTGGACCCTTCGCCACGCATTCGCGGGCGAAAGCGACGGCGTCAGCGGCCAAGCTGTCTTCACCCGCCAGTTTGTCGATGAGGCCAGTGTCGAGCGCCTTTTGTGCTGAGATCGGTTCGCCCAGCGAGGTCATCACTGCAGCCTGTTCGATGCCGACAAGACGCGGCAAGCGCTGTGTGCCGCCCGCACCGGGAAGCAGGCCAAGCTTGACTTCGGGCACACCCAACATCGCCGAGGGTACCGCGATGCGATAATGGCAAACGAGGGTGGTTTCGAGACCACCGCCAAGCGCAGTACCGTGGATCGCGGCAATGACGGGCTTGGTCGCGGTTTCGATGGTGTTGAGCACGGCATTGAAATCCGGGCCTTGTGGCGGCTTGCCAAATTCGGTGATGTCGGCACCGGCGATGAAGGTCTGCCCTTCGCAGCGGATGACGATAGCCTTTACGCTATCGTCCTTCAGCCCCTGTTCGATACCGTCTGAAATGCCCTGACGCACATGCCAGCTCAACGCGTTGACCGGGGGATTGTTGACCGAAAGGACGAGAATTTCACCGTCCTGCGAGGTGGTTACGGATTGCATATACTGTCTCCAGTTAGTCAGGCGGCAAGCGCCGCATACATCATTGTGCGAATTTCACGCCGGATCGGATAGGTCGACGAGGGCGCGAGTTGGGTCATGAAAACCATGATCAGATCCTCGACCGGGTCGATCAGGAAAGCGGTCGAATACATGCCGCCCCAATAGAATTCGCCTTTTGATCCAGCGAGCATCGTCGCCGCAGGATCAATATTGCAGGCAAAACCTAGGCCGAAACCGATACCGGCATTTTCGGCCTCGCTGAACAGCGATTTCGAATGCTGGGTCAGGTCGCCACCACCGGGCAAATGGTTGGCAGTCATCAGCTCAAGCGTCTTGGGGCTGATAATCTGGACGCCATCGAGAGCGCCGCCGTTGAGCAGCATCCGGCAGAAGCGGTGATAATCATGGATGGTCGAGGCAAGGCCGCCCCCGCCTGATTCAAATTTCCATCCCTGCGCCCACAGGCTTTCGGCGCCGGCCTTGTCAGTCTGCACCATCTTGTCTTTGGGGTGGAAGGCGTAGCATGGCGGGATACGATGCGCCTGATCCGCAGCAACCTTGAAGCCGGTATCCTTCATGCCGAGCGGTTCGAAAATATGTTCGCGGAAATAATCGCCGAGCGATTGGCCCGAAATGCGCTCTACCAATATGCCCAGTACGTCGGTCGAAACCGAATAGTTCCAGCAGGTGCCCGGATCGAATTCGAGCGGGATTTGCGACAGGTGGTTGATGAAGCTCTGGCTGTCATTCTTCATCCAGTGCTCAAGCTCGGTCTTGCGATAGGCCGCATCGATGGGCGTGCGTTCCTGAAAGCTGTAGGTGAAGCCGGTGGTGTGGCGCAGCACATCGATGATGTTCAACCGCGTCGTCGGCGGACGCGACACGAAGGGAATATTGCCACCGCCGCTGACGAACACGCCCAGATCGGCAAATTCGGGAATATATTTCGCCACCGGCTCGCTGAGCGCAACTTTTCCTTGCTCGACCAGTTGCATGAAGGCGATCGAGGTGATCGGCTTGGTCATGCTGGCGATGCGGAAAATGGCATCATGATCGACGCCCGACGCCCATGTGTGTGCCACTTCATCGCCGCGCCCGATCAGGAGCGCGCCGAACGGCAGCTTCCCGCTGTCGAGATATTTGGCCTGGATATGTGTGCCGACGCGGGCCAGCCGATCGGGGAGGAAGCCGAGTTCGAGTGCTGTGCTGCTATCGCTCATATCAATGCGCCGTCTGCCCCAAGAGTTGCCGTGTGACGGGATGCGAGCTGGTGAGGCCGCCATCGACCGCAATCGCTTGCCCGTTGACATAGCTCGCCTGATCGGAAGCCAGGAACAGGGCAACATTGGCCAGCTCCTCAGGCTGCGCTGCACGCTTCAGCGGGTTCAACTGCCCCACCTTGTGCATCACATCCTTCGAACGCGCATAGTCAAAGGTAGGCTTGGTCATTCCGGTTTCGGTCAGCCCCGGGCAAATCGCGTTTACGCGGACACCCGAAGTGGTCAGCTGCTGTGCGGACGTCTTGGCGAGATTGATAACGCCAGCCTTCGACGCCGAATAGGTCAATGGTCCAGCACCCGAATTGAGTCCCGCCACGCTCGCGGTAAGCACGATCGAGCCGCCACGCCCCTGATCGACCATCGCCTTGCCTGCATGCTTCACCATCAACGCGGGACCAATCACATTTACGCGGAAGGTTTCGGCCATGGCGGCAGGATCGATTTCGAAAATTCCGCCCATGTCACCGATGATGCCCGCATTGGCAAAAGCAACATCAACGCCGCCATAGGTCGAAGTTGCAGTTGCAACGAGTTTCGCGACATCCGCTTCGACACCGGCATCAATCTGCAATGCCGTTACCGTGCCGCCAGCTTCCTCGACCATCTTCGCGGTTTCGAACACTGCCTCGGTCTTGTCACCGATAACCAGCTTCGCGCCCTCTGCGGCGAACCGCTTGGCCGAGGCGCGGCCGATGCCCGAACCGGCGCCTGTTATGATTGCGACTTTGCCTTCGAGTGCGCCCATGCTCATCCTCCTGAAATAGTGTTGCCGCCGTCGATCACGATCGTCTGGCCGGTGGTAAAGCCGCCTGCCTTGCTGGCAAGGAATACCGCTGCCCCGGCAATTTCATGCGGCTCGCCAATGCGGCGCAGCGAGGAACGACGGGTCGAAATTTCCAGCGTATCGGGATTTTCCCAAAGCGCGCGGGCAAAGTCGGTCTTGATCAGGCCCGGAGCGATGCAGTTGACGCGTACGCCCTTGGGCCCGAATTCATCGGCGAGGTTGCGCGCCATCTGCATGTCGGCAGCCTTGGAAATGCAATAGGCTCCGATGACGGTCGACGCCTTGAGCCCGCCTACTGACGAAACGATGGTGATAGAACCACCGCCACGCTCCAGCATTTCGGGTGCGACCATGTGGATCAGCCAATGGTTCGACAATATGTTATTGTCCATGATCTTGCGGAACTGATCATCGCTAATCCCGGCGCTGGGGCCATAATAGGGATTGGAAGCCGCGTTGCAGACCAGCGCGGTGATCTTGCCAAAAGCCTTGCGGGTTTCGTCGACCAGATGCTGCAGATCATCCTTCGACGAAATATTGGCAGCAACGGCAATCGCCGTGCCCGCGCCGTATTTGGCATTGATTTCAGAAGCCACCGCCTCGCAGGCATCCTGCTTGCGGCTGGAAATGACTACCTTGGCGCCGTGCTCGGCCATTTCTTCGGCAATCGCCTTGCCGATGCCGCGCGATGATCCGGTGATGAGGGCAACCTGCCCGCTCATGTCGAAAAGGGACATATGATCTCCTCCAAAAAAGTCGTCCCTGCGCAAGCAGGTACTGCGATAGGCTCACCCAAAGCGCGCAGCGAAAACTTTTAGCGGCCCCGGCTTTCGCCGGGGCGACGCCATGTTTAAGCCCCTGCTTTCACGGCAAATTCCAATGCCTTGTCGACCAACGGGGTCACACGGTCCGACATCGCTTTCGCATGCGCAGAGCTTGCCGTGCCATCGATCACGCGCTTCTTGATGCCCTGCATGATGCCCGCAAGGCGGAAGAAGTTGTAAGCGAGATACCAGTTGAGATCTGGAATGCTGTCGCGACCCGTCGCCGCGCAATAGCGCTCAACGACTTCCTCAAGCTCAGGGATACCCAATTCCTTGCGGTCGATATCCTTGACGCCTGAACGACCTCCGTTTTCGGTCACCCACGCCATGGCGACATAGGAGAAGTCCGCAAGCGGATCGCCAATCGTCGACAGTTCCCAATCAAGCACCGCGAGGCATTTCGGGCTGCCCCGATCAAAAATGGCGTTATCGATGCGGAAATCGCCATGCACCACGCTGGTGCGCGTCTGCTCCGGCAATGTCGCTGGCAGCCATTCGATCAGCTTTTCCATGCCGGGCATGGTTTCGGTTTCCGACAGGCGATATTGCTTCGTCCAGCGATCCACCTGGCGACCGAAATAGTTTCCGGGCTTGCCAAAATCGGAAAGCCCTGCCGCCTCAATGTCGGTGTTGTGCAGTTTGGCCAACACATCGAACATCTCGAAATAGACCGCGCGCCGTTCCTCAGGCGTGCTTCCCGGCATCGCACCATTCCAGATGGTGCGGCCATCGACCATGCCCATCACGTAGAACCAGCTGCCAATCACGCTGTCATCGGTGCACAGGCCATATTGGCGCGCGACCGGGAACCCGGTCTTATACATGCCAGCCTGCACCTTATATTCGCGATCGACCGCATGCGCCGAAGGCAGCAATGGGCCGAACGGCTTGCGCCGGAGCACATAATTGCCCGACTCCGCCTCGATCTTGTAGGTCGGGTTCGATTGCCCGCCCTTGAACTTTGTCAGGTGCAGAGGGCCTTTAAAGCCCTCCACATTGGCCTGCATCCATTCGGTCAGGCGCCCCTCATCCAGCTTGTCGGCACCTTCCGGTTCGACCGTGCCGACAAAGGCCTCTTCAGCATTCATCGCAGCAACATCGCTCATTGATCGAATACGATAACGCTCCGCGCGCTATCGCCCTTCTTCATTTTCTCGAAGCCTTCATTGATCTGCTCGAGCGGAATGCGCTCAGCAATGATGCTGTCGAGATCGAGCAGGCCACGCATATAGAAATCGACAAGGCGCGGCATATCGACGGGGAAGCGGTTGCCACCCATGATCGCACCTTGCAGCTTTTTGCCCGACAGCAGATCCATGGCCGAAAGGCCAACGCTATGCTGTAGCGGCATCATGCCAAGGATCGTTGCGGTGCCGCCGCGGCGCAGCGATTTGACCGCCAGTTCGCCCGAAGCCGGACGACCGACAGCCTCAACCGCATGGTCAACGCCGCCATTGGTGAGGTCGATAATCTGCGCGGCGGCATCGTCTGCCAGTGCGTCAACCACATCGGTTGCGCCCAGTTTCTTTGCCAATTCGCGCTTTTCTGGGATCGGGTCTGCAGCGATGATCCGCCCAGCACCGGCAATCTTTGCCGCGTTGATGGTCGCGAGACCAACGCCGCCACAACCGACAACGGCCACGGTTTCGCCCGGCGTAACCTTACACGCGTTGAAGATCGTACCCGCGCCCGTCGTCACGGCACAGCCGATAACCGCCGCCCGATCCAGCGGCATTTCTGGATCAATGCGGGTGCAGGCATGTTCGTGGATGAGCATCATTTCAGCAAAAGCCGAAAGGTTGAGCATCTGGTTGACCGGCGAGCCATCGGGGCGCGAAAGCCGTGACGGCTGATCCGGTGCGCGGCGCGTATCGGCACCAAGGCACAGCGACATGCGTCCCGTGACGCAAAATTCGCAATGCCCGCAGAAAGCCGAAAGGCAGGTGATGACTGCATCACCCGGCTTTACCGTGCGCACTTCCGATCCCACCGCTTCGACGATACCCGCCGCTTCGTGGCCCGGCACTGCGGGCAACGGATGCGGATAGGTGCCTTCGATGAAGTGCAAATCCGAATGGCAAAGCCCGCAGGCCGCATTGCGGATCAACACTTCATGCGGACCCGGCTTCGAAATTTGCAGGGTTTCGATTTCGAGCGGCTTACCCGGTTCGATAAGGACTGCAGCTTTCATCAGCGTGTCACCGCGAGGCTACCGCTCGACAGTTCAACGCCGCCACGGACACCGCCATATTTGCCGAGTTCCATGCGTGCGATCGAACGGTTGTGGACTTCATCCGGACCGTCAGCAAGGCGCAGCGTACGCTGATGTGCCCAAGCCGAAGCGAGGCCGAAATCTTCCGAAACGCCACCGCCGCCATGTGCCTGGATGGCATCATCGATGATCTTGAGCGCCATGTTCGGTGCCTGCACCTTGATCATGGCAATCTCGTTGGCCGCTGCCTTGTTGCCAACCGTATCCATCATATGGGCGGCCTTGAGGCAGAGCAGGCGAGTCATTTCGATATCGATACGCGCGCGGGCAATACGCTCATGCCAAACGCTGTGTTCGGCAATCGTCTTGCCGAATGCGACGCGGCTGGTTAGGCGCTTGCACATTTTTTCCAGCGCTTCTTCCGCAACGCCGATGGTGCGCATGCAGTGGTGGATACGGCCGGGCCCGAGGCGACCCTGCGCGATCTCGAATCCGCGGCCTTCGCCAAGGATGACATTATCCACGGGAACGCGAACATCCTTAAGTTCGACTTCCATATGGCCATGCGGCGCATCGTCATAACCGAAGACTGGCAAGTGGCGGATGATGTTCACGCCCGGCGCATCCATCGGAACGATGATTTGCGACTGCTGCTGGTGCTTCTGCGCGCCGGTATCGGTCTTGCCCATCACGATCGCGACCTTGCAACGCGGATCTCCAAGACCCGACGACCACCATTTGCGGCCATTGATCACATATTCATCTCCATCGCGAACCATGCGGGTTTCGATGTTGGTTGCATCCGACGATGCGACAGCAGGTTCGGTCATCAGGAAGGCTGAACGGATTTCGCCGTTCATCAGCGGCACCAGCCACTTCTTCTTCTGCTCTGCAGTGCCATAGCGGTTGAAGACTTCCATATTGCCGGTGTCGGGTGCCGAGCAGTTGAACACTTCGGAAGCAAAGCCGACACGGCCCATTTCCTCCGCGCACAGCGCATATTCGACGTTGGTCAGCTGCGGACCGTCAAATTCAATCGTGGTATCCAGGTGCGGATTTGCGCCCTGCGGCGGCATGAAGAGGTTCCAAAGGCCGGCAGCCTTGGCACGCGCCTTTTCTTCCTCGACGACCTGGATCACCTTCCAGCGTTCGCCGGTGGCATCCTCTTTCTTATAGTCGGCGATGCGCGGACGCAGATAGGTATCGATGTGGTTCTTGATACGGTCGCGCCAATAGGTTTCGCGTTCGGTGAAGGTAAAGTCCATGCGAGTCGTCCTCTTTTAATCGTCCGGTTAACCTGATTTCCTTGGGCCTATCCGGCCCTTGCTTCAACTGTTTTTTCGCCTTCGGCGAGACGCCGAACACGTTCTTCATGATCGGCGCGGGTGATCGGGAATTTGCGGATACGCCAGATGGTGCCAAGACCGAGTAGGACGATCGTGCTGATGTAGGCAATAACGAGCGTATCAATCACCGGACCGGGCACGGTAGCAGGGTCTGCCTTTTCGGGCAGGCCTGCCATCGAGATGATAAAGCCGCCGATCAGGATGCCCGCACCCGTCGCGCATTTGTTGACGAACAGGTTGCCGGCATAGAGCAAACCTTCCGACCGCCGGCCAGTATGCTCTTCGGTCACCTCGACCACATCGGCAATCATCGACGCGACCGAAATCTGGATGATTACCCCCGAGCAATTGGCGATGAAGAAGAAGGCAAACACCAATGCTGTCGAGACATTGGTTCCTGTCTCCGGCCAGAACCCAGCAAGAAACAGCAGGAAGGGCGTGATCCAAAAGCCGGCATTGATGAAAATGAACCGGAAGGCCGAGTCTTTCTTGCCCCAAAGCTTGTTGAAATAGGCGACAAGGAAAAAGGCGATGATGACGCTGCCAAAGAGAAGCCAAGGATAGGCCTGGAACCAGCGTTCGGGAAAGCGCCATACGAAGATGTAGAGATAGTTCGATAGCACATAGGTGACCTGCGTGCTTATCGCTGCAAAGGCGACGGCCGAGATCAATACCAAATAGGTCGGGTGCGAAACCGAATGCCAGATTTCGCGCATCGCCTCTCCAATCGTCGTGCGGTCAGGCTGGGAAGCAGGCAAGTGGGCAAGCCTTTTGTGCTGTCCGATTGCCGATAGCAGTACGGTGAATGCCATCAGGCACGCACCGGTGATGCCATATGTCCAATAGCCTTCCTCCAGCAGCTGGCCGACTTCGCCTTCCTTGTCAGAAACAAGGAACACACCATAAGCCAGGAACAACATCAGCAACCCGCCCGCCCAAGCGAACAGATAGCGCAGCCGCATCAGGCTGGTTCGTTCGTCATAATCCTGGGTCAGCTCTGGCAGGATCGCGACAGATGGTACTTCGCAAGCTGAAACAAGCGTGCGCACAAATATCGCGGTAACCACCAGATAGGCAAAGGCTTGCCACCCCTCGAGCCCGGGCGGATGCCAGAGAAGCATCCACGAAGCGGCCAAAGGCACGGCAGCCAGATACAGCCAGGGCAGTCGCCTGCCCCATCGTGAATAAGTTCGGTCGCTCATATGCCCGATAATCGGGTCGGCAAAGGCATCGACGATCATGGCAATCGCCAAGGCTGCACCCACCAACCGGGCATCCATACCGATGACCTGGTTGTAGAACAGCAGCAGGAAGGTCGAAAAGCCGTTCTCCTTCACGCCATAAGCGATGCTGCCAAAGCCGTGAAAGAATTTGATGCGCGTCGGAACGCGCCCGTCCGAGGTGATCGTCATTCCTGGGCCGCACCAACGAAGTTCTGAACCGAATCGAACATCGCAGGGGCATTTTCATCCCAGCTGTGGCGGGGGCCGATGGTGATGCCACCGTCGACCACCATATGTGTGCCAGTGATAAAGCGCGCTTCATTGCTGGCCAGATAGGCGACCATCGAAGCGATATCTTCGGGATTGCCACCGCCCTTGACCGGTTGAGCCTGATTGGCGACTTCGTGGATCACGACATTGGCTGCATCGCGATTTTCACGCGGAACTTCCAGCGCCGAAGCAAAGATATTGGTCTTGATGAAACCGGGGCAGATCGCGTTGACCCGTATGTCAAATTTCGCAAGTTCCGCCGCAGCCATTTTCGAAAGGTGCAGAACGCCAATCTTGGCAACCGCATAGGCCGAAGGCGAATAACCCGCGCCAAGCGCGGCGACGCTGGCGGTATTCACAATCGAGGCGCCCGGGCGGCCCTTCATATGCGGCACCGCATAACGGATACCCATGGCGACAGAGCGCAGCAGCAAGTCCATCGTCCGGTCCCAGCCTTCGGGGGAGATTTCGTCGATAGGCGCACGATCGCCAACGGCGCCGGCATTGTTGAAGACGATATCGATGCCGCCGGTTTTTTGGGCTGCCAGATCCATCAATGCCTTTATGTCATCGACATTGCAGACATCGGTGCGTTTGAAGATGATCTTGCCGTTTGAAGTGGCGGCAAGTTCGCTTCCGCCCTCTTCGTCGATATCTCCCGCGATAACGGTAGCGCCTTCTTCAGCCAATCGAAGGCAAGTGGCCTTGCCGATACCTGACGCCGCACCGGTTACCACCGCAGTCTTTCCAGCGAATCTCATCTTCCTCTCCTCTTCCCGACTCTCTCGCTGCCATCCTGTCTGCTTAAAAAGGCGCGGTCAACGGGCGCAAAAATGCCGTTACGGAAAGCAGCATTCGCAAGTTGACGCTTGCGTAAAGCGCACAAAGGGACATAGTGATTCGGCACTTTTTTAGGAGAATCCCGATGAGCGAACTGGATGCATTCCGGACGGAAATCCGGGCGTGGATAGAGGCAAATTGCCCGCCCGAAATGAAAACGCCGATCAAAAGCGATGATGACACCTGCTGGGGCGGACGCAAGTTCGTGTTCCAGAGCGAGGCCCAAAAAGTCTGGATGGAGCGCTGCGCCGAAAAGGGCCTGACCGTTCCCGACTGGCCCAAGGAATATGGCGGCGCAGGCCTTTCACCGGCTGAAACCAAGATTTTCAGGAACGAACTGGCAAAGGCTGGTGCGCGCGTTCCGTTGTCAAGCTTTGGCATCTGGATGCTTGGCCCGGCTTTGCTGAAATTCGGTACCGAGGAACAGAAGCGCCATTACCTGCCGCAGATCGCACGCGGGGAAATCCGCTGGTGCCAAGGCTATTCGGAACCGGGCTCCGGGTCTGACCTTGTTTCGCTGCAGACTTTTGGCGAAGACAAGGGCGACCATTGGGTGGTCAACGGCCAGAAGATCTGGACCAGCTATGCCGATAAAGCCGACTGGATTTTCTGCCTTGTTCGCACCGACAAGGAAAACAAATATCAGGGCATCAGCTTCCTGCTGTTCGACATGGAAACGCCGGGCGTTACCACCAAGCCGATCAAGCTGATCTCGGGCTATTCGCCGTTCTGCGAAACCTTCTTCGACAATGTCGTGGTTCCCAAGCACCAGATTGTTGGCGAACTAAACCGCGGTTGGGATGTTGCCAAATATTTGCTCGGCCATGAGCGTGAGATGATTTCCGGCATGGGCGGCGGCGATGGCGGCACCGCTTCGCTTGGTGGCGGCTTCAAGGATGCATTAGGCGACGAGCCGATCCTGCGCGCACAACTGGCGATGTTCGACGTCGAAAGCCTGGCTTTCCGTGCACATAGCGAGCGCTTCATGGACGAATGGAAGACCGGCAAAGCCCATCCGGCCTATTCGAACTTGATGAAATATATCGGAACCGAGCTAAACAAAAAGCGGCACGAACTGGTGATGGCTGCGGGTGGTTCGGACTATCTCGAATGGGAGAGCGAACGGTCGAACGGCGGCAAGCGGGCACGCGATTGGCTCCGCACCAAGGCTAATTCGATCGAAGGCGGCACGAGCGAAGTCATGCTTAACGTCGTCGCAAAACGCATTCTCGACATGCCGGGAGCCTGACCAATGGCAATGACTTATAATGAAGACCAGTCGATGCTGCGCGATAGCGCGCGCGACTTCATGAAGACTGAAGCCCCCGTCGCGCACCTGCGCAAATATCGGGACATGGATTGCAAGGACGGCTTTAGCCACGATCTGTGGAAGCAATTCTCGGAAATGGGCTTTACCGGCATCCTGATCCCCGAAGCCGATGGCGGGCTAGGCATGGGACATGTCGAAGCCGGCATTGTGCTGGAGGAGATCGGGCGCAACCTATCCCCCTCGCCCTTCCTTTCGACCTCGGTGGTTGCTGTCGAGGCGCTTAAAGCCGCCGACAAGGCTATGCGCGATCGCTGGTTCCCCGGCATCCTTGCCGGCGAGACCGTGATCGGCATCGCGCTGGAGGAAGGCAAGAAGCACCATCCTGAAAAGATTGCCCTCAAGGCCGAGCGCAGCGGTAATGGCTTCAAACTGAGCGGCGCAAAGCAGTTCGTGGTGCAAGGTAGCTCCTCGGACATGCTGATTGTGGCAGCGCGGACTGGTGGCGCAGTTGGCGAAACCGACGGGTTGACGCTGTTCGCAGTCGAAAAGGATGCTGCTGGCCTGTCGATGGAAGCAGCGCGCACCGTTGATTCCGCAATGGCGGCACGTGTAGCCTTTGAAGGCGTAGAGGTAACTGCAGACGCCGTGATTGGCGATGTCGATGGGGGCTGGGCCGTTCTTTCGAAAATGCTCAATGCCGGACGGACCGGATCTGCTGCTGAAATGGTTGGCGTTGGCACTGGCGCAATGGACCTGACTTTTGACTATCTGAAACAGCGCAAGCAGTTCGGCCGCGTCATTGGTGAATTCCAGGCGCTGCAGCATCGTGCCGCGCATCTTTATGGCGAAATGGAAATGGCACGTTCGGCGGTCCTCAAGGCGCAGAACTTCCTCGACGAGGAAGATCCGCGTGCAGAGCTTTATGCTTCGGTTGCCAAGGCCAAAGCCGGGCTCGCCTGCAACCTTTCGGTACGTGAGGGCGTACAGATGCATGGCGGCATCGGCATGACCGACGAATACGACATCGGCCTTTATATGAAACGCGACCGTGCTTTGGCCGAGTTCATGGGCGACATCTATTTCCACGCCGACCGCGTGGCCAAACTGAACGGATATTGATCATGGACTTGCAAAAACTTTTCAGCCTCGAAGGTCGTGTGGCTCTTGTCACCGGCGGTTCGAAAAACCTTGGCCGTCATATGGCCGAGGGTTTCATCGCCGCTGGCGCAAAGGTCTATATCAACTCACGCAAGGCCGATGCCTGTGAAGCGACTGCGGCAGAGCTTGGCCCGAATTGCATTCCGCTGCCGATGGATGTCTCCTCGGTAGAAGGATGCAAGGCATTGGCTGCGGCCTTGGCCGAACGCGAGCCAAAGCTCGATATCCTGGTCAACAACGCCGGGGCTGCCTGGGGCGCACCCTTTGAGGAGTTCCCTGAAGCGGGTTGGGACAAGGTTATGGACCTCAACGTCAAGGGCCCCTTCTTCCTGACACAAGCGCTGTACCCGCTGCTTAAGGCTGCCGCGACCAAGGCCCATCCTGCCAAAGTCATCAATATCGGCTCGATCGACGGCATTCGCCTCAACCCATGGGAAACCTACAGCTACCATGCATCCAAGTCCGCGATCCTTTACCTGACCAAGCGCATGGCCGCACGGTTGGTGCAGGATCAGATAAATGTCACCGCGATCGCGCCAGGTGCCTTTGCATCCGACATGAACCGCGCTGCACGCGACCATGCCGACGCTGTAGCCGGCAACATTCCGAACAAGCGCATCGGCGTCGCCGAAGATATGGCAGCGGCTGCCATCTACCTTGCCTCGGATGCGGGCAACTATGTCGTTGGCGATACCATCACCGTCGATGGCGGCGTGGCCCACGCCAACATCGGTTCACCGAGCATCGACGCGTGAGCGTATCGGGCCTTGCAGAGGGCAAATATGCGGGCGTTAAGTCCGTTATGGAGGCCAGCCTCGCAAGTGGTGCGGATATCGGTGCCTCCTTTTGCGTAACGCAAGGCGGCGAAACCGTGATCGACATCTGGGGCGGCCACGCCGACCCGGAAAAGACGAGTGAGTGGGAGCGCGATACCATCGTCAACGTCTATTCGACGACCAAGACGATGGCCGCGCTTACCGCGCTTATGCTCGCCGACCGCGGTGTTTTCGATCTGCACGATCGGGTGGCTAAATTCTGGCCTGAATTTGCTGCCGAGGGCAAGGAAGATGTGACGATTGCGCAGCTTTTGAGCCATTCGGCCGGATTGTCTGGCTGGAAGGAACAATTGCAACGCGAAGATCTGTATGATTGGTCGAAGTGCACCGACCTGCTGGCCCGACAGGCGCCTTTTTGGGAGCCGGGGACGGCCCCGGGCTATCACGCGCTGACGCAGGGCTATCTGATCGGCGAAGTCGTCCGCCGCGCAACCGGCAAGACAATCGGTACCGTTTTCCGTGAGGAAATTGCCGAACCGTTGGGCGCTGATTTCCATATCGGCTTGCCAGCTTCGGAAGACAGCCGGGTTGCCACCTTGCAACCGCCACCAGTCGCCGTTGGAGCGCAAGCGGGTTCCGACTTGCAAAAAAACATGGCGACCAATCCCGGCATAGATGTTGGCGAAACCACCAAAAGGGCATGGCGCGGGGCCGAAATCCCAGCGGCGGGTGGTACAGGCAATGCGCGTTCAGTTGCCGAGATCCACGCGATCCTTGCCAATGGCGGCGTTGCCAAGGGCAAACGCTTCCTATCCGAAGCTGGTTGTCGCCGTGCACTCGAGTGCCAGGTCGAAGGAACCGATCTCGTGCTGGGCATACCGGTGCGGTTCGGTATGGGCTTCGGCCTGCCAGGCGGAATGGTTCCATTACCCAACGCAAACAGTTGCTATTGGGGCGGTTATGGCGGCTCAGTTGCAATTATCGACATGGATACGCAATCGAGCTTTTCTTATGTCATGAACCGGATGGAGGGTACTACCACCGGTGATGCCCGCGGATTTGCGTTGGTTATGGCGACCTGGCAAGCAATGGCTGCCTAGTACGCAATCCGATAAACGAGTTTGAAAAGGCCAGTTGCATTTCGTGCAACTGGCCTTTTTCTTTTCGCAATTGCACAATGAAGTCGCAATCGCCAAATGCCCCTCAACGAAAGCGAAACTTTCGAAACATTGATGGGCCGGGCACTCTCCTCCTCCTCTCCCCGCCCGCCCGTTGATACGAACGGCCTTCATGCACAGCGTGAAGGCCGTATTCGTTTGTGCGAATATTACCGGCATGAATCGCAAAGTTTCAATCGACTGAAACGTCTTCGGTTGTTCTCCATTTTATCCACTTCAATCCGGTCCGACTGTGGATAAGTCGCGAGAATCCCGTTGCCCGACTCGGCCTTCGATGAGAGCTTGAAGTTGTCAGGCAGGGAAGCCGGAAAGCAAAGCGGAACGGAGACGGGAAGCAGAGCGGAACGAAGGAACTGCCAGATACCTCGCCAGAGCGTTTCAGAAGCGAAAGCGGAAGAAGCAGGAAAGCAGAGGTTGCTGCCGGACAACGAACGTCATGTGCGGGCCTAGGCCTCACCGCCAAAAGCCAACGCCGGGCAGGATACCGAAAGCAGTCAGGCAAACTGGCGACCCTTCGGGGCCGCCAGCGAGCCGGACGCCAGAGAGCGGAAAGAATGGCCCTTGAGGCCAAGGACTTCCAAAATCAGGCGCAGTGGGCGCTGGTAGCAATACCAGCGCCCATTTATTTTTGCGCCGCCGGATTTGGTCCAGGTTCGACATTTCACGATTTAACAGAATTTTGGGGTGCGTGATGGCCGTCACGCGTGCGAATCCCTTTCCGGTGCCAATCGGGGGTTGCGACCCGGTTGGCATAGATCTCCCTATGCCAACATCCTGCCGAGGGCGGGGTTCACACCACCCCGTCTCTCGGCCTTTTACTCAAACACCGGATTTCAGCAGCCAATCATGGAATATCCGGACTGCCCTCTGTTTGAGGGCCCGTGGCCTGCAAACGAACCAATAGCTGTACGGACTTTCGACCTCGACATCGAAAAGGCGCACCAGGCGCGGATCCTTCGCATCGGAAAAATGGCTGCCATGCATGATTGCCACGCCCAGGCCATTTGCGGCTGCCTCAAGCATCAAAGGGCCGCTGTCGATATGATCGATCGCTGCCGGCTTGAGTCGCGGCTCGCCAACGGCTTCGCGCCAGGCATTAAAGATCAGAGGCATGTCGCTGTGGACAAGAACTGTATGATCTTTCAGGTCCGCCGGTTTCTGCAGTTTTTGCTCGCGCGCCATTGTATCCGAGGCAATCGCATAGACATTGTTGCGATCGAGTCGAACGGCGTAAAGGCGCGGATCCACTTGGTCGGCGATGATGATTGCGGCATCGACCACATCCCCCAGCAGGTTTTCAGCGTGGGCGGAAGTATCAACGTCGATGTGAAGCTTGGGAAACAGCTTTCGCAGCTCGGGCAATTTTGGAATCAGGCGTTGTGATCCGAATAGCGGCAATACACCAAGGCGAAGGCGATACTCACCGCCCTGCCCGGATAGTTCCTCGACCGTTTCTGCCATCGCCTCGAGCGCGGGTTCGATTGCCTTGAGCAGCGCATTGCCATCCGCATTCAGGATCATAGCCTGCGCCTTGCGCTCAAAAAGCGGCTTACCCATGAAATCTTCGAGCGCCTTGATTCGCCGACTGAGCGCCGGAGGCGAAAGCGCAAGTTCAGACGCGGCAGCCTTTGCCGAACCCAGTTTAGCGATCCGGACAAAGGCTTCCAATGATCGTAACGGTGGCAGGCGTCGCATCTGGGGAGGTCTCACTTATTTGTGCGGCGCAAAAAAGACGGGATATTACATCCTCTACCTGTTCGCGCCTGTTTTTCGTGAATTGAAAGCTAGTTCAGATTGCAAAAATTGCAACCCTAATTGTTTTCTTCGCACTTGCACAAAAAATGGAAGAGCCGCATATAGGTCAGGCCTTACAGGCATCCTCTCCTAAAGTAAGACTTTCCAAAGGCCGGGTTTACCCCCGGCCTCTTTTTTTGCCCGTTGCCCCAACAGTTCACGCACCCTATCTTGAAAATCAGGGGTTTGGACCAAAGGTAACCAGACTATGGCGAAAGAAAAAACCAACAAACTCCAGGTTGCCAATGCCCGGCCCGAAGATTCCGGTCGCGGTCTTGCCCGCCTTTCCCGCGAATTCATGGCTGGCCACGCCTTGCAGCAAGGCGATGTCATCGAAATCATCGGCAAACGAACCACGGTTGCCCGGGCCGTCGATCCATATCCCGAAGATGAAGGGCTGAAGGTTATCCGCCTCGACGGCCTCCAACGCGCAAATGCGGGGGCTGGAGCGGGCGACCATGTCGAAGTCAAGAAGGTTGCCTCGGTCGCGGCAAAGCGCGTGATATTTGCGCCGGCACAGCCCGAAATCCGGCTTGAAGGCCCGGGCGATGCCCTGAAACGCAATTTCATCGGCCGCGCGATGGTTGCCGGCGATGTTGTGGCAACGCACGGCCAGCAGAGGGTGGCGCCAGAAAACCTGCCACCGCAATTGGCCCAAATGCTCGCCGCCCCCGCTTTCGCCTTGACCGAAATCCGGCTGGTCGTTGTGTCGACAAACCCCAAGGGAGTTGTTCATATCGACCAGGAAACCGAGGTCGAACTGCGCGCCGAGTATAGCGACGACGGCGATGTGCGTCGTGCCGATGTGACTTACGACGACATTGGCGGCATGACTGACACGATCCGCCAATTGCGCGAGATGGTAGAACTGCCACTGCGCTATCCGGAATTGTTCACCCGGTTGGGTGTAGATCCGCCGCGCGGCGTATTGCTGCACGGCCCGCCGGGAACCGGCAAGACGCGGCTCGCCCGTGCGGTTGCGAACGAAAGTGAAGCCGAGTTTTTCGTGATCAACGGCCCGGAAATCATGGGCTCCGCTTATGGCGAATCCGAAAAGAAACTGCGGGAGATTTTTGCTGCGGCAACCAAGGCAGCACCGTCGATCCTGTTCATCGATGAGATCGATTCGATCGCTCCCTCGCGCGACAAGGTGCATGGTGAAGCAGAGAAGCGCCTTGTTGCCCAATTGCTGACCCTGATGGACGGGCTGGAGCCACGAACCAATCTGGTTGTCATCGCGGCAACCAATCGCCCTGAAGCGTTGGACGAAGCGCTG
Organism: Sphingorhabdus buctiana; assembly: GCF_042680825.1. Lineage (NCBI taxonomy): Bacteria > Pseudomonadati > Pseudomonadota > Alphaproteobacteria > Sphingomonadales > Sphingorhabdaceae > Sphingorhabdus > Sphingorhabdus buctiana. Next base: position 76,303 of record NZ_JBHUEL010000011.1, read on the forward strand.
CGTCGCCCCGGCCGTTTCGACCGCGAAATCATTGTCGGCGTTCCCGATGAAAGCGGTCGGCGCGAAATTCTCGCCATCCACACGCGCGGGATGCCGCTCGATGCCAAGGTTTCGCTGCGCGAGCTCGCCCGCACAACCTATGGCTTTGTCGGTGCAGACCTTAACGCGTTGAGCCGCGAAGCCGCTATCGAAGCCGTCCGACGCATCATGCCCAAGCTTGACCTTTCGAGCGGGACGATTGCGCCCGAAGTGCTCGAAACACTGAAGGTGACGCGCGACGATTTTGTCGAAGCTCTCAAGCGCGTGCAGCCATCGGCGATGCGCGAAGTGATGGTGCAATCGCCTAATGTCCGTTGGGAAGATGTCGGCGGGCTCGACGAAGCACAAGCGAAGCTGAAAGAGGGAATCGAGCTTCCGCTCAAAAACCCGGAGGCATTCCACCGACTCGGTATCCGCCCGGCCAAGGGCTTTCTGCTCTATGGACCTCCGGGCACAGGTAAGACCCTGCTTGCAAAGGCAGTGGCACGCGAAAGCGAGGCCAATTTCATCGCCACCAAATCATCCGACCTGTTGAGCAAATGGTATGGCGAGAGCGAGCAGCAGATTGCCCGACTTTTTGCCCGCGCGCGGCAAGTCGCCCCGACAGTCATTTTCATCGATGAGATTGACAGCCTTGCCCCAGCGCGAGGCCGTGGCGGCGGCGAACCGCAGGCTACCGAGCGTGTCGTGAACACGTTGCTCGCCGAAATGGACGGTCTGGAGGAATTGCAGTCGGTCGTGGTCATCGGTGCGACCAATCGCCCCACATTGATGGACGCGGCGCTGCTGCGCCCCGGTCGCTTCGACGAACTGGTTTACGTAACCGTTCCCGACAAAGGTGGACGCCGGCGCATATTGGGTATCCACACATCGCGCATGCCGCTGGGCAAGGATGTCGATCTGGACGAAATCGCCGAACGGACCGATCGATATACGGGAGCAGACCTTGAAGACCTTGTCAGGCGTGCTGGCCTGTTTGCCCTGCGTGAAGGTGGCCGCGATGCCAATGAGGTACGCATGAGCCATTTCAGCCAAGCGCTGAATGCAAGCCGCGCTACCGTTACGCCAGAGATGGAGGAAGAATATCGTTCGATGGAATCAAAGCTGAAACAGGCAGCGATGATTCCGGAAGGCATGGGTTTCGTGACGCCCGGAATGGTGAAGCCAGTGCGCGCGTCTAAGCACGAGCCCTGATCAACCGAGGCTGCGGTCGACTGTTTCCGAAAGGCCGATGGCGCGAACGAGCACCATGCCTTCAATCGAGACCAGCAACCGAGCTGCATCCCGCGAACGGGCTTCATCGCTGTCGGCTGCCAGTTGGGCTTCGCCCCATGCAAGAAAGCCCTGGCCGATGGCTTGGGCGATAGGCGCATATAGCGGGTCGCCGCGTGCGGCCCTGCTAGCCAATTCGATCCAGACGCACATATAAGGCCAGAACCGATCTTCAAACAGCATGCCTGCAAGACGTTTCCGCAACAGGTCGAGCGGCAATGGCTCGGGCGATACTTTTGCTGCCATGGCTTCGGTCATGCGCTCGGCAATGCGTTGCAGTGTCGCTGCCAGCAATTCGGATTTGTCGGCAAAATAATATAGCAACATACGGTCGCTGGTACCCGCAGCCTTCGCCAGCGGACGAAGGCTCGCAGACACAAGACCGTGCGCCAGCACATGGTCGGCGAGCCGATCCACGATAACCGAACGCCGTTCATCGGTTTTGCTCACATCCATTCCATCCGCTTATGCACATTTAGCTCTTGTAGCGACTGCTACATTATTGTAGCATGTGCTACACAGATAATCGAATGGGAAGGAGATTGCCATGACTGACTTTTGGAAAAATTGGCTGAGGCTGTGGGCATGGGGCGTAGTGATCTTTGGCGTAGTGCTGTCGAGCGGCGCGTTTGCAGCAACCGACAGCGTGGTGCGGCCGATATTCGATCTTCTGGGCAATCCCTTCCCCGGCCAACCCGACCCACATCATCGTTTTTCGCTGGGCCTGATGGGTGCGGTCAGCATCGGTTGGGGCATGACTTTGCTCGGAATGTGCAACGCGGTTTTCAAACTATCTCGCGACGATGCAGCCCCGTTTTGGCGCGCAGTGTTGGTGGCAACCATCATTTGGTATGTGATTGACGGCTATATTTCCTACGCAACCGGGTTCGCACTCAACATCGTTTCTAATACGCTGTTGCTGCTGTTTTTGCTGGTTCCGTTGCTAAAAACCGGCGCACTGCAAGGCGCAGGGACCGATTAGAAATCAACCTGCTCGTAATAGGGCGGAGGCGTTATCGCCTCCATGCGTTCCGAAAGGAGCGGGCGGAAACTGGGGCGGCTCTTGAACATTGAATACCAGCTCTTGGTCTGTTCGTGCCCGCTCCAGTCAATGCCGCCAAGATAGTCGGCCACTGAAATCTGCGCGGCTGCGGCCAGATCGGCCATGCTCATCGTCGGGCCGGCCATCCATGCGCGGTGATCGATCAGATAGTCGATATAATCGAGGTGTCCGTTGGCCAGACGCATCGCCTCCCGCAGCACAGTGCTGTCAGGTGGCTGACGATGGACAAGCCTCTTCTTCATCCGTTCGTGCAGCAGCGGCGCTGTCACATCACCAAAAAATTGCTGATCGAACCAGGCCGTCAACCGACGGATTTCCGCACGATACGCGGCGGATCCGCTGATCATCGGTGCCGTATCGCTGACCTCCTCGATATACTCCGTAATCGCAACGGAATCGCACAAGGTCAGGTTGCGTGCAGGATCTATCAACACCGGGGTGCGGGCGGCCGGGTTCATATAGAGAAATTCGTCGCGATGTTCCCACGGGTTTTCACGCACGAGGCTATAGGCAATTCCCTTCTCGCCCATTTGCAGGCGAACCTTGCGCGAAAACGGACAAAGGGGGAATTGCAGGAGCTGCCACATGGCGGTCCTGTTAGGCACTCTGATGCAGAAATGGAAGCGCCAGTTCGGCTAAAACTTCAATGAATTGTGCCGAGCGTGGTCTCAAGGTTGAGCAAAGTGACAAGCCGTTCAATCTGCCGCCAACGGCAATAGTGCAGATGGTTGCCGACATTACGGCTTTTCTCGGCGCGTTCCGCAGCCTCAACACCTGCATCGAATCCGAAACGGGCAATAAGGGCCTGCGCCTCGTTGACATCACGGGCGTCGACATAAAGCGGCAAATACATGGATGAGTGCGACCTCTTGGAATTTCCGGGTGGCAGGCCGACCGGGGTGTGGCCCGCCTGCGAAAAGCGGTTTACCCAAAATGCATGGACGAAGCCTTCCGCCATGTGGTTAGCAAATGGTTAGCGTCCGAAGCTGCGACGATGCCGCTTGCTCCGCCCCCCTATTCGATGGCAAAGACGCCTGCATGAATGATCAGGAACAAAATCAAGCTCCAGCCCGCCCTCGTCTTGGCGGCGGCATCTTCCTTTTTGTCGGGCTGCTCATCGGCTCAATCGCCGGGATCGCGCTGAACGAACCTTCGATCGGCATGATCAGCGGTTTTGTTGTCGGTGGCCTGCTCGCCATTCTCATCTGGCTGTTTGACAGCAAGCGTGGATCGAAAGGACGTTAACATGCGCAAGCACATCTTTGGATTCCTGGCCTTTGTGCTGGTGCTCGCCGGCATCGGCGTCTGGTATGTGACGCGCCCTGATATTGCACAGCTTCCACTCGACAAGGTGACCGGCACCAAGCCTGAAATCACCGAAGCACGCGAGCAGATCTTCCCCACCGTTTCAGTGGCAGAAGCCGATCCGTGGAAAGCAGGCGAAGCACCGATTGCCGCCGAAGGATTGATCGTCGAACGCTTTGCCGAGGGCCTTGATCATCCGCGCAACATATATGTGCTGCCCAACGGTGATATATTGGTTGCCGAAACCAACGCGCCAGCAAACCGGATGAAGGGTATCGAGGGCTGGATCGCGGCAAAGCTCTTTGAAAAGGCGGGTGCTGCAGTGCCCTCTGCCAACCGTATCACCCTCCTACGCGATGCGGATGGGGATGGCAAGCCTGAACTCAAAAGCACGTTCATCGAAGGGTTGAACTCACCCTTTGGCATGGCATTGATTGGCGACACGCTTTACGTTGCGAACACCGATGCAGTCCTTGCTTTCCCCTATAAGGAAGGCGACACAAAGATCAGTGCCAAGGGCAAGAAAATCCTAGCGCTTAACGCGCAAGCACCCAACAACCATTGGACACGCAACCTCGCGGCAAGCCGCGACGGCAAGAAACTTTACATCGCCGTGGGATCGAACAGCAATATCGGTGAAAATGGACTGGAAAGCGAACGCGGCCGTGCGCGGGTGCTCGAACTCGATCTCGCAACCGGCAAGAGCGGCGCTTATGCCTCAGGCTTGCGCAACCCGGTTGGGCTAGATTGGGACAGCCAGGGACAACTCTGGACGGTTGTCAACGAACGCGACATGCTCGGCTCCGACACCGTGCCTGATTATCTCGCGCTGGTCGAATTTGGCGCCGACTATGGTTGGCCGCATCACTATTGGGGCGGCTTTACCGACCATCGCGTCCAACCCGGAAAGCCGGAAAAGCGTGAGTATGAACGTCGCCCTGACTATGCACTTGGTGCACATACGGCTCCTTTGGGCCTAGCATTTGCCGATCGCGCCAAACTCGGCGGCGCCTTCACCAGCGGCGCATTCATCGCGCGGCATGGTTCGTGGAACCGCGTACCGAAATCGGGCTATGACGTGATCTTCGTTCCGTTCAAAAACGGCATGCCGACGGGACAGCCGCTCAATGTGTTGACGGGTTTCCTCGACAAGGAAGAAAAGGCCCAAGGCCGACCGACCATGCTTGCCATCGACAAGAGCGGGGCCCTGCTGGTCAGCGACGATGTCGGCAACATCATCTGGCGGGTGCGCGCAAAAGCAAAGTAAACTGCCTTTGCGACAACCGTAAAAATGAGGGGGAGAGTAATGATGAATGTGCGAAATGGTCTTCTGTTAATCGCCGCCATGTCAGCGGTTTCGGCATTTTCGGCTGCAGAAGCCAAGCAAGGCTGGGCTGTCATTGCTGAGCAAAAGGTAGGTAAAGGCGGGGATGTCGATACCGTACAAATCAACAATCCGCGCAAATTCCAATCGGTGCGCATCTGCGTCTATGGCCGCGCAGTCCACCTCAACAGCTTTTCGGTTCAGTTCCGTAATGGCGGTCGCCAAGACCTGGACGTGCGGACCAACTATCGCCCTAGCAAATGCTCACGCGCAGTCGACCTGAAGGGTGAGAAGCGCCATATCGAATGGGTGATGCTGAATTACAACCGTCGTCCCGGCGACGGCGCGCCAGTCGTTCGTATCGAGGCGAAATAAGCGATACGGCCTGTCGGCGGCACTGCTGCCGACAGGTTTAAGGCCTATCCGCAACAGGCGTTGCTGCTCTGCTGGCCGCAGATACAGGAAATTGCTGGGCAATCCGAGGCGGACGCACGCCTGCGCTGGCGGGGATTCTGGGTCGTGCTTGCGCTCTGCAGCGCGGGCGACCAGCTTCAGGGCAATACGATCAGCCAGCGTCAGATCATATTCGCGCCCCAGTTCCAGTTTGTCGCGCACCAAAGGTGGCAGGATCGAAACCGCAGCGCGTGCCAGCGCCCGGTGCAGAAAGCGCGGGATATTGGGCGCGGCCTTGCCCGACTGGATGATATCCAAAAATTCCTTGTTGATCGGATGCCGTTCGAAACGCGGGGCCAGCTTTTCCATCATCGCGAAGAAATCAGCGCGGCTGCTCACCTTGTTTTGCACACCATATAGTTCGGCAACGGGCGTTCCTTCGCTATAGAAGCGTTCCTGATCGGCGATCGAGAGCGGTGCGACAAAGCGGTCATATGCGGTCAGGAAGCCGTAAGCAGCGGTTGCGCTGACCCAATCGAGCAATTCCGGGTCCTTGGCGGAATAGGCGATGCCACCCGGGGTTTCGCCCTCAACCTTGGCGTGCATGCGGTTGACGCCTTCGATCACGCGGCGGGCAGCTGCCTGCGGCCCATAGACGCCAATCATCGCGGCATAGCCGGTGCGTTGCGACCGCCCGATAGGGTCCACCTTGTAAATCGAATGATCCCAAACACCCGAACGGATGCGCGGGTCGGCAAATTCCAGCAGCACCGCCGCGACGCCGCCGATGCCCAAGGCTATCTGGTTTTTGTACACCCGCCATGCGACGGAGTCCGGAGCCAGAAAGGCCGGCGCGCCGGGGGGTTGCGTATAATCAAATGGCGGTAACGGTTTGCGAATGGGGGCATTCATCGGCTGGTCTCTCCTCCAAACCAGCCGATTTAATCGCGCGATTAACTATCCGAAGTCAAGCGCCAATCCCATAGGCCGCGCGCTCCATGGCACCGAAGAAACCCAGCGCACCAGTATCGCCAAAGGGCGCCAATTGGCTCATCATCACCCCGGTGATCCCATTGGCCGGGTCGATCCAGTAATAGCTGTTGAAAATGCCAGCCCAGGCAAGGCTGCCGGGCGCCCGGCCATTTGGGCCCTGTTCGGGATTGATCAGGAAACCGAGGCCCCAGCCGGTATGCTGGTCGGGGAAGGTATCAAAGGGTTGCGCAAGATCGGGCATTGCCGTTCCCATATAACCCGCGCGGATCGACCCGATCTGGTTGCGTCCCATTTCCGCAACGCTGGCTTCCGAAAGGATACGCTGGCCATCCAATTCGCCACCGCGCAGGATCATCCGGGTGAAACGGGCATAATCATGCGCAGTCGACGAAAGGCCACCGCCCCCTGCATCAAACTCCCCGCCGCCAAGGAACATTGGTTGGATCGCAAAGCCGCCTTCGGGCGAGCGCGCATGGACGCGTGCCGCATCCTCGGGCAATGCCTCCCGAAACGCGGTTGCCGTCATTCCCAAGGGGGCGAACATATTGGCTTCGAGATAATCACCGAGGCGCTGTCCGCTCGCCGCCTCGACCGCCAATCCCACCCAGTCAGTCGCGACGCTATACTCCCAATTCTCACCGGGATCGAAAAGCAAGGGCATCTCGATCGACGCAAGCGATCCGGGGGCAGGCATTCCGGTGACCGCGAAATAGCGCAACACTTCGGGCCGGATGAAGAAATAGCCGAGGCCCGCAGTGTGGGTCAGCAGGTGGCGCAATGTTATGGGACGCGATGCTGGGCGTAGTTGCGGTTCACCGCTGTCGGAAAAGCCCGTCAGCACCTGCGGATTCGCCAGTTGCGGAAGCAGATCGCAAATGGGCGTATCAAGATTTAGCTTGCCGCTTTCAACCAGTTGCATGGCCCCGGCAGAGACGATCGCCTTGGTCATGGAAGCGATCTGGAAGACGGTGTCGACCTCCATTTCAGCTCCGGTCGTTGCATCGGCATGGCCAAATGCCTCAACCAAGCGAACGCCATCACGGTCGGCAATCAACGCCACTGCACCGGGAAGCCCCGATTGTGCGAAGGCCTCTTCCAGCATCTGTCGGCTGTTCATGATTCTCCCCTCCCCTGTATTTTCCTAATCGCTGAGTTCTATCCATGTTGGCGCATGGTCGCTCGCCTTTTCACGGCCACGATGCGCCTTGTCGACTCCGCACGCCACAAGCCGGTCGGCAGCGACAGGGCTCAACAACAGGTGATCGATGCGAAAACCATGGTCCTGTTGCCATGCACCCGCTTGGTAATCCCAATAGGTCCAGACCCGCCCTTGCGGGTAATGCGTTGCCAACGCGTCAGTCCAGCCGTCGGCAAGAAGCGTGCGATAGGCAGCGATGCTTTCGGGCTGGCGAAGCGCATCGTCGAGCAACGCCTTGGTCGACCAGATATCATGGTCGTGCGGGATGACATTATAGTCACCCGCCAGCACCACCGGCAGTTCGAGCATCGCAAGCTCCGCTGCGCGAGCGCGCAGCCGCTTCATCCATGAAAGCTTATAGTCGAATTTTGGCCCTGGCACCGGATTGCCGTTGGGCAAATAGATCGACGCCACACGCACGCCATGCACATCTGCTTCCAGATAGCGTGAATGGACATCTTCCGGATCACCGGCAAGTCCGCGTCCGCTTTCAACTGGCTGGGCATCGCGGGCAAGGATGGCAACACCGTTGAAACCCTTTTGCCCATGCCAGATTGCGCCATAGCCCAATCGCTCAAATTCTGCCGCAGGGAAGCCTTCATCCTGCGTTTTGATTTCCTGCAGGCAAGCGATGTCAGGCCGGGTTTCCTCAAGCCATTCGAGAAGGCGCGGGAGGCGTGCCTTGATGCCGTTGATATTGAATGTGGCGATGCGCATTTGGCGACCCTAGCGAGGGGTCACGCCCGCATCAAACCGAAAAGCTGGAACCGCAGCCACAACCTGACTGGGCATTGGGGTTGGTAACCTGGAAACTTTTGCCGCCGAGCGATTCGATGAAATCGACCGCCGAGCCCCGAACGAGATCGAGGCTGACCGAATCGACCACCAGCTTGGCATCACCTGATTCGGCGATGGTATCGTCGGCCTCAATGGTGTCGGCGAGGCCGAAACGATATTGAAAACCCGAGCAACCGCCACCTTCGACCGAAAGGCGCAGCAATGGGGCTTTGCCCAGTTTCTGGGCAATTTCCGCTACGCGTTTCGCGGCATTTGGCAAAAGCTGGATGTCGGGAGCCATGTTCATGTCCATTATGTAGGGACAAACAAAAAGGGCGGCAAGGTGTCTCCACCAAGCCAGCCCCAGATTTACACCCTCTCCCAAAGGTGATGCGTTTACGGCCAGAAATGCTTACTCAGCAGGACCGCCTACCGATTTGCTATCAGTATCCTTGGAAGCAATCAAGATATTTGACACTTTTGTTGCAGGCTCAAGGAAGCTGGTCGGATTGACCGGTTCGCCAGCGATGCGGACTTCATAATGAAGGTGGCTGCCGGTTGAACGGCCGGTCGAACCCATGAAGCCGATAATGTCACCCTTGCGGATGCGCTGGCCAGAATAGACGTTCATTGCAGAAAGATGGCCATAGCGGGTCTGGATGGCATTGCCATGTTCGACCTCTACATACTTGCCATAGCCTGAAACCCATTGTGCACGACCGACAACACCATCGGCGGTTGCATAAATCGGGGTACCAATCGGGCCAGCGATATCGAGGCCTTTATGGTTCTTGCGGCGGCCCTGAAACGGATCGGTGCGATAGCCATATTGGCTGGTCATGCGCATCGTTTCGACGGGATTGATCGAAGGAACAGCAACGCGGTTCTTGCGAGCCGAGCCATTGGCCTGGCCCCAGCCGTCATGCAAGGCGCGGAATTCGGGATCTGCCACGCCAAGCGCGGTCTTGTTCGCGGCAACATCTTCGGGCTTCACACGGAAGGCGTCCGATGCGGCTGCGGCGGAATTGGCAAGTGCAGGCGTAGCAACCGATGCCGAAGCAACAAGGCTAGCTGCAAGTAACACTTTCCCCATCAGTGATTGGCCTGAGGCCAAAACGCTGTGTAGCATGTGCTTTTACGACCCTTTGTAGCAATCCGCACTTTCGTGTGGAATTATCCCCAAATGTTGCGGCAGTTTTCTGCCCACCCCTTATGTGATTGGGGTCTGGCGGGACCGTCAGGACAATGCAACCTGCATGTAATAATCGCGCGTTAAACCGGCCTTCGAACGCGCCGAGTCGTTAAATGGCGGCTTAATTGCGCCGCGGAAGTGGCGGTTTACCAGCATTTTCCAGTAAGATTTCGGTAACAGTTCGGCTGATCGACAACCCGATTCAAACCATTTGGTTCCAGCCGAAACATGACGAATTTCGTCATTATAGATGCGCTGCAGGATACGTGCGGACGCCGAATCGCCCTGCGCTTCGAATCGTTCGACCGTGGCCGGGGTGACATCCAGTCCCCTTGCCTCCAGCACCATCGGAACGATCGCCAGCCGTGCCAGTGCATCGTCGCGCGTGGCGTACGCAGCCTCCCACAATCCGTCATGCGCGGGCATGGCGCCATAATGGCTTCCCAACTGTTTCAGCCGCCGATCAAGCACAGCGAAATGCATCGCTTCGTCCGCGCCGACGCGCAGCCAGTCATCGGCGAAATCGCGCGGGAACTGCCCGCCGAAACGGCCAACTAGGTCAAACGCCAAGTCTATCGCGACAAATTCGATATGCGCCAGCGCATGCAGCATGGCGACGCGGGCCCGTTCAGAGCCAGCGCGGCGGCGCTTCGGCATGAAGCGAGGGGCAAGCAGCTCCGGCTGGTCAGGACGCGCCGGATAATCGGGCATTTCCGCATCAAAACGATGTTCCAGCCGCCCCAAGCGCCAATCGCGTGCCACCGATCGTGCCCGCATCAGCTTTGCCTGCGGGTCAGCGGATTCCAATACCGATTTGCACGCTTCGCCGAGCGTCAGAACCATAAATCCCAAGCCTTCCAGAGATAAAAGAGGCCTATGGCGGTAACGATCCACGCCGTCCAGCGCTTGAAATTGGCATCGGTCAGCCGATCAAGCACCCAGCCGCCTGCGGTGGTGCCAAGCATCGAAGCAGGAATGGCCAAGGCGAACACCCACCACGGGGGCACGCCGCCGCCGTCGGCGAGAAGCAAGGGACTGCCGTAAACGATGATCTTCGCCAAATGGCTGAACACCTGCGTCGCCGCCTTGGTCGCTACAATCTGGTGCCGGCTAAGTTGAGTACGAACGAAAAAGATATCGAGCAACGGGCCCGCCACCCCGGCACTGAGGTTAAGCCCGGTTACGAGGAACCCTGAAACCAGCGCATGCGGCGCTCTTGAAGCATCGAGTTGCAACCACTGCTTGGGCAACCAGACAAGCATCGGTACCAACCCTAGCAGCAGGAACAGCAACGGTTTTGACGGCATGAAGCCGATCGCCAGCACAGCGGCGGCTGCGACCGCCGAGGCGATCGCATAGTTCCAGATAATCGGCCAAGCGATATGCTGGCGATGCAGGATCGCGCGCCAGCCATTGGCGACCAGTTGCAGCAATCCATGCGTCACGAACGCAGCCGAGACCGGCAGGACGAACGCCAAAGCGCCCATCAAAACCAGCCCGCCTGCCATGCCGAATATTCCTGATAACAACGCCGTCAGGAATGCGGTGACGATCAGGAAGGCGGCGGCAAAAGACGACATCAGCCGACTGCTTTGGCAGCCTCCAGCACCTCGGCAGCGTGGCCCTTTACCTTCACATTGTGCCAGACGCGGGCCACCTTGCCATCCTTGCCGACGAGGAAGGTGCAGCGTTCGATGCCCATATATTTCTTGCCGTACATCGATTTTTCGACCCAGACGCCCATCTGTTCGGTGGCATCGCTTTCCTCGTCAGAAAGCAGGGTTACCTTGAGCCCATATTTGTCAGCAAACTTTGCCAGCTTCGCAGGCTTGTCTTTCGACATGCCGTAAACCGCCACCCCTGCCTTGGCGAAGTCGCCATGCAGTTCGGTGAAATCTTTCGCTTCGTTGGTGCAGCCGGGGGTGTCCGCCTTGGGATAAAAATAAAGCACTAGCGGCCCTGCCAGCGAGCCAAGCGCAACATCATTTCCAGCGCTATCTTTTACCGTGACGGCGGGAAGGCTGTCGTTCACGTCGGTCATATTCCATTCTCCTGAAATCCATCATTCATTCGCTGCCCGATGCCCTGCCATTCGGCGGAAATCAGGCTGCGTGCAGCTTCGATAGCCGCCATGACATCACCCCAATTGGCAAATCCCAGCGCCTTTGCAACCACGGCTTGCGCGGGTTCGGAGGGGATTTCGCAATCAGGCGCGACCAGCCGCAGCATGACGAGCAACCGTGTCAATAACGCCTGCGCCTGACCGAATCCTTCCGGCAAAAGTCCCGTAGAAACAAGTTCGTCAGCGGCCTTATCCAGTTGCGGATGCAGGCCCTTTGCATGGCGCAGTTGCAGCGCATGAATGGTGAATTCGGCATCGACCAACCCACCCGGCAACAACTTCACATCAAGCGGGCCTTTGGGTGGTTTGTGCGTCGCCATGTCGCCCCGCATTTTGACGATATCCTCGGTGAGTTTCGTAGCATCGCGCGGCGCAACCAGCGTTTCAGCAATGATTTCTTTCAGCTTTGTTCGAGCCGAGGGAGAACCATAAACCGGCCGCGCACGCGTGAGTGCCATATGCTCCCAGGTCCACGCCTCTTCGCGCTGGTATTTTGCAAAGCTTTCGAAGGAAACGCACAGCAGCCCTTGCGCCCCTGATGGGCGAAGCCGCGTATCCACCTCATATAGAGCGCCGGAGGCGGTTGCGACCGTCAAGGCGCCCACAACACGCTGGGCGAGGCGATTGAAATATTGCGTCGCACCCAAGGGACGAGCCCCATCCGATTCCTCGCCATGATCGCCTGAAAACAGCAGGATCAGGTCAAGGTCCGAGGCATGGGTAAGCGCTTCACCGCCAAAGCGGCCGAGTGCCAGAATTGCGAGTTCGCCTCCGGGTACCTTTCCATGGGCACGTTCGAATTCGGCAACGGTTGCCGAGGTCAGCTTCAACACGGCGACCTCGGCGAGCATCGCATAGGCGTGTGAAACCGCGAGCGGATCCTGCTGACCCTCGACCAATTGCACGCCAAAGGCAAAGCGCTTTTCGCCGACAAAGGCGCGCACAAGATCGAGCAGCGTCTGGTAATCATCATCCACAATGCGGGAGTCGAGTTCGGCGAGCAGCGCCTCACAACTTTCGGGCAGCTTGAATGCGCTGGCGTCGATCAACCCTTCGAGGAGCTCGCCGCGGCGGGCCAACGCATCGGCCAAGGTCGGCGCATAACTCAATATATCCGCCAGCAACTGCAGCAAGGCAGGGCGCGCATCGAGGAGGTTGAAAAAATTGATCGCGCTCGGCAGCGCCTCGATCACATTATCGAAACGAGCGAGCGCATTGGAAGGATCGGGCGCCTTAGCCAGCGCTTCCATGATCTTGGGCAGGACTGTCTCGAACGCTTCGCGAGCAGAGCTTGATCGGATCGCGCGCAATTGCCCGCTGCGCCAGCGTGCCAAACGCTGTGCCACGGCTGGCGGATCGGCATAGCCCAAAGCTGACAATTGATCTTCAAGCGGCAACCCCTCGTCGGCGAGCCGCTTCGTGCTCTCCTCTTCTTCGCCCGCCAGTCCGTCGTAAATCGCACCCACGCTGGTCACCACTGGCTCAAGCAGCGCGACGAGCGCGGCACCATCGTCCAATCCGTGGAGCCTTGCGGCGCGATCCAGATCGGCTGGATTTTCAGGCAGGCTATGGGTTTGCCGGTCGTCGAGCATTTGCAACCGGTGTTCGATGGTTCGCAGCAATGTGTAAGCGTCGGCCAATGTGCCAGCCTCTTGCGAACCAATTCGTTCGCGCTCTGCCAATGCGGCAAGCGCGGTGCGCGTATCGGCCATACGCAGGCCGGGATCGCGCCCGCCATGGATCAGTTGATGCGCTTGTGCGAAAAATTCACACTCCCTGATGCCACCCCGCCCCCGTTTCAGATCATAGCCGGGGCCGAGCCGCTGCCCCTTATGATAATGATCGCGGATCTGCCCGCTCATCTTGCGGATGTTGGCAAGCTGGCCAAAATCGAGGCTGCGCCGCCAGACGAATGGCTGGATGCTTTTGAGGAAATATTCGCCCAGCGCCTTGTCACCTGCTGCTGCACGCGCGCGGATGAAGGCAGCCTGCTCCCATGCCAGCGCGCTCGACTCATAATAGCTGATCGCCGCTTCGACCGGGATGGTAATCGGCGTCACCTCGGGCGAGGGTCGCAGCCGCATGTCGACGCGGAAGACATAACCATTTTCGTCACGCGCGGAGAGAAGTTCGATTACGCGACGCCCAATGCGGACCGCGCTATCGGCCACATCCTCGCGTTCGCGGTGCGGCAATATTTCGGGGTCATAGAGGAAGATGGGATCGATATCGGACGAATAGTTGAGTTCCTGGCCGCCATGCTTGCCAAGGCCTATCACCGCAAATCCCTGCACGGATGCGTCGGGCACGCGCTCGGCAAAGGCAGCCGCAATCGCAGTATCAAGCGCGCTGTCAGCGAAATCGGAAAGGATGCGCGTAACGCGCGCCAAGTCCCAAACGCCAGCCAGATCGGCAATCGCCGTAACCAGCGCCACTGCCTGTCGTTGCTGGCGCAGCGTAGCGGCTGGATCATTTTCGCATTCAATCGCCAGCGATTGCGCCAAAGCAGCGTCGAAATCCCCGGATTTGATTACCGCTACCAGATCCGGTTGCCGCTCAATCAGCTGGCACAAAAACGGGCTGTTTCCCTCAGCACGCGAAAGGGCAGCAGCAACTTCTCTCATTTCCGCAGATAATCCCTCCGGAAATCAGCCGCGAATGCCGCGAACCGGCCTTCGGCTATCGCGGCGCGCATCCCGGCCATCAGGCTCTGGTAGAAATGCAGGTTGTGCTGCGTCATCAGCATCGCCCCCAAAATCTCGCCCGAGCGGACTAGGTGGTGGAGATAGGCGCGGCTCCATGTCGTGCAAACCGGGCAATCGCAACGTTCGTCGAGCGGGCCCTGGTCCTCGGCATGTTTGGCGTTGCGGATATTGACCGGGCCGTTCCAGGTAAAAGCCTGCCCGTTGCGGCCGCTGCGAGTCGGCAACACGCAATCGAACATGTCGATGCCGCGCTCAACCGCCCCAACCAGATCGTCGGGTTTGCCCACACCCATCAGGTATCGCGGCCTGTCAGTTGGAAGCATGTCGGGTGCATAATCAAGGCAACCAAACATCGCCTCCTGCCCCTCACCCACGGCAAGGCCGCCCACGGCATAGCCATCAAAACCGATATCGATCAGGGCATCCGCACTTTCCTTGCGCAGCTTTTCATCGAGCGACCCCTGCTGGATTCCAAACAGCGCCGCGCGCTCGGCATGCTCACCGCCGCTGTCGAAACCGTCGCGGCTGCGTTTTGCCCAGCGCATCGACAGCGCCATCGATTTCGCCGCCTCTTCGCGCGACACACCATTGGCAGGGCATTCGTCGAACGCCATCACGATATCCGAACCCAGCAAGCGCTGGATTTCCATCGATCGCTCGGGTGACAGCATATGCCGCGATCCGTCGAGATGGCTTTGGAAGGTCACGCCCTCCTCGGTTATCTTGCGAAGGCTCGACAGGCTCATCACTTGATAGCCGCCGCTGTCGGTCAGGATCGGCCGGTCCCATCCCATGAATTTGTGCAAGCCGCCTAAACGCGCCATCCGCTCTGCAGTTGGCCGAAGCATCAAATGATAGGTATTGCCTAATATGATGTCCGCACCGGTGGCGCGCACTTCGGCGGGTCGCATAGCCTTAACCGTGGCGGCGGTGCCGACGGGCATGAAAGCAGGCGTACGGATTTCACCGCGCAGCATCTGGATGCTGCCGGTGCGGGCTTTTCCGTCGGTCGCATTGATTTTGAAATCGAATCGGGATTGCATGCGCTTCGCCATAGCTGGGCAAATCTTTTCGCGCTATCGGGCGCACATGGGGTTCATAAGGCCAGATCATTGAGCATTTCGGTTTCACAACAACTGGTGGCAGCGACACATAAGCTTGGGGCAGTCAGCGAAACGCCCCGGCTCGATGCCGAATTGTTGATGGCGCATGCACTTGGCATCAGCCGCAACGACATGCTGTTGCGCGCCCGCGGTCTGGATGTACCGGCCAGCTTTGCCGCGTTTCTTGAACGACGTTTGGCGCACGAACCGGTCGCCTATATCCGTGGCTATCAGGAATTTTGGGATATCACTCTGGCGGTTACCCCCGATACGCTGATCCCGCGCGGTGACAGTGAAACGCTGATCGAGGCTTCAATAGCCTATTTCAGCGACAAACTGCCCCCCACTCGCATCCTTGATCTCGGGACGGGTTCGGGCGCGCTGCTCCTAGCCGCTTTGTCCGTGTTTCAAACAGCCGAAGGTGTGGCGATCGACACAAGCGAGCGAGCACTTACTGTTGCGAAGGGCAATTCGGAACGGCTTGGATTTGGTGAAAGGGCGAATTTCCTGCACCGCAGCTGGCGGGATGACGAATGGGCGGCCGATCTGGGTAGATTCGACCTCATTTTGTGCAATCCACCCTATGTTGAATTGGATGCGGACTTGGCACCGCAGGTCCGCGGCCATGAACCTGCCTCTGCTCTGTTTGCTGGGGTCGACGGAATGGAAGAATATAATATCTTGATCCCGCAATTGTCCGAAGTCCTGTCCGCTGCCGGCATCGCAATATTCGAAATCGGAAAAGGGCAGGATTTAGCGGTCATGCGATTGGCACAACAAAACGGATATGCCGCCGAACCGCATCGCGACCTTGCCGGGATTGTCCGTGCGATAAGCATGGTGAATCCAGCAAGTTGATAATTTTTGCTTGGATTCGCTGGATAGTCGGGCTACGGCATCCCTAGCTTCACAGCGATGTGGCCGGATACCGGCCCTTTTTGGGAAGCTGCCCCAACGCATCGACGATTTTGAGGGGGACCGCACAGGGCGGTCGCGTTGAGGCCATAACACTCGGAAATTGGGTTGCTTTATTAAAGGACAGGTCAGTCTTTATGAATAACCGACAGACCAGCCGCCGTCGCGGCCGGGGCAATAATCGCGCGCAAAATGCCAATCGCAACGGTTACGATCACCAGAATCGCATCGACAATCGTGCGCGCGGTAACGCCGCGCAGATGCTGGAAAAGTACAAGAAGCTGGCACAGGATGCCCAGCTGAATGGCGACCGGGTGCAGGCCGAATATTATCATCAGTTTGCTGACCATTATTTCCGCGTGCTCGCCGATTTCCGCAGCCGCCAGGAAGAAAACCGCCCGCAGCGCAACGAATGGCGCAATGATGACCGCGAAGGCGGCGAATGGCGCGATGAAGATCGCGAGACCGAAACCGGTGAGGATGACGCGGTGGATACCGATAACCTCAACGAAGAAAGTGACGAGGGCGAAGAGCGCGAAGAGCGCCGTCCGCAGCAGCGCAATGATCGTCGTGACCGAAACGACCGTAACGATCGCAATGATCGCAACCGCAACCGCCGCGATCGTAATGACCGCTATGATCGCAACGATCGTCCGCAGCAGCAGCGTGATGAAGGCGAAGCAAGCGACGGGGGGCTCGACCTCGCCGTGCTGCCACCCGCAATTGGCGCTGCAAATGACGAGGTTGAGGCAGAAGCCAAGCCGGCTCGCAAGCCCCGCGCTCGCAAGCCGAAGTCAGCAGAGGATGAAACAGTAGCAGCCGAATAAGGCTGCTCTCTTCCTCGCTTGTCCAGCCATTAAGGCTCTGGTCATGTTGTGAAAATTACGCCACCTGATAGCGACCACTATCGGGGGAGTAGGATTATGCGTGCAGCTTGGCTCTTGCTTGCAGGGGGGGCGCTGGCGGCACCTATCCTCGCCCAGGATGCAACTTCGGTAGCCGTACCGGGCGGCGCAACCGCGCAGGGTGACGTCGCCGTCACCATCTACCAGAATGGTCAAAGCCTGATCCAGGATACGCGACGCCTGACCATGCCTGCTGGCCGGTCGAAACAGGAATTTCCCGACGTTTCAGCCCAGATACGCGCTGAGACGGTTACGCTCACCGGCCCCGGCATCGGAATAGTCGAACAGAATTTCGATTATGACCTGTTGACGCCGGCGAAACTGATGGAAAAGGCGGTTGGCCAGAATGTTACCCTGATCCGAACCAATCCCGCGACGGGTGCCGAGGTCCGCGTACCCGCGAAAGTACTCGCGGCGAATGGCGGTGTGGTCTTGCAAGTTGGCAATACGATTGAGGTGCTGCGCGACGACGGACTGCCCGTTCGTGTGATTTTCGACAAGGTTCCGCCCAATTTGCGTGCACGCCCGACGCTGTCGGTGACTTTGGAAGCAAAGGGCGGCGTAACCCCCACGACGCTGACCTACCTGACCCCCGGCCTTGGATGGAATTCGGATTATGTGACCCTGTTCGATGATGCCAAGCAAACGATCGACGTGCAGGGCTGGGTTACGCTGACCAACAATACCGGCACCGATTACAGCAATGCCAATGTGCTGCTCATCGCAGGCAACCCGAATGGCGGCGGTGGACGGCGAAACTATACAACGCCATGGAATCCTTCGACCGGCACGATTGACCAGCCAGGTACTGAAAGCAGCGATCGTGAGCGGTTGGGAGATTATTATCTTTATCCGCTCGCCGAACGGACAACGATCGCCAATGCCCAGCAAAAACAGGTCAGCTTTCTCGATGTGAAGGCGGCGCCCGCACGCAAAGCCTATGAGTTCAACAATGGTTGGCTGGCGACCAATGATGCAGCAAGCGCCTCGTCGGTCCTGAAATTCTCGACGTCGCGCAGTGGCGGGCTTGGCGACCAACTACCCGCCGGCACGATGCGCGTTTATATGCGTGACAAGCGCGGCGATCCGCAATTCATCGGCGAAAGCATGATCGAGGCAACGCCCATGGGTAGCGCCATGTCGATCCGCACCGGCGATGCCTTTGACGTAAAAGTGAAAACGGTCGTCGAAGAACGCAACCGCCTTTCATCCAGCCGCTGGCAAACCAAGATGCGCTATGAATTCACCAACGCGCGGAACGAACCGGTAACCGTCGATCTGGGACAGGAAGGCCTATGGGGCGATGTAGCGATCATCGCGCAAAGCCAGGAAGGCAAACGCGTTTCGGCAGATCGTGTTGAATGGAGCGTAGCCGTGCCCGCCAACGGCAAGGCGACGCTCACCGCGACCTTCGATAGCCGTTATTGACGTCTGCCATGCGGGCCCTGCTTGCCCTTGTGTGGATTTACGCTGCGACGCCAGTCGCAGCGCAGTCCATCATTGTGTCGGATGCACCTGAAAGCGTTTCGCTGACGGTGTATCGCGCGCAGGATCGTGGTGATCGTCCGATCGATCCCAACTGGCCACGTGGCTATGCGCTGATAACCGAAACGCGTAAGATCTCCATTCCGGCAGGTGAGAGTGTCATACGCTTCGAAGGCGTGGCTGAAGGCATGTTTCCCGAAAGCGCAATTGTCACCGGGCTTCCACAGGGCGTTAGGGAAAAGAACCGCGATGCGCGGCTCCTCTCCCCCTCTGGTTTGGTCGATGCCTTCCTCAAGCGGGAAGTTACCTTGCTTCGCACCAACAGGTCCACAGGTGTGACAAGGGAGCAAAAGGCAATAATCACGGCTGGCCCTCAAGGCGGGGTTATCCTGCAAACAGCAGAAGGCTATCAAGCACTGCGGTGCACCGGGCTGCCCGAACGGATGCAATTTGGCGGCGTGCCGCAGAACCTTTCAGCAAAGCCAACCTTGTCGGTGATCACACAATCGAACGAAGCGACCACATTCAAGCTGACATTGACCTATATGGCGTCGGGATTCGATTGGCAGGCCAATTATGTCGCCCATGCCAAGCCGGGCGACGACAAAGCGATTGGCAAGAACAAGATTGATCTGTTTGCCTGGTTGACGCTGGCCAATGGCGGCAACCAGAGTTTTCAGAACGCAAATATGATGGCGATTGCGGGCGAACCCAATCGCGAACGCCGCCCTGAACAGGCGCGGCCAGTGGGCGGCGGCCTTAGCCTGGCATGCTGGCCCCAGCAACGCACGCACCAGGTGCCTTTCAACCCCGGATTCATTGTCGATATCCCGCCTCCGCCGGCACCCCCTACCCCGGTTGCGATGGCTGCCTATGCGGACGAGAATATCGTCGTGACCGGGCAAAGGATGGCGCGCGCGGAAATGGCTGCTCCTGTCGCGGTGATGGTCGCCGATCAGGAAGATCTGGGGGACTTGAAACTGTATCGTGTGCCCGAGCCGGTAACCGTGAATGCCAAAGGCCAGAAACAGGTCGCGATGATCGTGAAGCCCGGCGCAGCCTTTGATCGCATCTATACGGTAAGGGTCGATGAATATGGTAGGGACGACGGAGCGAGCATGCCAATGTCGATCCTTTTCCGCAGTTCCAACCGCAAGGAGAAGGGGCTGGGGCTTCCTATGCCTTCGGGCCAAGTGATGTTGTTCGAAGACAGCAATTATGGCCCTCTGCTAGCCGGGCAATCGACATTGAGTAATCGCGCCGTGGGCGACGATATCGAAATGGTAGTCGGGCGCTCCTCCGATGTCCGCTACGCGGTTACCCGGATGAGCGAAACCGTCGAGAAGCAGCGTTTCAAAGTCGACATTACCAACGCCCGTAGCGAGCCGGTAAATGTCGAAGTCGAAATCCCGTTCGAGTTGCGCGGAAAGCCGAAACACATCGCCAAGGTCGACGGAATTCCGACCTGGAAAGCAACAATCGCTGCTAATGGAGAGGCAACGCTCTATTACGAACTGGAGCTTGAAAAAAATTGAAGCGGGGGAAGTGTTTCCGCCCGCTTCAAGTTAATCGACTCTCAAATCGAAAAATAGGCGCCCGCCAACAAAGGCTTGCGTCGTAAGCATATTTACCCGTTCGATTCCACGTACTCAATCGCGAATTCGCGAAAGTGACGTTTTCGTTCGCGAACGACAGCGACCAATTCACGTTACGCGAACAAGCATGTCCTCTGGTTAACCGCCTTGCTGGCGTCCGCCACCCGTGATAACAGCTCGCCAAACGGGGGTAGGCCGATGACATTGCAGGCTTTTCTCAATTACTGGTGCTCACTCGATTGGAAACACCAGCTTCGGCACCTAGCGCAATATCTTTTGATCGCTTTGCTGCTGGTACTGGTCGTGCCGTTCGGCATGTTCCCCGAACAACCGCTCGTAAGATTGAGTTACTGGTTCTCGGTGCTTTCAATTTTCGGGATGGCGATGATGCCGATGACCGCACGGATTATCCGCTCGACCGGAGCATTTGATGACTTTAGCCGGTGGAGCGGCATAATAGGCTGCGTCCTCTTCGCCACCATTCCAATGACCTTCGTTGTGCATGCAATCGAACATTGGGGCTGGTCTTTGGCAGCAGCCCGAATGGGCAATGGTCAATTACCGCCTTCGGTTTCACGCGATGTTGCGGGCATGATGCAGCTGTTTTCGCAGCTGACAGCGATCAACCTGTTCGCAATTGGCGTGAATTCCTTTTTTATCATCGCGCTCGACGGGCTGCCGACCGAAAGCAAGAAAAAGCAACTCGCCGGCATCCGCTTTTTATCACGCCTTCCCGACCATCTTGGTGCCGATTTGCTCTATCTGCAGATGGAAGACCATTATCTGCGAGCGACCACTGCCAGCGGCACTGGCCTGATCCTCATACGCTTTCGCGATGCCTTGAACGAACTGTCCGACTATGAAGGGATGCAGGTACACCGTTCATGGTGGGTAGCCCGTAATGCCGTCACGCGACTTAACAAACAGGGCCGGAAGATCGAGTTATTGATGAAGGACGGCTCGATCATCCCGGTTTCCGCAGCATATCGGAAAGAGGTCGAAGACCAATTGCTCGGCGCCTGAGGCGTCGCCCCGGGTCAATCCGTGCTGGGCAGCGGACGGGGCCGGTGCTGTTCATCGAGCGCGACGAAGGTGAACAGACCTTCGGTCACCTTCACTTCCTGTTCGCCGCGATCGCGCGTTGCAACAACCTCTATCCGGATGGCCATCGAAGTGCGTCCACGCCGTTCGAGCGAGGCATAAACCGATATGATATCGCGGAGCAGGATTGGCGCGATGAATTCCATCTTTTCGATAGCGACCGTGGCACAGGGCCCTTCGGCAATCCGGCCAGCGACAATGCCACCGGCAATATCCATCTGCGCAAGCACCCAGCCGCCAAAGATATGGCCGTTGGCGTTGATATCGGCGGGGCGCGGAACGACCCGTAAAATCGGATCGCCCCGTACGGGCAGGTTATGGACGGCCTGCGTCATCGTCATCGTCGGCAAGGTCGGCAAACGGGTCTTCGATTGACTCGTCATGTCCGGTACCGCTTGAGAGGAATACCAGTCCCATCAGCGCACACATCAACATCACCGAGAAGATGATGCCGGCGGCTGTAGCGATGTAGAAGTGGATCGAGACGAAACCATTTTCGCGCCAGAAAAAGTAGAGCGCCCCGCTGGTGATGATCAGCGTGAACAGGAACATCCAGCCCATCAACCTGCGATAGCGGGCCCAGGCAAAGGCGGCATATTCCGGATTATCAAGGCGGGAGGGGCGAGTCATTTTATCCTTTGGCGCGTCTATGCTATGTAAACGGTGTGGGCAAGTCGAATGGGAGGAAGGCGATGACGATTGCAATCATCCTGCAGGGCCGCGAAGGCACGGTTTTCTCAGCATCTCCAGATGAACTGGTCGAAACAGTGGCGACGCGACTCGCTGAAAAGCGAATTGGCGCATTGCCGGTAATCGACAATGGGCGCGTAATCGGGATCTTCTCCGAACGCGACATGATCTACGGGCTGGCATCGCATGGCGCTTCCATATTACAGAAACGCGTGGCCGATGTGATGACGGCACCTGCCATCACCGTATCGTCGGATACTCCCGTCCTTTCGGCGCTTTCATTGATGACAAGGCGTCGGATCCGGCATTTGCCGGTGGTTGATGGGAATCGGATTTCGGGCTTTGTTTCGATCGGCGATCTCGTCAAATACCGGATCGAACGCATCGAGGCAGAAGCCACTGCAATGCGCGATTATATCCAGATGGCCTGATCGATCGCATGTCGGCTTAGCCGACGCCCAACGGCGCACCTATTTCCCGCTGGCGGGGGACCCAGCCGCAGCTACTGGCGCAGGAGCCGTCAGCGGTTGCGGGCCGTAACGGGCATTCCATTCCGCAATATCCACCTTGTACTTCTCAAAGGCGTTGAAGAAGTTGATGAACACCGCATCGAGATCTGCCAGCGCGCCAAATGAGTATTCAGGCAGCGCCGTCGAGGGAATGGCAAGGATTTCGCGCGATTTCGCTAGCGACCTGTCGCAGAATTCGGCCCGCACCGGGGGAAGCGCGAAGTAGTTGTAGAGGTCGGTCATCCGGGTGTCGCGAACGCGCAGGCCATTCTGCCCAGGGAAACGTTTCACATATTCGGAATCGACCGCTTTGTTGGTCTGCGCCAAACGGCTCTTGTGGACCTGAAGGTAGCGGTTGTAATTCTGGGCAATCTCGCCCCAGACCGGGCCTTGGCAGTTCAGCGCGGCAACGTTCAACCCCGAACGCAAGTGCCAGATATTCTCTTCGCGCGATAAACCACGATTGGGCGTGGTGCGAACACCATCAATGCCAAGCGGCGGAACTTTCATGGTGACCGCGGCTCCGCCCGGTGGAAGCGGCATTGGTGGAATGACGGGAGCAGGCGGGACGACAACCGGCTTTGGAGCAACAACAATCGGCTTGGGGGCCGGTGCACAGGCTGCGACAGCCAAGACCAGACCAGAAATTAGCGCTCCCCTCACCGTATTTTTCATATGCAAATCACTCCCGGCGACCAGATTATTCGATGCTGTCTGTCAACACGATTAACGGCAGGAAATAAAGTGTTCATCGTCGAACTGCACAAAGAAAAAGGCCCAGCGGTTTCCCGCCGGGCCTTTGTCCAAATGTTTGTGACGCTTATTCGCGGTTGCCAAGGAAGCTCAGCAGGAACTGGAACATGTTCACGAAATCGAGATACAGGTTCAGCGCTGCCATGATGGCAATCTTTCCAAGCGCTTCGTGGCCGCGATAATAGAAATACTCGCTCTTTATGCGCTGGGTGTCATAAGCGGTAAGCCCTGCGAAGATCAGGACGCCCAAGAAGCTGACCACCATCTGCAAGGTGCTCGATCCCAGGAAAATGTTGACGATCGAGGCAAGCAGCAAGCCGACAACGCCCATGATCAGGAAGCTGCCCCAACCGGTCAGGTCCTTCTTGGTGGTGTAACCCCAGAGGCTGAGCGACAGGAACGAAACCGCCGTCACGAAGAAGGTCGTGGCGATTGACTGGCCGGTATAGACAAGGAAAATCGTCGACATCGACAGGCCCATCACCGTGGCGAAGGCCCAGAACATCGCCTGCAATGCGCCGGTCGACAGCTTGTTGATGCCAAAGCTCATCACCATGATGAAGGCGAGCGGCGACAGGATGATCAACCACCGCAGTGGGGTTGCCATCACTTGTGCGGCCATACCGCTGTTTGCGAAGAGCAAAGCGACGATGCCGGTCAGCAACACGCCCGATGCCATGTAATTGTAAACCTTGAGCATGTGGGCACGCAGCCCGGCGTCGACTGCCGCGGAAGCAATCGGCTTGCCATCAATGGTAACGCCCGCGCCGGTTTGCGTTACCCGCGGATCAGACCATTCAGCCATTTCAAACGTCTCCTCAAAAAAGCGGCACCATAGCCGCCTAAGTCGGTAATATTGGATGAAATCGCTCCAATTTCAAGCGAAACCGGACTCGCCCTGGCCCGTTTTTTGCCAACAGCTTAGCAGTTGCATGGCCTCAACTGGTTGCGGGGCGGTATTTCGCGGCGTCGGTGGTAAATTCGGCATGGCCATAGTCTGCCAATTGCCGCCGCAAACGCGAAACCAGCATTTGGTCGGCGACCTCTCCGAGTACCGGCAGGCGCGAGGCGATCTTGTGGCCCAGCGTCTGGCCAAGGATCGCCGCCATCGTCGCAGCATAGAGTGCTTTGTCACGGCCATCGAGCGGCACACCAACCTGCGCTGCCGCAGCTTCGTCACCCTTCAGGAAGGTATTTACAAAAAAGACACGCGAAAAAGAACGTTCGAGCCGACGGAAGACACGACCGGGCAGCGAACGATCCTTGCTAAGCTCCGCCTCCATCGTTGCCCGGAGCAAGCCGCCACAAATTGCGTCATCATATTCATAGCGCAGCGTTGCACTGCGCGTGCACCAGATACGGACAATATCAGTCGGATTATCCGCGAGCAGGTCTTCGGGAAGCCCCAGCAGGTAACAGCGATAGCGTGCCAGTTCGACCTTTGCGCGTTCTTCGGGTGTAAATGTCGTCCGCCCCTGCCCCAGCACCTTTTCGGACATGAAATAGATCGGGATCAGTCCGGCAGGCATCTGGTCGAGTTGCGGGATCGGGATGCCATAAACCTTTGAATCCCACATGCCGGGCCGGGAAAGGACATTCACCCGCACCATCGAATGCATCAGCCGCACCATAGCCGCCGCCTTGAACCCGGGACCAAAGCGCTTCAGCGCACCAGGCAGCACCGTGGTTGTGAAGAATGTCGCTGTCTCTTTGACACGTTTCGCTGCAGTCGCATGGCTCAGCGTGCCAGTGAGCGCCATGGGCAGCGCCGAATATTTGTTGAGGAAGGTCGCGATGAATGCGCCGCGAATGGCGAAGGGTGAGATGTTTGCAGCCGAATTGCGCTCTGCTTTTGCGCCCTGCTCCACCAATCGCATGTCGAGCCAATCAGGAATGCGTTCCATCTCGGCGATGAGCGCGACCAGTTCGGCAGGTGCACCTTCTACCACTTCGACACCTTTGTCGCATGCTTCGATCAGCATATCGACCAGCCGGCGAAAGCCATATTGCGGAATAAGCGCGGCATAGGCATCACCAGTGATGTCGCCCAGCATGCTATATTCGCGGATGCGTGCAACGAGTTCGGTATCTGCCAGATATTCCGCGCGCTTTTTGCCTTTTACCTCAGACAATTCTGTGCGGTCATCTTGGCCGTCGGCAAAACGTTCAGGCGGAGTGTCGAAATTGATCTGGCCATACAGCGCAGGAAGCAGATCCGCTTGTGAACGCACCTTTGCGGCTATGGCGGCGATATCTGGCAAATTAATCCTCCTGCTCCTCTATGCCCGCGATGCTGTCAGCCGCTGTCGGTGAAAGCAATACCCGTTTAGGCCTTACTCCATGTCCTGCGCCAATCGCGTGGCAAGCGCGTGCGTCGCTGCCTCAACCTCGCGCCAGCAGGCCTCGAAATCAGCTATATCGCCATAATATGGGTCAGCGACCGCATCGCCCTCGCGCCCCGGCAAATGATCGAGCAACATCGACAGGCGGGCCGTGCCCGTTTGGGGCGCCAGAGCCTTCACATTTTGCAAATTGGAGCGATCCATCACGACGATATGGTCGAAGCGATGGAAATCATCATGAAGCACCTGGCGTGCGCGCAGCCTGCTGATGTCGATCCTGCCAAGCCGCTTGGCAACCTCTTGCGCACGGCGATCGGGCGGGTGGCCGACATGCCAATCGCCGGTTCCCGCGGAATCGACGATGACATCGAGCCCAATCCGTTCGGCATGGTACCGCAGCGCCGCCTCCGCCAGGGGCGAGCGGCAGATATTGCCGAGGCAGACCATTAACACCGAAATTGCCATCACCAATCCTTTACCCGCTTGCGCTTTGCATATCCTCTGCTAGCCCAAGGCCCGACTGAGAGACAAGAAGAGGAGAATGACGTTGAGCGCAACAAGCGATGGGGAGTCGATTGGAAACGCCAACGCCCAAGGGGAAAAGTCAGCTACCGGCTATAGCTGGTACGTCCTTTTTGTCCTTGTCATTGTTTACATCCTGAACTTCATCGACCGGCAGATCGTCAGCATCCTTGCGGTCGACATCAAGGCCGATCTCGGCCTGACCGATTCCGAAATGGGATTTCTGGGTGGCGCGGCATTTGCCGTTTTCTATGCCCTGTTCGGCATCCCACTGGGCCGGTTGGCGGATAACTGGAACCGCGTAAGACTGCTTTCGATAGGGCTGGCGCTTTGGTCGTTGATGACGGCGCTATCGGGCTTCGCACGCAACCAAGTCGAGCTGACTTTGGCGCGCATGGGCGTTGGCGTTGGTGAAGCGACCGCAAGTCCCACCGCTTATTCGCTGATTTCAGACTATTTCCCTAAGCGTCAGCGAGCGACGGCGCTCGCCATCTATTCGTCGGGCCTTTATCTTGGCGGTGGCGTATCGCTGTTTATCGGCGCGATGATCGTGCAGGCATGGAACGAAGCCTATCCGACAAATGCGCCTTTGGGGCTGGTCGGCTGGCAAGCGGCCTTCCTTGCCGTGGGCATTCCCGGCGTTTTGCTTGCGCTTTGGGTAGCGTCGCTTCGTGAGCCGGTTCGCGGTGCGATGGATGGCGTGGCAGCCGAAAGTTCGCCGACACCCTTCCGCGCCTTCGCCAAGGACCTGTCGATGATCGTGCCACCCTTCACCATCTGGGGCGCATGGAAACGTGGTCCGGCAGCTTTCCTGATCAACATCGCAACGGGCGCAGCCATCGCCGCATTCTCTTGGTGGATGATCAAATTGACGGGCAATTTGCCACAATGGTCGGCAGTCGGCTTTGGCTATTATGCCGTATTCTCATGGGCCTCGGCGCTGCGAGCGAGCGATCCAGCCACCTTCAAGCTGATCTGGGGTACGCCCGCCTTCATTTGCACCACACTGGGCTATGGCCTTGTCTCGCTCGCCGCGTACGCGCTGAGCTTCTGGTCCGCGCCTTATGCCGAAATCATCCTGAAACTTCCCAAGGCGGAATTGGCGTTCATTCTTGGAGCCAATGGCGCATTAAGCGGATTCCTTGGCGTCATCATCGGCGGGCGCATGGCCGATGCGCTGCGGATGAAGAATCCCGCTGGCCGCATCCTGATGATCATCCTCGGCGTAGTCGGTCCGATCATCCCGATCTGGATCGGCTATACAACTGAAGATGCAACGCTGTTCTACGTCATGAACTTTGTCGCCGGCATGTTGGGCGCGACTGCGCTGGGCGCCGCTGCGGCAACGACGCAGGATCTGGTTCTCCCCCGCATGCGCGGCACCGCAACGGCGGCCTTCTTCCTTGGCACCACGTTGGTCGGCCTGTCCTTCGGTCCCTATATGGTCGGGCAGATTTCTGACCTTGCCGGCACTATGGTTGATGGCAAGCTGGTCGGTGACCTGCGCTTTGGCATTTTGTCGCTCATTGGCGTCGCGCCGATTGCGCTCGGGCTGCTGATCGCAGCTTACCGCATGGTTCCGACTGCAGAACGCACCCTGGTCGAGCGTGCCCGCGAGGCTGGCGAGCCGGTTTAATCATACGGTTAAATTCCTGCTTGACGCTTGCGTAAACTTGCTGTTTCTGGCTGCCAGAACAGCATTAGGAGAATCCTGCCATGTCGCTCGATGCACTGCACCGCACCGTTTATAACGAAGATCATGAGGCCTTCCGCTCGACGGTCCGCCAGTTTGTTGCCAAAGAGATCGAGCCCAACGCAGATAAGTGGGATGCAAACGGCCTCGTCCCGCGCGAAGTTTGGCCCAAGGCTGGCGAGCTTGGCCTGCTGTGCCCGACAGTTCCCGAGGAATTTGGCGGGCTCGGCCTCGACTTCGGTTACAACGCGATCATCAACGAGGAATTCGGCTATAACACCGATGTCGCCACCGGCTTCTCGCTGCAGACTGATATCGTTGCCAACTATATCATCCAATATGGTTCTGAAGAGCAGAAGAAGCAGTGGCTGCCCAAGATGGTTTCGGGCGAAGTCATCACTGCGATTGCGATGACTGAACCGGGCACCGGTTCGGACCTCCAGGGCATGCGCACCACCGCGAAGAAGGATGGCAACCATTATGTCATCAACGGCGCCAAGACCTATATCACCAACGGCCAGAATGCTGACCTGATCCTCGTCTGCTGCAAGACCGATCCCGATGCGAACCCCGCCTATAAGGGCGTGTCGATCGTCCTCGTCGAAGCTGATCGCGAAGGCTTCAAGCGCGGCCGCAACCTCGACAAGATCGGCCTCGATGCCGCTGACACGTCAGAGCTTTTCTTCGAAGACGTACGCGTTCCGATCACCAACTGCCTTGGTCAGGAAGGCATGGGCTTCATCTACCTTATGACCGAGTTGCCGCAGGAACGCCTGTCGATCGCCATCGGCGCGCAGACGGCGGCCCAACGCAGCTTTGACCAGACCGTCGAGTTCGTGCGCGAGCGCAAGGCATTTGGCAAACCTATCCTCGATTTCCAGAACACACGTTTCGTGCTTGCTGACCTGAAGACCAAGCTACAGGTCGGCTGGGCGCATATCGATTGGGCACTGGCCCGCCATATGAAGAAAGAGCTGACCCCCGAAGAGGCCTCGGCTGCCAAGCTTTGGCACACCGAACTGCAGGGCGAAGTTGTCGACAAGTGCCTCCAGCTCCATGGCGGCGCTGGCTTCATGAACGAATATCCGATTGCCAAGCAGTTCCGTGGCGCGCGCGTGACCCGCATCTTTGGCGGCACGAGCGAGATCATGAAAGAACTGATCGGGCGCAAGCTCTAATGGCGAAACCCGAAGGGTGGCGGCTGAACCTGGCCGCCTACCCCATCATCCTTGAAAGCGACACGCGCTTTCAGGACATGGATATCAACGGGCATCTCAACAATGTGGCGTTCGCGTCGCTGTTCGAGAATGCCCGTGTCCAGCTGCACCGTAAGGCCCGGCCATGGGCCGACCGGCCGGATAACGAACGCACAATGGTCGCGTCGGTTGAAATCAATTATCTGCGCGAAGGTAACTTCCCCGCGCCTGTAACAATCGGCTCGGGCATTGGCCGCATCGGCAATTCAAGCTGGGTGGTCGTCCAGGCGATGTTCCAGAACGGTCAGTGCATCGGCACTTGCGACAGCGTGATAGTCTGTCGCACCGATAACGAGGCCAAGCTTCTGCGATCCGAACTCGTCGCTGAACTCGAAGAGATGATGGCCAAGCCTGCGGAATAAATTCTCCCCTCCCGCTTAAAGGAGGGGAATTTATAGTCAGTCCGCGAAATTTGGCTTTCGCTTCTGCATTTCGGACATCACCGCCTCCATCTGGTTTGGCGTGCGTATGACCTTCAACTGCTCATCGCTCTCCATCTGCAGCAACTCGGCATCGCTTGCAGTGGCCAGCGCGTTACACATGCGTTTCGCACCACGAATGGCGTGCGGGTTCTTGTTTGCGATCACCCGCGCCAATTCCATTGCCTTGGCATGCGGATCGTCCGAAACATGGGTGGCAAAACCCATTTCCTTGGCCTCTACGCCGTTGAATTCGCGATTGGTGTAGATCATTTCGCGCAGCACATCATCGGCCACCTGCGTGCGCCACAACGGCATGCCGCCAACATCGGGAACAAGACCCCATTTCATTTCCATGATCGCAATGCGCGTATCGGGATGAACAATGCGGATATCCGCCCCTGCCATGATCTGGCTGCCCGCCCCGAAAGCGACGCCATGCACAGCGGCGATCACCGGTACCGGCAATTCGCGCCAGCCATAAGCGGCATATTGCGCGTTGTTTGAAATGCCTTTCGTGCGATCGGCAAGGGTACCTCCAGCGCTGCTCGCACCCGGATCGCGTTCGCCTTGCAGGCTCGACAGGTCGAGGCCTGCGCAAAATGCGCGCCCCTCGCCAGACAGGACGACCACGCGCAGCCCCGGGGTTGCTTTCAATTGGTCAATCGCCTCGACCAGCGCATTCCATTGCGCACCATCAAGGGCGTTCATCTTATCAACACGGGTCATGCGGACATCGGCAATGCCATCTTCCAGCATGGTGATTGAAATACGGTCGTTCATGGCTTTCCTCTCCGTAAAGCTGCCTCAACCAAGGGCAGCTGATCATTGCCAAAATACATGTCGGTGCCGTCGACGAAGATCGAAGGCGATCCATAGCCGCCGCGCGCGATCACTTCTTCGGTGTTGGTGCGCAAGCGGGCTTTGACTTCGTCGCTTTGGGTAGCGGCCTTCAATGCCGCGCCATCCAGGCCAATGCTGTCGGCTACCGCCGCCAGCACATCGGCATCGTCCAGATTTTCCTGACGGCCAAAATAGCTTTCAAACGCCGCTTTGGAAAAACGACGAAGCGCATCCTTGTCGTCTTCGAGCGCACAGGCAAACCGCATGGCGTTCACACTCTTTGCCGGATGCCATTTGGAAGGGAAGTTCATCTCCACACCCGCCAGCGCGGCCCAATCATTGAGCACCTTCCAGCTATGCTTTAGCTTGCGATTGTCGGTCATCTCGCGCGCGGCATAGACCGATTGGTTCACGGCATTGAAAACACCGCCGACAAGAATGGGGCGCAACACCGCCTGCTCGCCCGTCCTTTGGAGCATCGGCCACAAATTGGTGAAGGCCAGATAGGTCCACGGGCTGGACAGGTCATAGAAAAATTCGACGCGTGCGCTCATTCTGCCGGGACCTCCTCCAACAAGGGCGCATTTTCCGCCTTTGCGTCAAAGTTAAGGAACACATCCTTGATCCATTCGGGAAATGGCATCGGGCGGTGGCTTTCCAGGTCAACAAAGACGCTGACCAGTTCCACCTCGGCGCGCAAATCATCCGATCCATCTTCGGTCGCTCCGTGAATTTCGACGACCTTTGTGATGCTGGTGCGCCCCATCTTGGTGGTGCGGCACATCACTTCGATCATCTCATCAGGGAAGATCGGCGCGTTCCACAGGACAGTCGCCTTCTTCACATGGAATTCGAGCGGTTCGTCCGGGTTGACCAGCCGCAAACCGCAGGCGCGCCAATATTCGGTTACCGCGACATCGGCATAATCGAGATAGCGTGCGTTGAAGACAACACCTTGCGCGTCGGTCTCTGCCCAGCGTACGCGGAGGGGATAGCGAAATGCGAAATCTTTCTTTGCCATGAAATTTCGATGGCGGAATGCAACCGATATGGCAAGTAGATTGCCGTTAACGTCAAGCAAGGGTAGGGATAAGCCATGATCAAACAAAAGCTGATGCTCGTCGCCCTACTTCTGTCCAGCGCGGCGGCGGCGCGCACGCCCATGCAATTTGACTCGAACACGAGCCTGTTGGAGGCGAAACAGGCTGCAGGCGAAATAACGAGCGAACAGATCGTCCGCGATTACCTCTCCAAAATTGCTGCAGTCGACGACTCGGGCCCCAAATTGAATGCCGTAATCGCGACTTTCCCCGATGCCATCGAACAGGCGCGCAAGCTGGATGCCGAGCGAGCACAAGGGCGAGTTCGCAGTCCGCTCCATGGCATTCCGGTATTGGTGAAGGATAATATCGAGGTCGCAGGCCCGGTTGCCACCACAGCCGGCTCGCTGGCGCTGAAGGACAATATCAACATTCATGACGCCCCGATCATAGCCCGCTTGCGCGAAGCGGGGGCGGTGATCCTCGGCAAGACCAATTTGAGCGAGTGGGCCAATATCCGGTCGAGCGATTCGACCAGCGGCTGGAGTGCGGTTGGTGGATTGACCCGGAACCCTCATATTCTTGATCGCAATACTTGCGGCTCATCCGCAGGAAGCGGCGCTGCGGCCGCAGCGGATCTTGCCCCGCTCACAATCGGCACGGAAACCGACGGCTCTATCGTTTGCCCTTCATCGATCAATGGCATTGTCGGGTTCAAGCCGACGGTCGGATTGGTCAGCCGCAGCCGCATCATCCCGATTTCGCACAGCCAGGATACCGCCGGCCCGATGACCAAATCGGTCCGCGAAGCAGCCTTGATGTTGACGGTGATGGCAGGCAGCGATCCGGCCGATCCCGCCACTGCGGAAGCGGACAATAAGCGGACCAACTATTCCGAGTACCTGCGCCGCGAAGCCCTGCAAGGGATGCGCCTTGGCGTGATGCGCGATCGTGTGGGCAACAATGCAAAGATCAAGGCGCAGTTCGATGCCGCGCTGGAGAAGATGAAGGCCGCAGGTGCCGAAATCGTCGAGATTGCAGACACCCGCAAAGGACTGGACGGCCTAGGCGAAGCCGAGTTCGAAATCTTGATGACCGAGTTCAAGGCAGGCCTGAATGCCTATCTGGCAAAAGCGCCGAGCAGCGTCAAAACCCGCACACTTGCTGAAGTGATTGCCTTCAACAAGGCTGAGGCTGGGGAATTACGCTGGTTCGGGCAGGACCTGTTCGATCTGGCTCAATCAAAAGGCGGGCTTGATGATCCAAAATATCTGGAGGCAGTTGCAAAGGCAAAGCGCCTCGCCGGGCCCGAAGGCATCGACAGACTGCTGCGTGAGAATGATGTGCAACTGCTGGTTGCGCCGACGGCGGGAACCGCCTGGAAGAGCGATCTCGTCAACGGCGATCAATATGCCGGGCCAAGTGCCAGCCAATTGCCCGCGGTCGCCGGCTATCCGCACCTGACGGTGCCTATGAGCGCAATCGAGGGTTTGCCAATTGGCATCAGTTTCATCGGCACCGCATGGGATGACGCGCGTGTACTCGGCGCAGGCTATGCCTTTGAACAGGCGACCTACGCCCGGATCGATCCGGCATTCAAACAGAGCATTGAAATGACGCAGCCTTGATCCTCCTCCCGCAAGCAGGAGGGGATCGGCTTAAATCGCCTTTGCTTGTGTCGGCGTATTCACGCCCATAGATTGCAGGTAGCGTTTGATGTTGCGCGCGGCCTGACGCAGGCGGTGCTCATTTTCGACCATCGCAATGCGGACATAGCCTTCACCATCCTCGCCATAGCCAACGCCGGGAGCGACCGCGACCTTGGCCTCGGTGAGCAGCTGCTTCGAAAATTCGAGGCTGCCGAGATGCGCTAATGCAGGGGGTAGTGGTGCCCAAGCGAACATCGAAGCGCGCGGTGCGGGGATATCCCAACCAGCGCGGCCAAAGGCCTCCACCAGCACATCGCGGCGCTTATGATACAGCTCGCGGTTCTTCTCGACGATATCTTGCGGGCCGTTGAGCGCGGCGCATGCCGCAGCCTGGATGGGCGTAAAGGCGCCATAATCGAGATAGCTTTTGACGCGGGTCATCGCCGCAATCAGCTGCTTGTTGCCCACGGCAAAGCCGATGCGCCAGCCAGCCATCGAATAGGTTTTCGACAGCGAGGTGAATTCGATCGCGACATCCTTCGCACCCTTCACCTGCAGGATCGAAACAGTCGGTTTGCCATCAAAATAAAGCTCCGAATAGGCAAGGTCGGAAAGCACCCAGACCTTGTTCTCCTTGGCCCAGGCAACAAGCCGCTCATAGAAAGCGAGGTCGACCGTTTCAGCGGTCGGGTTCGACGGGTAATTGACCACGAGGATCGACGGGCGCGGCACGGTAAAGGCCATCGCACGGTCGAGAGCGCGGAAATAATTCTCGTCGGGAGTGGTTGGAACGCTGCGGATCGTCGCACCAGCGATAATGAATCCAAAGGTATGGATCGGATAGCTCGGATTGGGTGCGAGCACGACATCACCGGGCGCGGTGATCGCGGTGGCGAGGCTGGCCAGCCCCTCCTTCGACCCCATTGTGACGACAACTTCGGTTTCCGGATCGACATCGACACCAAAGCGGCGGCCATAATAATTGGCTTGTGCCTTGCGAAGACCCGGAATCCCTTTCGATGCCGAATAGCCATGAGCATCGGGTTTCTGTGCCACTTCGACCAGCTTGTCGATGACATGCTGCGGCGGTGGCAGGTCTGGATTGCCCATGCCAAGGTCGATGATGTCCTCCCCCGCTGCACGGGCGGCCGCTCGCATCGCATTGACTTCAGCGATGACATAGGGCGGCAAGCGCTTCATGCGGTAGAATTCTTCGGACATCGGACTCCAGCGGCTCCTTGTAATAAATGGGTCAGAGAGCCGCCCTCATGCGCGATGTTTCACCGATTTGCCAGAAAAACCGGCCTAGCGCGGTCGGTTACCCTTGGTCTTGTGCTTCACGCCATGCTTTGAAGGGGCCTTGTCCTTGCGGAAAGGGCGTTTGCCTTCGCCTGACGGACCGTCTCCGCGCGAGCCTTGAAAGGGGCGTGGAGCATGACGCGGCGTTGCTTCATTTCCCCGGCCCTTGCGCTTGTTCTCACGCGCAGCCTGACGCGGCGGACCCTCAGCCTCGATGATTTCGACGTCATTGTCTTCGTCATGCCCTCGTTGGGCGACAGCCTTGGCAAAATGCCTTGCCGCAGCAGCCGATATACCGACAAAAGTTTCATCGGCGGCAATACGGATCGCGCCAATATCATTGCGCGTGACTCCACCTCGGCGGCAGAGCAGCGGCAAAAGCCATTTCGGATCGGCATTGTTGCGGCGACCAATGTTGAGCTTGAACCAGACGGAATCATCGAATCCTGCACGGCGATTGTCCGGCATCCGTTCGCCGCTGCCATTATCGAGCAGCTCTTCAGGCGCTGGCATTTTGGCGCGATGGGCACGGACGAGCGCTGCGGCCACATCCTCGGCACTCATCGTCTCAAGTAAGCGAGCGCCAAGGGCGCGGTCTTCTTCTTCGACCTCGACTGGGGCCAATAGCATTTCAAGCAGGCGTTCATGGTCCTTGGCCCGGATGTCTTCCGCGGTCGGAACCTTGATCCATTCCGCCTCGATCCGCGCACCACGCAGCATCGATTCGACCCGCTTGCGGCGCTGGTAAGGAACCACAAGCACAGCCGTGCCCTTCTTACCCGCCCGGCCAGTACGGCCTGAACGGTGTTGCAATCCTTCGGCATCGCGTGGCAATTCGACGTGGATCACAAGCGACAAGTTCGGAAGGTCGATACCGCGAGCGGCAACGTCGGTCGCGACGCAGACGCGGGCGCGGCGGTCCCGCAGCGCCTGCAATGCCTGATTGCGTTCGCTCTGGCTATGCTCACCCGACAACGCCACCGCATTAAAGCCGCGATTGGTCAGTTTGGAGTAAAGGTGACGGACGCTCTCACGCGTCGCACAAAACAGGATCGCCGTTTCGGCTTCATGCAGACGGAGGAGGTTGACCACTGCGTTTTCAATGTCTGGCGGGGCAACGGTGACGACCTGATAGCTAATGTCTCCATGCCCGCGATCTTCACCGACAGTCGAAATGCGCAGTGCATCATGCTGGTAGCGTTTTGCGAGCGCGACAATCGACTTTGGCATCGTGGCCGAGAACAGCAAGGTGCGGCGGCCTTCGGGTGTCGCGTTGAGGATATCTTCCAGCTCTTCACGGAAGCCCATGTCGAGCATCTCGTCCGCCTCATCGAGCACTGCGACTTTCAGCGCGGACAGGTTCAGTGCGCCGCGCTCGAGATGGTCACGCAGACGCCCCGGCGTGCCGACCACGATTTGCGGCCCGGTTTGCAGGTTGCGGCGTTCCTTCGATGCATCCATTCCGCCGACACAAGTGGCAATGCGCACACCTGCCTTGCCATACAGCCACATCAATTCGCGACTGACCTGAAGCGCCAATTCTCGGGTGGGGGCGATAATCAACGCCGCGGGATCGCGCGCAAGGCTGACCAGCCCGCCATCGAGAATCTGCGGTGCCATTGCGAGGCCAAAGGCAACGGTCTTTCCGGAGCCGGTTTGCGCCGAAACGATCAGGTCGCGGCCATCGGCTTCTTCGGCGATTACAGCAGTTTGCACGGGGGTAAGCGCGGTATAGCCGCGCGCGGTAAGCGCTTCGCCAAGAAGCGCGGGTAGGTTTTCAAATGTCATTGGGGTTCCAGTTATCAAACCGCCTTATGCGCCAGTTTTTATCGAATGTCCATGTTGCACTGCACAATAAATAGTTGTTTCGTCAATTTGCCGGCTTGGGTTATGCATCATGCATGGCCGATTCACCCAACATCCCGCCCATTATGGACCCCGAACAGCTTGCAAAAATGGCAGAAAGTTTCGGTGCGGGTGCGGCGGACCCTTTGAGCGCCTATAAACATGCGCTCAATGCCTGGGGTGAAGTGCTCGCTCCGCTTGCAAAAGCCGGTCATGCCAAGGTCAATCCGAAGGATCGCCGCTTTGCAGCGCCGCAATGGGAACATCCGGTTTTCGACCTGATGCGGCAGGGCTATCAGCTGATGTCGGACTATATGATCGGCGCGGCGCACGAAATGGAGCATCTGTCGAAAGCGGACAAAGCGAAACTTGAATTTGCCGTGCGCACCGTGGTCGAGGCTATGAGCCCCGCCAATTCGCCGCTCACCAATCCGGTCGCGCTCGAAAAAGCAATCGAGACCAAAGGCCAAAGCCTGATGACCGGCGTCAGCCATATGCTGGCCGACATGCAGCGCGGGCAATTGACCCACACCGATCCGCAAGCGTTCCGGCTGGGCGAAAATATCGCCTGCACCCCCGGCAAGGTGGTGCACCAGACCCCGCTATACCAACTGCTGCAATATACGCCGTCGACCGAGAAGGTGTTCGAAACCCCGCTCGTTATCTTCCCGCCTTGGATCAATCGTTTCTACATTCTCGACCTGACGGCGGAGAAAAGCTTCATCAAATGGTGTGTCGACCAAGGCATCACCGTATTCGTCGTTTCGTGGAAATCGGCCGATGCCTCAATGCGCGACGTGATCTGGGACGATTATATCGCGGCGCAGATCGATGCGATTGACACCATTCGCGATGCATTGGACGTCGATAGCGTGCACGCCATTGGCTATTGCGTTGCGGGCACCACCCTAGCCGCGACGCTGGCAATCCTTGCTGCGCGCGGCGAGGCGGATAAGGTTAAAAGCGCGACCTTCTTCACGGCACAGGTCGATTTTACGCGCGGCGGCGAACTGCTCAACTTCATCGATGAGCATCAATTGAAGATGATCGAATCGCTCGCGTCACAGCAGGGTTTTCTCGATGGGCGCTATCTCGCGCTCACCTTCAACCTGCTGCGTGGAAACGACCTCATTTGGTCGACGATTAACAAGCATTACCTGCTAGGCGAGGAATATCCGGCGTTCGACCTGTTGCACTGGAATGGCGACGTTACCAACCTGCCCGCGAAATGGCACAAGGATTATCTGTGCGACCTTTACCGCGACAACAAGCTGGTCGAACCAGGTGTGCTATCCGCGCTCGGCACGCCCATTGACCTGCGCAAGGTGACGACGCCAACATATGTCCAGGCTGGGCGCGAAGATCATATCGCCCCTGCCGCCAGCGTCTGGAAAATCCGCGACCATTTCAATGGGCCGGTGCGTTTCGTGCTCGCAGGCAGCGGCCACATAGCAGGCGTCGTAAACCCGCCGGCGCAGGGTAAATATCAATATTGGCTCAACGAAGACCCCAAGGTTTCCAGCCTCGACGAATATATCGAGGGCGCGACCGAAACCAAGGGCAGCTGGTGGCCCGATTGGCTGAGCTGGCTATCCACCCAGTCGCCCAAGCAGGTTACAGCAAAAGGCGCACGGCAGCCCGGACAGGGCAAGCTGAAAGCGCTTGAAGAAGCCCCGGGAAGCTATGTGAAAACGCGCTGAGGATTCAAACGCACAAACAGGAAAGCGACCGCAGCAAGCACGTAGGAGACGACTGCGCCCGCCTGGAACAGCGAATAGCTGCCGGTCCAGTCGTGAATCTTACCGAACAGCAGCACGCCGCACAGCGTTCCCATCCATCCGGCGACCTGGGTCCAGCCATAAATCGAACCATAGCGATCAAGGCCGAAACGGCTGGCCACGAAATATGCGACCAGGTCAATTTCCGCACCCTGCTGCACCCCGATTGCGGCGACAGCCAACAAGGCGGCCGCATAATGGTTCTGCGTCTGCCACAATATGATGCAGCCGATCGCGGGAACGAGCGTAAAAAAGAAGGCCGTGCGCTGCGGATGCACGCGATCGAGCAACCACCCGCAAGCCAGTCGACCGAAAAACTGCCCGGCAGCATAGGCCGAAATCCCGAACGCGGCTTGGGCCAAGGTCAGTCCCTCTTCAAGCATCATCGGCGCCATTTGGCTCAGCATCCCGGATGTCGGGATGTTGATGCCGACATAGCTGGCGGCAATCAGCCAGAACGCGCCGCTGCGCCAGAAAGGATCAGGCCCTACCTCTGCAATGCGTCTGGCCTCTTCATGGTCGGGAACTTGGGCTGGTGCGTCCTGCACCAGAAACAGGATCGACGGCAGGCCGATTAGCAGGGCGAGCGCGGCAAGCATGAAATAGCCGGTTCGCCAACCTTCAAGCGTGATGACACGCTCAAGCAGTGGCGGAAGGAAGATGGCCGCGAGCGAAATGCCGGTAGCCGAAAAAGCCAGCGCAAGGCCGCGTTGCTGGAAAAACCAGCCATTTACTGCACGGGTGTAGGAAATCGAGGTCGTCGCAACACCAATCAACCCAGTGGCAAAAACCATCGCTCCAAAAAGTGCCGGGATTACCGGGGATAGGCCGACCACCAGATATAGCAGGGCAATTGCGACCATACCGCCTGCCCAAATCCGGCGGCAACCATAACGATCCATCGCCCATCCAGCGAGCGGGGCAGCGAGCGAGCCAATGCCGACTATGGCCTGAAGCTGGGAAAACTCGCCCAATGTCCAGCCGGTTTCCTTTTGCAGATGCGGAATGAAAAGACTGAAGACAAAATAGAGCAGGTTAACCCCGGTCGCTGCCGCAAGTGCCGCGCCCAGAACGGTCCGCCAACCGCGCCGCCATTCCTCCATTATTGTCCTCTCCAAAGACAAAATCCTCGCGCGCACCATGTTGGTAAAAAGCATGCTCGTCAATTGACGTTTACGTAAACGTCCGGTAATTCGACCCGCAGTCGGAAACGGTGCGAGTCGGCTCGCCTTGCGAGATCGTGCGCGCTAAACTGCCGCCAATTGAGGAGAGCTGACATGGATATGGAATTCACTGCCGAAGACCTCGCTTTCCGCGACGAGGTCCGGACATTCATTGCTGAAAATTACCCGCAGGAACTGCGCGGCAAGCAAGACGAAGGTGACGAACTGGGCAAGGAAGATTTCCTCGCCTGGCATCGCATCCTGCACAAGAAAGGCTGGGTCGCCCCGGCATGGCCCGTCGAATATGGCGGCACCGGCTGGACGCCGACGCAGCGCTATATCTGGTCGGAAGAAACCGCACGTGCGGATTGTATCCGCCTGATGCCGTTCGGCCTCTCGATGGTTGGCCCCGTTATCTACACCTTCGGCACGCCGGAACAGAAAGCCAAATTCCTTCCCCGCATTCTTTCGGGTGAGGATTGGTGGTGCCAGGGCTATTCGGAACCCGGCTCGGGCTCCGACCTTGCTTCGTTGCGTACAAAGGCAGTGCGTGATGGCGACCATTATGTTGTCAACGGCCAGAAGACCTGGACGACGATGGCGCAGCATGCCGATTGGGGCTTCTTCCTCGTCCGCACCGATCCCGACGCAAAGCAGCAGGAAGGCATCAGCTTCCTCCTCATTGACATGAAGACCCCGGGCATCACCGTACGCCCCATCATCACCCTGGGTGGTGAGCATGAGGTCAACGAAGTCTGGCTCGAAGACGTCCGCGTGCCGGTTGAAAATCGCGTCTATGAAGAAAATAAGGGTTGGACCTGCGCCAAGTTCCTGCTTGCGCACGAACGCACCGGCATTGCCGGCGTTGCCGCTTCAAAGCGTGGCATCGAACGCATCAAGGATATTGCCCGTTCCGAAATGGACGGCGATCGCCCGCTGCTCGCCAACCCCTTCTTCAAGCGCAAGGTTGCCGAGTTGCAAACCGACCTGACTGCGCTCGAATTCACCGAGTTGCGCAGCCTTGCGGGTGAAGCCGCTGGCCGCGGCCCCGGACCGGAATCGAGCCTGCTCAAGATCAAGGGTTCGGAAATCCAGCAGCGCATCACCGAACTCGCACTCGAAGCAGTCGGCCATTATGGCGCGCCTTATTTCCGCGGCTTTGGTGAAGGCGATAACGAGCACCCGATCGGCCCGGATTATGCGCACCGCACTGCGCCGAGCTATTTCAACATGCGCAAGACCACCATTTATGGCGGATCCAACGAGATCCAGCACAATATCATCGCCAAGATGGTTCTGGGTCTTTGAGAGGATAAGCAGAAATGGATTTTACCTATAACGAAACCCAGGGGATGATCCGCGACACGCTCGCGCGCTTTCTGGCCGACACCTATGATTTCGATACCCGCCAAAAAATGATCGCGACCGATGCCGGCCGCGACCCGGGCATCTGGAACGCGCTTGCCAATGAACTGGGCCTTTTGGGCGCAGCTTTTGGCGAAGAATACGGCGGTCTTGGTGGCGGCGCGCTCGAAAACGGATTGCTGATGGAAGAATTCGGCAAGGTCATCGCGATCGAGCCTTATCTGCAAACCGTCGTCATCGGTGGCGGTGCGCTGAAGGCTGTCGGCGGTGCGCAAGCTGCGGCGCATATCCCGGGCATCATTTCGGGCGAAACCATCATCGCCTTTGCTTATGCCGAACCGCAGGGCCGCTATGACCTTGCCAACATCCGCACCACGGCCAAGGCCGATGGCAGCGGTTATGTGCTCAACGGCCATAAGGGCGTGGTATATTGCGCGCCTTGGGCAACGCACCTCCTCGTCACGGCCCGCACCGGCGGTTCGACACGTGAGCGCAACGGCGTTGAGCTGTTCCTCGTCGATGCCAACCTGCCCGGTATCACCCGCCGCGATTATCCGACCGTTGACGGCAACCGCGCCTCGGAAGTCTATTTCGAAAATGTTGCGATCCCGGGCGACGCGCTGCTCGCAGGCGGAATGGACCTGATCGAAAAGGTCGTTGACGAAGCGACCGTCGCTGTCTGCGCCGAAGCCACTGGCGTGATGGCAAAGCTGCACGAAGGTACGCTCGAATATTCGAAACAGCGCCAGCAGTTCGGCCAGCCGATTGCCCGCTTCCAGGTGCTGCAGCACCGCATGGTCGACATGTTCATGGAAGTTGAGCAAGCTAAGTCGATGACAACCTATGCAACGCTGCACCTCGACAAGCCGGCCATCGAGCGCATGGCCGCTGTCTCGCAGTGCAAGGCAAAGGTTTCGCGCGGCGCGAAGTTCGTTGGCCAGAATGCCATCCAGACGCATGGCGGCATCGGCATCACGCAGGAACTGGCCATCGGCCACTATTTCAAACGTGCGACGATGATCGAAGGCCAGTTCGGTTCTGCCGATTACCATTATGATCGCTTTGAACGGCTCGTGATCGACGAAGCCGCTTAAGAGACGCATCACCTAAACCGCCCCCGGAAAATCCCGGGGGCGGATTTTGCACCAATCCGCTGTAACAGGCGGATTTTATTTTTTGTGCACTGCACAATTTTACATTGACTTCGCTTGCCCAAACCATTATTGTGCACTGCAACAAAACGGAAATGGTGCAGTAAAAATGGCAAGCAAAGCTGAAACGACCGTAGCCAAGGCCCGCAAGACTGCGGCTCCCAAAGCTGCGCCCGCAAAGCCGGTTGCTGCTGCCAAAGCCAGCCCGAAAAAGGCTGAGCAATTGGTAACCCGCATCGTCTCTGTTGATGAGAAACCCCTCTCCGAAGGAGTGAAGAAAATGACTGAAACCGTAGAAAAGACCGCCAAGGAAGCACAGGCAAAGGCCGTGGATTTCTTCGCTGACGTTCGCGAAAAGGCAACCGAAGCTGCTGAAAAGGGCAAGAAGTTCGCCGCAGAAGCAACCGAATTCAACAAGGCCAATCTCGAAGCACTGGTTGAAGCCGGCAAGATCGCAGCCAAGGGCGCGCAGGATCTGGGCAAGACCAACCTCGAATATGCCAAGAAGAATTTCGAAGAAGTTCAGGCTGCTGTGAAGGAAGTCACCTCGGTGAAGAACCCGACCGACTTCGTGAAGCTGCAGGGCGAATGGATGCGCAAGGGCTTTGACACTGCTGTTGCGCAGGGTTCGAAGAACACCGAAGCTCTTGTGAAGCTTGCCAACGACATGTTCCAGCCGATCTCGAACCGTTTCGCGGTCGCATCTGACTTTTTCAAGAAGGCTGCATAAGCCCTCCTGGAAGATTGCGCCGGTGCGTTAGAGCACCTGCCCCCTCTCTCTCCTCTCCTCCCTGGAGGCAGGAAACCAGACGAACCGGCGCATTTTAAAAGAGCCGTCCTTTCCCAGCGAAAGGGCGGCTTTTTGCTGCGCGCCATCAACCTGCGGTAGAAATGCGATACCGGGGGTCAGATTTACCATTAACAGCACTTGCGAAAGCCCCCTCCCTTACCCTATTTTCAATATATGGTGCTGGACAACAAAACCCCGCTGCGCATTCATGCAGGCCCCGATGGAGATCGCGATGACACGCGTGGACCCGGTGTCGGGCTGGCTACGCGCACGCGCCCCAAGACCAAGAAGCCCAGCCAGTACAAGGTGCTGCTGCTCAACGACGACTACACCCCGATGGAATTCGTCGTCCATGTACTGAAGGCGTTTTTCCAGATGGATACCGAGCAAGCCACCAGGGTAATGCTGCATGTGCATCAAAAGGGCGTCGGCGTGTGCGGAATATTCACCTATGAAGTCGCCGAAACCAAGGTGAACCAGGTGATGGACTTCGCGAAGAAGCACCAGCACCCGCTTCAATGCACACTCGAAAAGGCTTGAGCGCTTAATTCGGTGTGCTGATGGTCAAGCTGCCAAAAACGGCCTTGCCATCCTTGATCGTTGCAACCACCCGCAATTTGTGGAGATCGGCTGGATCGACATTTAGCGGATTGCCGTCGAGCAGCACCAGGTCGGCGCGTTTACCCGGTTCTATGCTGCCTTTCTCCTTATCCTCGCCAATCTGCCACGCCGCGTTGATCGTCACCTGCTGCAGGGCACGGTAAACCGGAATGCGTTCCAGCGGGCCCAAAATGTCACCCGATTGGCTGCGCCGGTTCACCGAAGACCAGACAAGGCGCAGCATGTCTGGCGGCACGACCGGGGAATCGTTATGCGCGGTCGGGCGCAGTCCCATTGCCCATGCGCTGGCTTGCGGCGATATGAAATCCGCACGTTTCGGGCCCAACGCGACATCGCGGTGCCAATCGCCCCAATAAAAAGTATGATTGGCGAAGAAACTGGGCTGGATATCAAGCTGCTTCATTTCCGCCAGTTGGTCCAACTGCACCACCTGATTGTGGATCGCGATGGTTCGCTTGCCCGAAAGGTCGTTCGTGCGGACACCATCGATCAGCGCCTGCGCCGCCGCATCACCGTTCACATGGACAAACACCTGCCACTTGTTTTTGGCGGCATCAGACAGCTTTTCATTTAAGAGTTTGAGGTCGATGGCGGGATAACCGGCATAGCCTTCTTTCTGGCCATGCGGCGGAATCGGTACGGGATCCTTGAGCCACGCTGTGCGCCCCTGTGGCGACCCATCGAGCGTCAGCTTAATCCCGCCAATCCGCAAATGCCCGGCATAGCCTTGGCCGATGCGCGCGCGCACTTCGTCAGGCCAGTTGCGTTCAAACGACACCAAGGCAACGACATCGATAGGAAGCAGCCCACGCTTTGCGGCTTCGTCCAGCGCGCTCCAGCCTTCGGGCATGACCCGCCCATCCTGGCCGGTGGTAATGCCATTTGCCGCATAGATTTTTGCGCCCGCAACAATGGGTGCGATGCTCGCTTCAACGCTCGGCGGCGTAAGCAGTTTCAACACCGGATATAAGGCTGTCTCCTCAATCACACCGTTCGGTGTCTTGCCATCTGCTTCACGCCGGATGACACCGCCCTGCGGATCGGGCGTTTCAGGCCCATAACCGACAAGTTTCAGCATCGCCGAATTCATCGATGCGAAATGCCCACTGACATGGATAATCAGTATTGGCATCGTTGCTGAAACCGCATCAAGGTCCGCCCGCGTCGGATGGCGGCGTTCGGCCAATTGGGAATCGTCATAGCCATTCCCGATTATCAACGGCACACCTTCCGGACGTTTGTAGTTGCGAAGCGCCGTTTGCAGTTCGGCTATGTTGGTAACGCCGCCCACGGGTGGCGGTTGCAACTGCGCCATTGCAGCATTCTGGCCAACATATGTCATATGCCCATGGGCATCGATAAAGCCGGGCAGCATTGTACGCCCGTTGAGGTCGACCGACTGCGCTTTTCCT
The DNA here is from genome assembly GCF_042680825.1 of Sphingorhabdus buctiana. Classification (NCBI taxonomy): domain Bacteria; kingdom Pseudomonadati; phylum Pseudomonadota; class Alphaproteobacteria; order Sphingomonadales; family Sphingorhabdaceae; genus Sphingorhabdus; species Sphingorhabdus buctiana. The sequence continues at coordinate 120,930 of NZ_JBHUEL010000011.1, forward strand.
TTCGCCACCTTTTTCACATCGGCAAGCAAACCCGTGGCGGCAATCCGACCGTCGCGGATAAGCACGGATTCAACTTGCCATGGCTCGTCCCCGGCCATGGTTATGATCGGACCGCCACTGATGATCAAATCATTGGCGCTTGCCGCCGTTGTCACCAGCAGCAATGGTGCCAGTGCAAGCAGTCTGTAACTGCGCATTTTGGTTTCCCCCTCCCAAGGATTATTTGCTCCTCTATCGTTTGCAAAAACGCGGCTGGCAAGCAATCCTCTGGAAAGAGGAGATTCGTCATGTCTGCTGCCCTTATTATCGGTGCCGGTGACGCAACCGGTGGCGCCATTGCAAAGGCTTTTGCGGCTGAAGGCTACACCGCCTGTGTCAACCGGAGACCGCGCCATGCGGATAAGCTGGAAGAACTGGCGCAATCGATCCGCGATGCCGGGCACATGGCCCAAGCCTATCCAGCCGATGCACGCGACGAAGAGGCGATGATTGCGCTTGTCGAAGGAATCGAACGCGACGTCGGCCCTATCGAAGTCGCTGTCTTCAACATCGGGGCTAATGTGCGCTTCGGGATCACGGAAACCACCGCGCAGGTTTATCGCAAGGTTTGGGAAATGGCGACCTTCGCCGGCTTTCTGATGGGGCGTGAGGTGGCGAAGCATATGGTCCAGCGGCAACGCGGGACGATCATCTTCACAGGCGCGACTGCATCGATCCGCGGCGGCGCGGGTTATTCAGCCTTTTCCGGAGCCAAAGCCGCTCTCCGAATGCTGGCCCAATCGATGGCGCGCGAGCTGGGACCGCAAAACATCCATGTCGCTCACAGCATCATCGATGGCGGGATCGACACCGAATTCATCCGGGGCCTGCGGCCCGACTTCGACGATGCAAAGGCCAATGACCTTGTGCTGTCACCGGATGCGATTGCAGAGGCCTATGTCATGCTGCACAAACAGCAACGAAGCGCGTGGACGCACGAATTGGACCTGCGCCCTTGGGGGGAAAAATGGTGAGCAAGACTTTCGAATTCCTTTTCGATTTTGGCGGACCCAACAGCTATCTGGCGCACAAGGTGCTGCCGGAACTTTGCCGCGAAACGGGGGCCACCGCGATTTATGTGCCCATCCTTTTGGGCGGGCTTTTCAAGATCACCAACAATCAGGCGCCGATGATGCGCTATGCGGAAACCCCGGCGAAGCGGAACTATGAAATGCTGGAGTTCGACCGCTTCGTGAAGGCCCATAACATCCCCTTCAAGATGAACCCGAATTTCCCGATCAATTCGTTGTATCTGATGCGCGGCGCGGTGGCGGCGCAGCATCTGGGTTGTTTCATGCCCTATGTCGAGGCGATCATGGCGGCGATGTGGGAGGATGGCCTGAACACCGGCGATCTCGCTGTGGTGAAAGATGTGCTCGACAAGGCTGGCCTCGACAGCGCCGCTCTATTGGCCAAGGCAGAGGAAGCTGATGTGAAAGCAGAGCTTGTTTCCAACACCGAAAAGGCGGCAGCACGCGGTGCTTTTGGCGTTCCCACATTCTTTGTGGGTGAAGAAATCTTCTGGGGCAAGGAACGCTTCTGCCAGGTCGCGGCAGCGCTCAACAAAGGATGAGCTTGCGCGCGGCGCGCATCGCGCTAAACCGCTGCGATGGACAAGATAATCATCCGCGGTGGCAATAAGCTTAAAGGCAAGATTCCGATTTCGGGGGCAAAGAACAGCGCTTTGACGCTGCTTCCTTGCGCGCTCCTCACCGATGAACCGCTGACGCTGCGTAACCTGCCGCGCTTGGCCGATATTGACGGTTTCCAGCATCTGATGAACCAGTTCGGCATTTCGACGACAATTGCCGGGTCGCGCCCCGAAGATTTCGGCCGCGTGATGACGCTGGAGGCAACGCGCATCACCTCTTCGGTCGCGCCCTATGAACTGGTTCGCAAGATGCGTGCGTCCATCCTCGTTCTGGGACCGATGCTGGCCCGCATGGGTGAAGCAACGGTTTCGCTGCCGGGCGGCTGCGCCATTGGCAACCGTCCAATCGATTTGCACCTGAAAGCTCTCGAAGCCTTTGGCGCGGAAATCGAGCTGGCATCCGGCTATGTAAAGGCGACCGCACCCAAAGGCGGCCTGCCGGGTGGAAGCTATACTTTCCCGGTGGTTTCGGTCGGTGCGACCGAGAATGCGTTGATGGCCGCGGTTCTCGCAAAGGGCACCTGCGTCCTCCACAATGCCGCGCGCGAACCTGAAATTGTCGACTTGTGCAACCTGTTGGTTGCAATGGGCGCAGAGATTGAAGGTATCGGCAGTTCCGACCTGACCATCCATGGCAAGGATCGCCTGCACGGCGCGACCTATCGCGTGATGGGCGATCGTATCGAGGCGGGCAGCTATGCCTGCGCTGTTGCGACCACCGGCGGCGAGGTTGAATTGATCGGCGCGAATGAGCGTGAAATGCAGGCGACGGTTGATGCCCTGCGTGCTGCAGGGGTGACGGTCGAAGCAACCAAGGAAGGCTTGCGGGTCGCAGCCGAAGGGCGGCTGAAACCGCTGACGATTTCAACCGCACCCTATCCCGGTTTCGCCACCGACATGCAGGCGCAATTCATGGCAATGCTGTGCATGGCTGATGGTGCCAGCGTGTTGACAGAGACCATCTTTGAAAATCGCTATATGCATGTCCCCGAACTCAACCGCATGGGGGCGCATATTGAAACCAAGGGGCGCACGGCCATCGTCCATGGCGTTCCGAAACTGACCGGTGCTCCGGTGATGGCAACCGACCTTCGTGCTTCGATGAGCCTCATAATCGCCGGACTTGTTGCCGAAGGGCAGACCGAAGTCAGCCGTATCTATCACCTTGATCGCGGCTATGAGCGGTTGGAAGAAAAGCTGAGCCTGGTTGGCGCAGATATCGAACGTGTAGGCGCCGACTGACGATAGATACAGCGTAAAAGCTGTATTGATTTTTCGATATGTTGCAAATGGAGGCGATTTCCGGCATTCTGGCTTCAGAAGGGGTGCCCAGTCGTGAAGCATATGAAAGATTATGAGAGGCGCCGGCACCCTGTGCTGGAATCAATCCAACACAGCCCTATCGCCACAGTGGTCAGCGATCCGCGGCAGAAAGATAACCCGCTGATCGCCGTCAATCAGGCATTTCTCGACCTTACCGGATATGCAGAAGACGAGGTTGTGGGCCGCAATTGCCGGTTCCTGCGCGGCGTCGACACCGAAACCGCCCAAACCGAAAAGCTTCGTACGGCAATTTTCGAACGCAAACCGACGCTGGCAGAACTGATCAATTATAAGAAGGACGGCACCAAGTTCCGCAATGCGGTAATGCTCGCGCCGTTATTCGACGCCAGTGGTGAGCTTGAATATTTTGTCGGCTCTCAAATCGAGATCCCCAAGGCAGAAGACAGCATCACCACCATCCGGCAGCAACAAGCGGCAGAACTGGTCGACACGCTGTCGCCACGTCAACGCGAGATCTTGAAGCTGATGGCCCAAGGCTATCGCACAAAGCAGATCGCCTACATGCTCGACCTCAGCGAAAAGACCGTCCAGATGCATCGCATGTTGCTGTTCAAGAAGCTCTCGACTTCGAACGCAGCCGATGCTGTCCGCATTGCAGTAGAAGCCGGCATTTAAACCACAGACTTAAGCCTATGGGTTTAAAGCGGTATGGTAAACACCGGCCGCTTCCGCCATTCCATTTGCACGGAGCGGAAGATGTAATCTTGTCTGGCAAAGTGCGGTCCCTTACCCTCCCTTGAAACCGCATTTTCCAGTTATTGCGGACCCCCCGAACGAGCGATGACCCGGCTTGTTGCAGGCCGAACGCCAGTCGGATTACTTCTCCCGCAACGTACCTACCGAACGTATCGGGCCAGTCCCGCGCGGTTTGGGTCGCAACCTGTGCCGCCACTGCAATGCAGGGCGGCACTTATTTTTTCAGCCTTTCGATAGCTGCAGCCGCTTTACCAGCCAGATGCGAATGGCGCCGGCAAGACCGCTTGGCGTCGGCGATGCCAGCCGTTCATTGTCGATTGCCGCTACCAGCGCGTTGATCGGCTGACCCGTCTCTTCGGATGCCGCACGCAGCATATCCCAGAACAACGGCTCAAGGCTTATCGACGTCTGATGACCGGCAATGGTTACGCTGCGCTTGACCGGCGGATGGTAAGGCGACTGTTCGGCCATGTTCAATACATGTGCTGCCCGCCGTTGATCGACAGCGTCGAACCAGTGATGAAGCCGGCATTGTCGCTAGTCAGGAATTCGACCCCGCGCGCAATTTCGTCAGCCTGGCCGAGACGACCGATGGGAATTTGGGCAACAATCTTCTCCATCACATTTTCCGGGATCGTCGATAGCATTTCAGTCGCGATATAGCCGGGCGCGATAGCATTCGCGGTGACGCCGAAGCGCGCACCTTCCATCGCGAGCGACTTTGTAAAGCCATGGATACCCGACTTGGCGGCGGCATAGTTGACCTGGCCAATCTGTCCGCCTTGGCCGTTGACCGAACCAACATTGACGATGCGGCCCCATTTGCGTTCGCGCATGCCGGCAAATACAGCCTTGGCCATGTTGAAACAGCCTGTCAGGTCGACGCGGATCACCTCGTCCCACTGCTCGAATGTCATCTTCACCATCGTCGCATCGCGGGTGATACCGGCGTTGTTGACCATGATATCGATCGGGCCGAATTCAGCCTCGATAGCCGCGCATGCATCAAGGCAGGCTTGGTGGTTGCCAACATCCCATTTGCGCACGGCAATTCCGGTGCGATCCGAAAATTCCTTGGCCGCTGCATCATTGCCACCATAGTTGGCGATGACCAGCCGACCCTTTTCCTTCAGCTTCAAACTGATTGCTTCACCGATGCCGCGTGTACCGCCGGTTACTACTGCTATGCGCGTCATTCACCCACTCCTGCTATATCCTTGTCTTGCCAAGGGCATAGCCAGAGTCCGAAGGGGCAACAAGTTTACGTGAACGTCAGTGCAATGCTATTCATAGCCAGCCCGAAAGCTCTCGTCTGACAAGCGTTTCGAGCATTTCCATCCCTGCGGCATCGGCATTCAGGCATGGCAGATAGGCGTAACGCTCACCCCCTGCTTCCTCAAACTGCTCCTTGCCTTGCAGTGCCAGCTCCTCGAGTGTTTCGAGGCAATCGGCTGAAAAACCGGGCGCAAATATTGCGATCTTCTTTTTACCCTCTTCCGCCAACCGCTTGATCGTGTCTTCGGTTGATGGCTCAAGCCACTTGGCCCGGCCGAAGCGCGATTGGAAGGCGATGGTCAACGGCTTGCCAAGCGCTTCCGAAAGCAAGCGTGCCGTTTTATGGCACTGGCAATGATAAGGGTCACCCAGATGCAATGTCCGTTCGGGCATTCCGTGGAAGCTCGCGATAATCGCATCCGGTTCAAAGTCGAGCTTGGCGAGTTCGCTTTTCAGCGATGCTGCCAGCGCGTCGATATAGGCCGGATCGTCATGATAGGTCGGCATTGTCCGGAGCGCGGGTTGCCAACGCATCGCAGCAAGTGATCGGAAAGCCTCATCGACCACGGTCGCCGTAGTTGCACCCGAATATTGCGGATAGAGCGGTGCAAGCAGGATACGGTTGCAACCATCTGCTTTCATCGCCGCCAACTGGCGCTCGATCGAAGGCTGGCCATACCGCATGGCGTAGCGAACATCGACAGCATCCCCCAATCGGGCCTGCAGCGCCTCAGCCTGCGCTTTGGTGTAAACTGCCAGGGGCGATCCTTCGGGCATCCAGATCTTGGCATAGTTGGCCGCGGATTTCTTGGGCCGCACATTGAGGATGATGCCGCGCAATATCGGTTGCCAGATGAGAGACGGGATTTCCACCACCCGCTTGTCTGAAAGGAACTGCTTCAGATAGCGGCGCACTGCCGGAGCGTTAGGCGCCTCAGGCGTACCGAGATTGACCAGCAACACCCCGATACGAGGTGTCTTGATGGGTGGATGGTTGGCTGGAATGTTCATGCGCCGCGCTTATCGATCACAGCCCGCGCGACAATAAGGGCAATTCCCTTAGCCGCACGCCTGCAGCGGAGAAAAGAGCATTGGCAATGGCAGGTGCGACCGCAGGCACGCCAAGCTCACTAAGGCCGCCGGGTTCTTCTTCGTTGCGGATGAATTCGATGTCGATCTCAGGAATGTCCGAAAGCTGGGGCAGGTCAATGTCGCGCAAGCGCCGTGCAACCGGAAGGCCATTTTCATATTCGGTTGCCGAACCGAGCGCCTGTGCGAGCCCGAAGATGATGCCGCCTTCGACTTGCTGGCGGGCGATTTCTGGATTGATCAGCCGTCCGCAATCGACGACCGCCGAGATGCGTTCGACGCGCACACCCTGTTCCCCGGTGCGGGCAGTGGCGATTACAGCGATGTGGCTGCCGTACATCGAATGGCAGGCAAGCCCCTTCCCGCTATTCTCAGCCCCGCCATCCCATCCCGCAAGCGCGGCAACATTGGTCAGGCAGCGAGCAAGGCGCGTTTGCCCGACCAGCATCTGCATGCGGAACGACAATGGTTCGATCCCTGCAGCAGCGGCCAGTTCATTGATAAAGCTTTCGACGAAAAATGCGGTGTAGCCATGACCATTACCGCGCCACAATCCGGTCGGCAGCGGCAGGTCGACCGGGAAATGATCAACGCTGAGATTGGGAATCGAATAAGGCGGAACGGCGCCATCGATGGCGAGTGGATCATGATCTCCGGTGACCGCTCTCAACGCCTCGACCGGCGTGTCACCCTTGAGCCGCCGGATCTGTTGCCGCGCCATGGCAGGAACCGCGATGCGTACCGCTAGCCCTTCAATGACGCCGCCCCTGCCCAACGCCGCAGTCATCCGCGCATGTGCCGGTGGGCGGACGATATCGCGGATGAAGTCTTCGGGGCGCGACCATATTACCTGCACCGGGCGGCCAGCATGTTGCGCCAAAATTGCCGCCTGTTCGGCGATGCGGTTGTCGAGGTTGCGGCCGAAACTGCCCCCCGCCATCATCTGTATCAGCGTGACATTATCGGCATCGATGCCAATCGCCTTGGCGGCGGCGAGCTTTGCAGACTCTGGCGCCTGGGTCGCCAGCCACAAGGTCAGCCGCCCCTTTTTGAATTCCGCAGTCGCACTGCGCGTTTCAATCGGGGCATGCAGCGCAGGCTGCACGGAATATTGGCTGCGATAAACCTTGGTGCCTGCTGATTTATCGAGCGCGGCATCGACCGACCCGATATCGACAAAGCGCGAACCAGGCCCCTTGTCGAGCGCGCGCTCCATCGCTTCATTCATTATGCCGCTGTCGGGCATACGGCCGATGGTTGCAAACACCGGTGCCATTGCATCGAGTGCCTTGTTCGCCACCCACCAGTTGGTGCCGAGTGCAGCGACCCAACCATCGGTCCGCACGACATCGACCAGGCCTTTGAGGCCTCTGGCCCCTTCGCGATCCAATTCCTTGAGGCGCGTATCCCCAATCGGTCCTGCGCGGACCGACGCATAGAGCATTTCCGGAAGGCGCACATCACCTGCAAAATTCGCGCTGCCATCAACCTTTGCCGGCACATCGAGGCGGACCGCCTCGCGACCGGAAAGGCCGTTGACCGGCGAAGCGCGCAGGGGGACGGGGCTTGGCGGATCATAGGTCGCCGCGTCCGCAACCAGTTCAGCGAACGGGATTCGCTTTTTGCCAAACGTCACAAAGCCATTGGCGGTATCGCAATTTTCCCACGCCGTGTCCCAACGTTCCGCCGCTGCCTGACACAACACTGTGCGAGCTGCAGCTCCGGCGATGCGGCAGGGCCGTTCGAACTGACGGATCGAAGTCGATCCTGCCGTGATCATGAAGCCGGTGCGCTTCGCCCATTCCTTGTGCAAGGCATCCGATGCGCCGCTATTGGCGAATGTCCCAAGCGATGCGGGGAGGAAAGCGGCGCTCCATTCGCGAACAAAAAGGTCGTTGGAAAAATTGGGTCCGGGCAATGCCGGCTGGATTGCGACTGTTCGCCAATCTGCACCCAACTCTCCGGCCACAATTTGGGCAAGTGCGGTATAGCTACCCTGCCCCATTTCGGTTTGCGGGACAGCGATGGTTACCCGGCCATCCTCGCCAATCTTGAGCCAAGGACCAAAAAGATGCTCGCCCTCTTCGAGCATCATATTGGGAAGATATTCGCGCGGCCAGACAGCCCATGCAACGAGCAATCCCGCACCAACGCCCCCGCCGATCAGCAGGTTGCGGCGCGAAAGCTCTATGCCGGGCGTGTCGTTCACCGAACGCCGCCCTTTGGATCGTCAAGCCAGTTGCCCACGCGCTTTGCGATATCGGCAAATGCGCCTGCGACCGGCCCGTCTCCCAGAGCAGGCGGCTCTCCCGCATCGCTGGCAAGGCGGACGGAAATGTCGAGCGGGATCCGGCCGAGGAAGGGAATGCCCAGTTCTGCAGCAGCAGCCTCTGCCCCACCACGGCCAAATGGATCGCTGACTTCGCCGCAATGCGGGCAGATATACCCCGCCATATTCTCGACAAGCCCGATGATCGGAACCTGTGCCTGGTTGAAAAAGCCGATGGCCCGCGTGGCATCCATCAACGCCAAATCCTGCGGGGTGGAGACGATCACTGCACCGACCGGCTTGTGTTTCTGGATCATCGATAGCTGGATATCGCCTGTGCCCGGCGGCATATCGACAACGATCTCGCGTACGTCGCCCCAATGGGCATCCACCAGCTGCGAAAGCGCCTGCCCGGCCATCGGACCGCGCCAGGCAATGGGCTGGCCCGGTGCCGCCAACTGCCCCATCGACAGGAAGGGTACCCCGCCTGCACCCGGCGTCGGATACATTTTCTTGCCTTCCGCTTCAGGCTTTACGCCTTCCAAGCCCAAAAGCCGGGTTTGCGACGGGCCGTAAATATCAGCATCGACCAAGCCGGCAGCGCGCCCGGCCCGGCGCATCGCAACAGCCAGGTTCGCTGAAAGCGTCGATTTACCAACGCCTCCCTTGCCGCTCGCCACTGCAATCAATTTTGGCACAATCCGCTCCGCCGTTTGCAGCAAACGTAGCGGCACATCCGGCGCAACCGCCGCCGCCACGGATTTGATTTTTTCAGACAGTGCATCGCGGCTAGCCGGGTCGAGTCCAGCCACGTCGACGATCATTGAAACAGCGCCGTCTTTCTCCCTGATTCCGCTCACACGCCCGTGCGCAATATCGGCGACCGCTATTTCTATTTTATCGATATCAACCATGGGAAATGCGAATAGAATCAGATTGTCTGGAATGACACTGTTTTTCTTGAAACAGTGTACCTATATGTCGCCCATGATGCAAAAACAGGATAGTGGGACGCCCGAGGCGTTGCATAGCGAAAGCAAAGGGCCATGGGATTTGCCGGGCTCTGGCGAAAACGGAAAACCGGCAGGCGGACGGGCTTCCAAGCCTTCTTCCGCGGGCAGCGATGAACAGCCAAAACCGGCCAATCCGTGGGAACCACAAGCCAATCCGGGCGGCCGTGCACGCGGGCCTTCACTCGAAGAGATTTTTCGACGCCCGGGTGGCGGCAAAGGCGGCGGGTTTGGTGGCTTGCCTCCGCGTGCAGACGGCAAGAGCTGGTGGCCGGTCATCATCGGCGGTCTGTTCGCAATCTGGCTAATCTGGACAAGCATGCACCGTATCGGCCCCGAACAGGAGGGCGTGGTAACGACTTTTGGCAGTTATTCGCGTACCGCGGATTCGGGCATCACCTTCACCTGGCCAGCGCCGATCCAGACTTTGGAAAAAGTCGACACGGCCCAAATCCGTACCACCTCGATCGGTTCGGCGCGGGCGAACAGCGAAAACCTTGTCCTCACCCGCGACCAGAATTTGGTCGATATGGCTTATGACATCCGCTGGTCGATCCGTGATCCCGAACTTTTCCTGTTCCAACTCGACGATCCAGAGCGCAGCGTCAGTGAAGTCGCTGAAAGCGCAATGCGCGCGGCGGTCGCCAATTTTGATCTTATCCAGGTCATCGGCGGTGGCCGGTCCGAAATCGAGGCGCAAGTGCGCCAGCGCATGCAGTCGATCCTCGATGAATATCGCGCTGGTGTGATGATCCAGAGCATTTCGATCCGCGAATCCGATCCGCCGGCAGAGGTCAATGATGCCTTCCGCGAAGTGAACGCAGCGCAGCAGCGTCGTGAAAGCTATCTCAACGAGGCACGCGCCTACGCGAGCCGTGTGACCGAACTGGCCCGAGGTGAAACTGCCGAGTTCGACAAGATCTATGAACAGTATCGCACCGCGCCTGAGGTAACCCGTCGCCGTCTCTATTATGAAACCATGGAGCAGATACTGGGCAAGGTGGACAAGACAATCGTCGAGACTGGCAATGTCACCCCTTACCTGCCGCTGCCTGAAATCCAGCGCCGTGCCGCTAGCGGACAGGGCGAAACCGTAACCGTTACGGGGAAAAAGCAATGAACCGCGCTTTGATGAAAAATCCACTCGCACTCAGCGTGGGCGCTTTGGCAGCGTTAGTTGTTATGGGCATGTCGGTGTCGGTTGTGCCCGAAACCAAGCAGGCCATTATTAGCACCTATGGCCAGCCGCTTCGCGTGGTGAATGGCTACAAGCCAAAACAGCAGTTCGGCGAACGCTTCACCGGCCTTGCGTTCCGCATTCCGCTGGTTGAGCAGATCCAGTTCATCGACAAACGCGTGCTGAGCGTCGAAATGGAGCGGCAGGAAGTGCTGTCCACCGACCAATTGCGCCTGCAAGTCGATGCATTTGCCCGTTTCCGCGTGACCCGACCGATCGTGATGTACAAGACGATCCGCACCGAAGAGCGGCTGCGTGACCAGTTGCGCACCATTTTGGGATCATCGCTTCGGAACGAACTCGGCCGTCGTTCGTTTGCGACGATGTTGAGCCCGGAGCGCGGTGAAGTCATGGAGAATGTGCAGCGCGCGCTGAACCGCGAGGCCCGCAAATATGGTGCTGAAATCATCGACGTGCGCATCAAGCGGGCGGACCTGCCCGATGGCGCTCCGTTGAAGTCCGCGTTCCAGCGGATGCAGAGCGCGCGCCAACAGGAAGCGATCGCCATCGACGCCGAAGGCCAGAAGGAAGCACAGATCATCCGCGCCAATGCAGAGGCAGAGGCCGCTCGCATTTATGCGGAAAGCTATAACAAGGATCCGGACTTCTACGACTTCTATCGCTCGATGCAGTCCTATCGCCGGACCTTCCTTCAGGATGGCCAGAACGGCAATGGCAACACCAATATCGTGTTGTCGCCGAGCAACGATTATCTGCGCAATTTCCGCGAAGGACGTTAAAGGAACCGCAATGTTATTGTCGTTTGTCGAACGCAATCGGCGCTTTGCCAAGCGGTTGACGGGCGTGGGATTTCGTTCAATCGGCGTTCATTTTTTCGCCGCAAGGACGGATTGAGGTTAAATGCCGGCGTTGCCGGTGCGATTTTGAACGAGAGGAATGACTATCGTGCGTTACGCTTATGGAGTGACTGCTCTGCTTCTGCTTTCGGGTAGCGCCTTCGCGCTTTCGACCGGTGATCCGGGACCAGCAGCTGCGATGCAAGGCCCGGTGACCATCGCTCAGTCCGGCCTCGCCCCGCGCGGAGCTCCGAATAGCTTTGCAGATCTCGCCGCCCAATTGCAGCCAGCCGTGGTCAATATCGCCACCAAGCAGAAGGTGCAGGTCGCAACCAGCTTCAACCCCTTCACCGGCGAACGTCGTCCGGTAACGCAGGAACAGCAAAGCGGTGGTTCAGGCTTCTTCATCAGCGCTGACGGCCTGATCGTCACCAACAACCACGTCGTTGCTGGCGGCCCGCGCGGTGAGGCCGTCGACGAAGTGACCGTGACCCTGTTCGACGGACGCGAATTCAAGGCAGAAATCCTTGGCCGCGATGCGACCTCCGACCTTGCCCTGCTGAAGGTGAAGGTGACCGGCGTTCCTTATGTCGAGATGGAAACATCCGAGAACAATCGCGTCGGCGATTGGGTGATTGCCATCGGCAACCCGCTCGGCTTGGGCAGCACCGTGACTGCGGGCATCATTTCCGCGCTTCAGCGCAATATTGGTGCGGGCGGCGCCTATGACCGCTTCATCCAGACGGATACCGCGATCAACCCGGGCAACTCTGGCGGCCCATTGTTCAACCTGCAAGGCAAGGTGATCGGCATCAACAACCGCCTGATTTCGCCCGTAGGTGCGAATATCGGCGTCGGTTTTGCGATCCCAGCCGAAGAAGCCATTCCGGTTATTGATTCGCTGCGCAAGGGCGTGCGTCCGGAACGCGGCTATCTTGGCATCGGCATCCAGCCGGTTGGGGCCGACATGGCTGACGCCCTGGGTATCGACAAGAACAAGGGTGAATTCGTCACCCGCATCGTGCAGGGTGAAGCCGCTGACAAGGCTGGCCTGAAAGAGGGCGATATCGTCCTCAAGGTCAACGGCCGCGATGTGACGCCGGACGATACGCTTTCGTATATCGTCGCCAATATCAAGCCGGGCACCAAAATCCCGCTCGATATCCTGCGCGAAGGCAAACCGATGCGTATAACGGCAACGGTTGGCACGCGCCCAAGCGAAGAGAAGCTTGCACAAAGCACCTTCGATCCGGACGAAAACAAGGATTTCGATCAGCAAGGTGACAATGCCGACAGCAAGACGATCCGCGAGGCTCTTGGCGTCAGCGTGATCGCACTTGACCCGGAAATCGCCCGCCAGCTGGGTATGGGCACCGATGTGAAGGGCGTTGTCGTTGACATCGCCGGCTCGGGCAGCGCCGCCCAGGCCGGCATCCGCCGCGGCGACGTGCTTGTCTCGGTCAACTACAAAGCCGTAACCAACAGTGCCCAACTCGCAGCAGCAATTGCCGAAGCGAAAAAGGCAGGCCGTAATGCCGTGCTCCTTGGCGTCAAACGCCGCGGTGCGCCGACGCAATATGCCACCGTGCGCATTGATGGCTGATGCGGCTACCAACTGATCCAAAGGGGTGTTAGTTTGCGTTGTATGACGCTGACCGACACCCCTTGGCGCGACGACGCCGAAAACCTCCTTCCCGACCTCATCGAACTGCGCCGCGCGATTCATCGCGAGCCTGAGCTCGGCCTGCAAAACCCCAAGACGCTGGCAAAGATCAAAGCTGCGCTTGCAGGGTTACCGCTCGAATATCGCGAGGGCCCTTCGACGACCGGTCTGTTGGCCGTGTTGCGTGGTCCTTCAAACGGACGCACTGTGTTGTTGCGCGGCGATATGGACGCGCTGCCATTGCACGAAGATACTGGCCTCGATTTCGCTTCCGAAACCAGTGGTGCCATGCATGCCTGTGGGCACGACACGCATGTCGCCATGCTGGTTGGGGCCGCCAAAATGTTATGCGCACGCAGGGAACAGCTGACCGGCACCGTCTATTTCATGTTCCAGCCGGGCGAAGAAGGGCATCATGGCGCCCGCTTCATGCTCGATGATGGCCTGCTCGATCCGCTTCCCGATGCAGCTTTCGCGCTCCACATCATGCCCAATGCGCCGCATGGAATTTTTACCGGACGCGCCGGGCCGTTGCTCGCCTCATCGGATGTGCTTTCGATCAAGATTACAGGCAAAGGCGGTCACGCTTCGATGCCGCATGATGCGGTCGATCCGATCCCTGTCGCCTGCGAAATTGTCTCGGCCATACAGACGATGGTGACGCGCAAAGTATCGGTGTTCGATCCGGCTGTAATCACGATTGCCAAGATCGAGGCTGGGACGACCAATAATATCATTCCGGAATGCGCCAACCTTCTCGGCACCATCCGCACGCTCAGCCCGCGCCGCCGTGCGATGGTGGCAGAAGAATTGCATCGCCTCGCCCCCGGCATTGCCGCTGCGCATGGCTGCGAGGCTCAAGTGCATATCGAGCAGGGCTTTCCGGTCACCATGTGCGATGATCGCGCGGTCCGATTTGGCCAGGAAGTGGTTGAAACCACCTTCGGGGCCGAAAGCTGGAAAACGCTCGACGCGCCGATCATGGGGGCGGAGGATTTTGCCTATGTCCTCGAAAAAGTTCCGGGCGCGATGTTCTTCTTGGGCGCCAGCCATGAAGGCGATGACTGGCGGCAATGCTGCGGGCTGCACTCAAACCGTATGGTGCTCGATGAAAATGTGATGGCCAAGGGCGCTGCGCTGCACGCCGCGCTTGCAGAACGCTTCCTTGCGGATGGTTTCGAACCCGCCTAAACTACGCAACCAACGACAAAATCAGGGGAATTTCATGCCATCCGGTCTTGCTGCGCTTCTTGACGATGTCGCCACCATTGCCAAAGTCGCAGCAGCATCAGTCGATGATGTAGCAGCCGCTGCGGGTAAGGCCGGCAGCAAGGCCGCAGGCGTGGTGATCGACGACACCGCGGTAACGCCCCAATATGTCACCGGCTTCACCCCCGATCGTGAGTTGCCCATAATCTGGCGCATCGCCAAGGGATCGCTGTTCAACAAGATCATCATCATCCTGCCGGTTGCATTGCTGCTCAGTTTCTTCCTGCCTTGGGCGATCACGCCGTTATTGATGCTCGGCGGCGCGTTCCTCTGTTTCGAAGGGGCGGAGAAAGTCCTCGAAAAGTTGATGCCGCATGAGGAAGAGACACTCGCAGAAGAGTTTGCCGAAGTCTGCAGCAAGACGCATGAAGAGAATATGGTGAAGGGTGCGGTGCGCACCGACTTCATCCTGTCCGCCGAAATCATGGCAATCGCCCTCAACGAGGTCAAAGGACTGGCCGAAACCTCGATCTGGCTGGAGGCTGCGGTTCTTGCCTTTGTTGCCGTGGCCATCACCATTGCCGTCTATGGTGTCGTCGGTTTCATTGTGAAGATGGACGATATCGGCCTGCACATGGCCCAGCGCGAAAATGGTACTGCGCAGGCATTCGGTCGCGGGCTGGTCAAGGGAATGCCTAAATTGATGGCGTTGCTCTCAACCGTTGGCACCGCGGCGATGCTGTGGGTAGGTGGGCAAATCATCGTCCACGGCTTTGGCCTGCACCCGGCCGAATGGTTTGGCCTGCACGAAGGCGCGCTGGCGTGGCTGGTCGATGCCGGACTGTCGGGCATCGCCGGGCTGGCAATTGGTGCAGTCATCGTCGGCGTCCACCATCTGTGGGCGGCTCGCAAGAAAGCCTAGGGTACGAGGACCGTATCCTTGGCATTGGGCAACAGGTCCGGATAATCGAGCGTGTAATGCAGCCCGCGACTTTCTTTGCGCGATAGCGCGGAGCGAATGATGAGGTCGGCAACCTCAACCAAATTGCGCAGCTCGATAAGGTCAGGCGTCACGCGGAAGTGGCTGTAATAATCCTCCACTTCTTGCCGGAGCAGGTCGATGCGGTGTTTGGCGCGTTCGAGCCGCTTCGTCGTGCGCACGATTCCCACGAAATTCCACATGAACTGGCGGATTTCGCGCCAGCATTGGGCGATGACCACCTCCTCATCGCTGTCGGTGACACGGCTTTCATCCCATGGGCGGATCGCGGGTGGCGGAGGCAGTTCATCCCAATGCGCGTCGATATGCGCGGCACAGGCATCGCCGAAGACGAAACATTCGAGCAGGCTGTTCGAGGCAAGGCGATTGGCGCCATGTAGCCCCGATTGCGTGACTTCACCCGCCGCATAGAGCCCCGGTGCATCGGTGCGCCCATCCAGATCAACCAGCACGCCGCCGCAGGTATAATGCTGCGCGGGAACCACCGGGATCGGTTCCCGAGTGATATCGATGCCGAGCCCCATAAGCTTCTCATAGATGTTCGGGAAATGCTCGCGGACGAAATCCGGGTCCTTGTGGCTGATATCGAGATGGACATAGTCGAGGCCATCACGCTTGATTTCACCGTCATTGGCGCGGGCGACGATATCGCGTGGCGCAAGCTCTGCCCGTGCATCATAATCGGGCATGTAACGATGCCCGGTCTTCGGATTGCGAAGGATGCCGCCTTCGCCGCGCACCGCCTCGGTAATCAGGAAGTTCTTGACCTCCAGGTTGTAGAGGCAGGTCGGGTGGAACTGCATCATTTCCATGTTCGACACGCGGCAACCCGCACGCCAGGCCATCGCGATGCCATCGCCGGTCGCACCGCGTGGAGCCGTCGAATAAAGGTAGGTGCGCCCTGCCCCGCCCGTCGCCAATATCGTGGCCCGCGCAGTGAACGCCTCTACCTTTCCGGTGCTGCGATTGAGCGCGTAGATGCCGTGCACCCGCCCGCTGGTGGAAAAGCGTTCCTGATGCCGTCCGACAATCAGGTCGATCGCCACCATATCGGGGACAAGCGTTATATTGGCATTGTCGCGCGCCGCAGCCTCAAGCGCCTGTTGCACGGCCCAACCGGTTGCATCGTTGACATGGACGATACGGCGATGGCTGTGCCCGCCTTCGCGCGTCAGGTGCCAGCTTTCGCCAAATTCATTGGTCGGTCCACCCAGATTGAACGGCACGCCAAGCTTTGCCAGTCGATCAATCGCTTTCGGGGCCTGTTCAACGACGAACTCCACCGTGGCTCGGTTGTTGAGGCCAGCGCCGGCCACCATCGTATCTTCGATATGGCTATCAAAAGTGTCGCCAGGTTCAAGCACCGCAGCAATCCCGCCCTGTGCCCACGCCGTTGCGCCGTCGGACAAGGCCCCCTTTGCCAGCACGACAACCTTGTACTTCTGCGCCAGTTGCAAAGCGGCGGTCAGGCCGGCGGCGCCAGAGCCGATGATCAATATGTCAGCTTCTTGAGTCACAGTCGCCTCCCTGTGCCTTTCCGCTGTTGCTGTCAATCACTGGGACATAATGGCCGACTGCACAGGTAAAATACCGTAGAGTCAATCAGTTGAACTTTGAACCGCGCGTTCCCAACTGGTGAAGCGGGAGAAACAGGGATGTACTGCCGGTGTGGCGCATCCTGCTGACCGGCTTCAGACCAGATGGAGCTCGCTCAATGAACTTTCTTTCAAAACTATTCATAACTGCCGCGACAGCGGTTGCTGCAACCTCTCCCGCCTTCGCTGAAGACAGCCAAGGCAAAATCCAGGTAAAAGCGTTTGCAACGTTGGTGGATCCCAGCGCCAAGATCACGAAGGTCAATACCGATGCCATCGGATTGGCTGCAGGTTCCCAAACCCGTGCTGATACCAATGTTACGCCGACAGTCGCGGTTGAATATTTCGTCTCGCCCAATTTTTCGATCGAAACAATTGCCGGGGTGACCCAGCATGATGTCGTCGGCGCAGGGGCACTTTCAGGTGCAAAACTGATTTCCAACGCCAACATCATTCCAGCAACAGTAACAGCCAAATTCCACTTTGATCTCGGAAGCGGAGTGAAGCCCTATCTTGGTGCAGGGCCCAGCTATTTCATGATTTTCGGTGAAGATCCGGATTCGACGGCGCAGGCTTTGGGCGCAACGCGGGTGGATCTGTCGAGCGAATTCGGATTTGCATTGCAGGGCGGAGTTGATGTGCCCCTAAACGATGGCGGTCTTGGCCTTTCGATCGATGCGAAGCGCTATTTCATGAACACCACCGCCCGGTTTTTTGCTGGGAACACATTGGCGCTGAGCACAAAGCATGAGCTCGATCCGTGGGTCGTGAGCGCAGGGATCAGCTATCGCTTCTGACCAAACTCCCCTCCTCCGCAAAGGGGGAGGGGAACCTTATTCCGCACCGCCGCTGGTCAGGCTGAGGAATACATCTTCAAGATCGGCTTCCTTGGTGGTCACATCAATGATGCCCAAGCCCAGGCCTTGGACCGCGGCGAGCACCTCACCGGCGTTCATCCGGTCCTTGTTATAAGTGATCTCCACCGTCCGGTCTGCGACAAGCTCGGCTTTCTCGAACGCGTCATGCGTTGGCGCAGTGGCGACATCGCGATCGAGCGTCAGTACCACGGCCTTTTCGCGTGCCATGCCAACCAATTCCTTGGTAGGCTTGTTCGCGATCAGCTTGCCATGGTTGATGATCGCGATGCGGTCGCATAATTGCTCGGCTTCTTCGAGATAGTGCGTGGTCAGCACGACAGTGGTGCCTTGTTTGTTGAGTTCGACCACATATTCCCAGAGCTGTTGGCGCAATTCGATATCGACGCCCGCCGTAGGTTCATCAAGGACGATGACTGGCGGCGAATGCACCATCGCCTTGGCGACCAGCAACCGACGCTTCATCCCGCCCGACAATGTCCGTGCATAGGCATCAGCCTTGTCGTCAAGGCGTACGGCCTTGAGCAGGTCCATCGAATGCCGCTTTTCCTTGGGCACGCCATAAAGGCCGGCGAACAGTTCAAGCGTTTCGAGCGGGGTGAAAAAGGGATCGAACATGATCTCTTGCGGCACGATGCCAATCGATGCTTTCGCATTGCGAGGGTTGGCATCGATATCGAAACCCCAGATGCTCGCTTGGCCCGACGTTTTTTGCACCATTCCGGCAAGGATATTGATGATCGTGGATTTGCCTGCCCCGTTCGGCCCTAGCAGACCGAATATCGAGCCTCGTTCAACATCAAAACTGACACCGTCGAGTGCCTGCTTCCCATTGGAATAGCGCTTGGTAAGATCGCGGATCGATATGGCTGCTTGCGTCATGGTTGTTAGCGATAGCGGAGCGATTATCGCCGCGCAACGCAAGGCTTTGCATCAATGGGTTAAGTTTCGTTAACCATGATCGCTAAGCTGAATTTGCGTTATGCTGTGCCAAAGAGGGTGCATGTGTGGGCCAAAGTTTGAGTATCTTTGTGCGCGATTCGCGCTGGCTGCGGCTATGTTTGCCGCAGCCAGCGTACCAGCGCACGCCGAAACCGAACAACTGAACGCACAGCTTAGCGTCGTTTCTCCGGGCAGTTTCTACAAGGTGGAGGACCTGCATTTCGGAACGATTGTTTCAAGCAATGTCGCCGGAACAGTAACGATTGCCCCCAATGGCACCCGCACCTCTACCGGCGGCGTCACGCTGTGGGGCAATGACCACCACCCCGCGCAATTTGCCGGGATGAAGCCTACCGCAGCCAACCGGCCGGTCCGCATGCGCGTCGGATCGAACAGCATCACCTTGACCGGCCCCGGTGCGCCGATGACCGTCGGGCTGTTTCGTGGTAACACCAACCCGGCCACCGCGTTGACCACCACCCCGCGCAATTACCAGGTGCAGCAGACGACCAATGGCGCATTTGCGCTGTTCGTGGGTGCCACACTCAACGTGAATGCAAACCAGGCACCTGGAACCTATTCGGGCACCTGGACGCTGACGCTCGACTACCAATAATCCTGCTTATCAGGTTGACTGCGATTTCAACGTAAGCCGCTGTTTACTATATAGTTATAACTTAAAGCATATACCGATTTGCATGTTGAGCCGCATTCGCCTTATGCACGCAATTTCCATGGCTGGTTTCGCCAGCCTGTGGCCGTGCACGAGTGTGCTGGCACAAACCGCGGTTGAACAAGGCCAATCACAAGTGGGCGTCGTTACCCCGCTCAGCTTTATCCAAACCGAAGAATTGTCGTTCGGCCGAATACTTTCCAGCAATACTGCAGGCACCGTCACCGTCGCCCCCAATGGCACACGCACACGCAGCGGTGGTGTTACCCTGCATGGCAACGACCAGCAGGCTGCAGTGTTCGCAGGTCTTGGCGCGGTCAACCAGCGCGTACAAATCTCTCTGGGAAGCAATTCGATCTTCCTGACAGGCCCGGGAGTCAGGATGCGTGCCCGCAATTTCGTAATCGGCAGCACACCGACAGCGGTACTGAGCACCACACCACGGGTGTTTCGCATTGCGGGAGCAAATGGCGGTTTCAGTTTCCCGGTCGGGGCAACGCTTGATGTAAACGCCAACCAGGCACCGGGAACCTATCGGGGTACATGGTCAATTACACTGAACTACCAGTGAAAAGCCCCGTTGCTAGACAGCAAGCGCTTTGCTAACGGCGGCGCATGATCGAAGCGCCTGAAACCATTCTCGTCCGTACCCACCGTATCGCCTGCGACGGTAGCGGCGAAGGCGTGCCCGCAGCGCTCGGCCATCCGCGTGTTTGGCTCGAAATCGACGAAAGCGGCATGGTCGAATGCGGCTATTGCGACCGCCGTTTCGTGCTGGTTGGTGGGCCCGCAGATAACGGGTCGACGAATAAGGGCTGAATACCCTTCCGTTCCGCGCCACAGCGCTTATATCGGCGCTATGAGCATCACAGATCCGCGCAGCTTTCTCTATCAACCCGGCCTTCTTGATCCCGATGGCGCGATGCGTGTCACGCGCGAAGCGTTGAAGGCATGCGACGATGGCGAACTCTATTTGCAATATAGCGCGTCGGAAAGCTTCGGGTTTGACGATGGTCGTCTCAAAATGGCTGACTATTCGACAGCGTCGGGATTTGGCCTGCGCGGGGTTTCAGGTGAAATGACGGGCTTCAGCCACGCCAATGACCTGAGCGAAGGCGCGATCCGCCGCGCAGCGGAGACTTTGCAGCTGCTCGATCCTGCCAAGGGACAGGCCGCGCCGCCGCCGCGCAAGAATAACCGCCATCTCTACACCGATGGCAATCCGCTCGACCTCGTTCCCTTCGCCAAGAAGGTTGAACTGTGCCAGAAAATCGATGCCGCAGCGCGCGCGCGCGATCCACGCGTGGCGCAGGTTTCGGTCTCGTTGGCTGGCAGTTGGTCGGTCATCGAGATCGTTCGCGCAGACGGCTTTGTCGCAACCGATATTCGCCCCTTGGTGCGGCTCAACGTTTCGATTGTCACTGAAGAAAATGGCCGCCGCGAAACCGGCACCTTCGGCTTTGGCGGGCGCAAGCTTTACGACGACCTGTTCGAGGAAGCTGCCTGGAACCGCGCAATCGATGAAGCGCTCGCACAGTCACTCACCAACTTGCGGTCGGTCGACGCCCCTGCTGGTGAAATGACCGTTCTCCTCGGGCCGGGATGGCCGGGCGTTTTGCTGCACGAAGCCGTAGGCCATGGCCTTGAAGGCGATTTCAACCGCAAGGGCACCAGCGCTTTTTCCGGCAAGATCGGCCAGCGCGTTGCCGCGCCTGGTGTCACTGTGGTCGACGATGGCGGCATTGCAGACCGCCGCGGTTCGCTGTCGATCGACGATGAAGGCACGCCCACGCAGGAAAACATCCTGATCGAAGATGGTATCCTCAAAGGCTATATGCAGGATCGCCTCAACGCGCGGTTGATGGGCGTCGCACCCACCGGCAATGGACGCCGCCAATCCTATGCCCATGCGCCCATGCCGCGCATGACCAATACATTCATGAAGAGCGGCAATGACGATCCAGCCGAATTGTTGAGCCGCGTGAAGGACGGGATTTTCGCCAAGAGCTTTGGCGGCGGACAGGTCGACATCGTATCGGGCAAATTCGTGTTCAGCTGCACCGAGGCTTATCGGGTCAAAAATGGCAAGCTGGGTGATCCGATCAAGGGGGCAACATTGATTGGTGATGGTCCCACGTCGTTGACCAAGATTATCGGCCTTGGCAATGATATGGCGCTCGACGAAGGCATCGGCGTCTGCGGCAAGGGTGGACAAAGCGTACCTGCTGGGGTCGGTCAGCCGACAACTTTGGTCAGCGCGCTCACCGTTGGCGGCACGGCTGGATGATCGACGACGAGAGCGATCCTTTTCCCCCGCCCGAAAATTGGGCCGACCGGATTCTCCATTTCTGGTTTGTCGAGCACGGCATGGCCGATTGGTTCAGGGGCGGCTCCAAATTCGATGCCAAAGTGACCGAAGGTTTTGCCGGCTGGCGCGATGCGCTTCGCGAACAGCCGGTTAGCGCTTTTGTTGAAAGCAGCAAAACCGCACTGGCAGCAATTATCCTGTTCGATCAGGTACCCCGCAACGCCTATCGGAGCGATGCCGAAGCCTTTGCAACCGATCACCTTGCGCTCGCCATCGCCAAAGCTGCAGTCGAGCATGGTTTTGATCGAGCACTGTCAAAGGACGAACGGCTGTTTCTTTACCTGCCATATGAGCATAGCGAAAATCGCGAAGACCAGCGTGAATCCGTTCGCCTGATCAGCCAACTGGGTGACGGCGACCTGCTGCAATATGCGCTGGACCACCAAGCAATGATCGAGCGTTTCGGCAGGTTCCCCCATCGCAACAAGGCATTGGGACGTGCTGATCGTGCAGGCGAGGCTGAGGCGGTTGCCGCAGGCGGCGGTTGGTAAAAGCTTGCACCTAACCCACGCAGGCATATAACCAAAGCAACAAGAATCGGGTCGCATGGGCAACTGGGGCAATCGCACCAGCAGCAGGAGTACGACCATGCGCTTCACCTATCGTTTCGCTTCACTTGCCGCGCTCGCCGCCACCTTGGCGGTCGTCCCCGGTTCTGCACAGAAAACCACGGACCCCAAAGCCACATATGCAATGGACGTATCGACGATGTCCGGCATGGGTATGGGTGCGATGATGGGGGGCGGTCTTGGCAGCCTGTTTGGTGGTGGCGGCGGCGACAATTACATGCTCGAATTGCGCCTTACCTCCGCAACACCCTCACCTACCCAACCGGAAAAAGGTGACCATTTCTTCCTTCCCATCGCCAAGATGGGCAAGTCGGTTCCGCTGATCGGTGACGCCCCAGGCGAAGCCAAGCCTGATCGCGAATACGACCCCAACCAGACGATGGAGAAACCCAAAGGACGTATCCTGATGTTCTGGGGCTGTCACGCGAATGCCCCCAAAGGGCAGCCGTTCATCATCGATTTTGCGAAGATGCCGACAGCGAAAATGCCAGCCAATATGCCTCAGCAGATGCAGCGTTATCAGGCGGAGGCCAAGGCGCGTGATGCCAATGCGGCATGGTGGCCCAATGGCAAAAACGGCAAACAGCCCAGATCAGGCTCTTCGCTGCGCGGTGAACACCGCATCACCAGCGGCTTTACCCCTGAAATCAAGTTCAGCCTGATCAATGATTATATGGCCTCGTTGAACGTCAATCCCAATGACTCGGCTGCGTTCATCCAGCTCAACTGGAACAGCGTGCCCACCGCGACCGGATATGTCGCATGGGCAATGGGGGGCATGGAACGCGCTGGCCAGGGCGGCGATATGGTGATGTGGACATCAGCCAATAATCGCGATTTCGGCGAAGGCATGGGCTGGCTGTCGCCGGCAGAAGTACAACGCCAGATCGGCCTCAAAAATGTAATGCCGCCGTCACAGACAAGCTGCCAGATCCCCGCCGAGGCGAAGGCGGCAGCGGGTGGAATGATGTTTGGCAGCATGAATGCCTTTGGCCCCGAGGAAAATTTTGCCTTCCCGCCCAAACCCGCCGATCCCAAAGCGGTGTGGAATATCGAATGGACTGCCAAGGCCCGCTTTCGTGCTTTCGCCAGCTTCATGACCGGAATGGGCAGTTCGGGCATGGGTGGAATGGGTGAAGGCGGCACGGCACCCGCGCCCAAAAAGAAGAAGCCATGCAAGGGTCCGCTCGGGATACCCATTCCGGGCACCGAATGCTGACGCCTCCTCTCCCGCTTGCGGGAGCGGAATAAGCTTCTCAATATCGCTGGACCAGCAGCCTCCGCTTTGGCACTAATCTGGTATGTCCGAGTTTTTCGATGCATTGAATGACAAGCATGTCGAGATGATCGGCAAGCAACCGGTCTTCTTTGTCGCCACTGCAGCAAAGGATGGACGCATCAATCTCTCCCCCAAGGGATATGATGCCTTTCGCGTGCTTTCCCCAAAACGCGTCGGCTATCTCGATCTTGGCGGATCGGGCAATGAAACCCATGCCCATTTGTCGGTCGATGGCCGCATCACCTTCATGTTCTGCAATTTCGAACAGCCCGCATTAATCCTGCGCATCTATGGTCGCGGGCGAGCAGTGCTGCCGCAAGACGCGGAATGGGGTGAATTGGCTCCGCACTTTGAGATTATTCCGGGTACGCGCCAGATATTTGTTGCCGATGTGGAGAGTGTGCAGACCAGTTGCGGATGGGGTGTTCCATTCATGGCGTTTCACCGTGAACGCGACACTCTGAAAAAAGCACATGCCGGGATGGACCCCGATGCCTGGCTCACCCGGGCGAAGGGGCGGACAACCAGTATTGATGGGATCAAGACACGAGCGACCGATCGCTATTTCGGGCCCGCTGACTGACCGTGCCGGCAATCAAGGTTGCAACCTATAACATCCGCAAATGCGTAGGCACTGACCGTCGCCGCAATCCTGAACGTATATTGGATGTCCTCGACGAAATCGACGCAGACGTCATCGCTTTGCAAGAGGCCGACCGGCGATTTGGAAACAGGCTAAGCGCAATCCCGCACCATTTGCTGCTCGAACATGGAACATATCGCCCGGTTGAAATCGGCGGTCGCCCACAAAGCATAGGATGGCACGGCAATGCCCTGCTGGTTCGCAATGGAATAACCGTTCGGCACAGCGAAATCGTTCCACTGCCAACGCTCGAGCCGCGCGGCGCGGTGCTGGCTGATCTTCTGATCGAAGGGCGTGCCTTGCGCGTCATCGGCACGCACCTCGATCTATCCGGATTATGGCGCAGGCGGCAAATCCGTGCGCTTCTGGCCCGGCTTGATGGCGCAGAGCATCATCTGCCGACGGTATTGATGGGCGATTTCAACCAATGGAGCGATCGAGGCGCGTTGTCCGAATTCGCATTCCATCACCACCGCCTCGTCAAAACCCCGCCCAGCTTTCACAGCAACCGGCCTGTGGCGCGACTTGATCGCATCATTGTGAGCCATGAAATCGAGGTGGAAGAAGCTGACGCCCATGTCTCCGACCTTTCCAGACGGGCATCGGATCACTTGCCGCTCTGGGCCAGGATAAATATTGCCTAATTTTTATACAGCATATTTTTGCTGATTATATTTTAGGCATATGGCAAATGCCGCCTGCCAATGAATCTAAGGATTCCTTGGCTTTCCAAAGATGGCACGGCCTTTGCTTAGCATGCCCCACAACCACAATAGGGGGCGTGCATGAAGTATATCATTGCCATTATCAAACCGCACAAGCTGGACGAGGTGCGTGAAGCACTCGCCGGATTGGGCGTTTCGGGCATGACAGTTTCCGAAGTAAAAGGCTTTGGCCGGCAAAAGGGCCAGACCGAAGTTTATCGCGGTGCCGAATACACCACCAACATGGTGCCGAAGATCAAGATCGAAGTCGCCTGCACCAGCGAAAGCGCAGGTGCGGTCGTCGAAGCAATCCAGGCCGCAGCCGCAACCGGCTCGATCGGCGATGGCAAGATCTTCGAAATCGAGCTCGCCTCCGCAACGCGCATCCGCACCGGCGAAACCGACGGCGCGGCGCTGTAACCAGAAAATCCGGACTAACCAGGGAAGAAAGCACATGCTGAAAACAATGAAATGGGTTGGCGCGACGGGGGCGGCGATATTTGTCGCACTGCCCGCTTTCGCGCAGGAGGCAGCCGAAGCGGCTGCAGAAGGGGCTGCCGCTGCAACCGCTGCGGTGGCCGACGGGCCGATCAAGGCGCCTACCGTCGAACAGATGGCTGGCATGGTCGACAAGGGCGATACCACCTGGATGCTGATCAGCTCGGCACTGGTGCTGCTGATGTCGATCCCGGCACTCGCGCTTTTCTATGGCGGCCTTGTTCGCACCAAGAACATGCTGAGCCTGCTGATGCAGGTGTTCATGATCGTATCGGTCGCAGCTCTCGTCTGGGTCAGCTACGGCTACAGCCTCGCCTTCACCAGCGGCGGACCTTTCATTGGTGGGTTCTCCAAGGCGTTTCTTGCTGGCGTTGATGCGACCACACTTGCCGCCACCTTCAGCAACAATGTCTACATTCCGGAATATGCCTTTGTCGTATTCCAGATGACCTTTGCCTGCATCACCCCGGCGCTGATCGTCGGTGCCTTTGCAGAGCGCATCAAGTTCACGCCGCTGATCATCTTCACTGTGCTGTGGCTTACCTTTGCCTATTTCCCCATCGCGCACATGGTGTGGTACTGGGCTGGACCGGACTTCCTGCCTGACGCACCGACCGATTACGGCCTGCTGTGGGGAATGGGCGCACTCGACTTTGCTGGCGGCACCGTCGTCCACATCAACGCGGGTATCGCTGGCCTTGTTGGCTGCCTAATCGTAGGCAAGCGCATCGGCTATGGCAAGGAAGCTACCCCGCCGCACAGCCTGACCATGACCATGATCGGCGCCTCACTGCTGTGGGTGGGCTGGTTCGGCTTCAACGCCGGCTCCAACCTTGAAGCCAATGGCCTTGCTGCCCTTGCCTTCATCAACACCTTCGTCGCCACCGCAGCAGCTGCCGTTGCATGGTGCATCATTGAGCAGTTCCACCACGGCAAGCCCTCGCTGCTTGGCGCGGTAACGGGCGCCGTCGCAGGCCTGGTTGCCATCACACCAGCCAGCGGGTTCGCAGCACCCATCACCTCGATCCTGCTTGGCTTCGCAGCGTCAGCGGTCTGCTACCTCTTCGTCGCAGTGGTGAAGAACAAGCTCAAATATGACGACACGCTCGACGTGTTCGGCGTACACGGCATCGGCGGCATCGTCGGCGCCATCGGTACCGGCATTGTTGCAGACCCGGCGCTCGGTGGCCAGGGCTTCTTCGACTACACCGTGTTCCCCGCCGTACCGGGCACCTATGACATTGCTGCACAGGTGATCACGCAGATCAAGGCTGTCGGCATCACCGTGGTGTGGACCGGCGTCGTCTCGGCCGTACTCTTCTACGCGCTCAAATTCACCCTCGGCCTGCGCCCGAGCGAGGAAGCCGAACGCGAAGGGCTGGACCTCTCCGAACATGGAGAGCGCGCCTACAACTACTAAGGTTTATGGAGGGCGTTGCTGGGTAGGCGACGCTTTCCACCAAATTCAGAGCTTGGCGGCGGGGTTTATTCCTCCCTCTCCCAAATCCCGCCGCCTCCCGATGTTCCTCCCGCGAACGTCCAACTTCCAAGCCCGGGTCCGAAATGGCCCGGGCATTTTTTGTTGCAATTATGTTACAATTGGCGGCTTTCTTGCCACAAAGTCCGATAGGGGGTGCCAAGTGGCACCCAATAGCGCGTATAAAAGGACCACTACGGAACCAGTTAACCGTATGGATCTTCGGGAGAAGGAAATGAAAAAAATCAACAACCGCCAAGCGGCGCGCCGCTTTGTCCAACTTATTGCGGGCACTTCGCTCGTCGCCCTTGTTGCGCAGGGTTCGGTTGCACAGGACGCAGCTGACGAAACTGATGAAAACGTCATCATCGTGACCGCAACAAAGCGCGATGCAAACCTGCAAGACATTCCGTTTTCAATCAACGCGCAGACCGCCGATGATATCGAAAAGACCGGCGCAACGACGCTGGAAGACCTTTCGCGCAACGTTGCAGGCCTGACTGTCCAAAACCTCGGGCCCGGCCAAAGCCAGGTTTCGATCCGTGGCGTTTCCGCTGGCCAGATCGTCCGCGACCAACCCGGCGTCAAGGAACAGGTCGGCGTCTATCTTGATGAGTCGGTGATCTCGCTGTCGCTGTTCACCCCCGATCTCGACCTTTTCGACCTCAATCGCGTTGAAACGCTTCGTGGTCCGCAAGGCACGCTGTTCGGCTCCGGATCGGTTGGTGGCACCGTTCGCTACATCACCAATCAACCCAAATTGGGCACAACCGAGGGTTCGGTCGAGGCCAATGTCAACCTGGTCGATGGCGATGATTTGGGCGGCCATGTCAAAGGCGCGGTCAACGCACCTTTGGGAGACAAGGCAGCGATCCGCGCGGTTGGTTATTTCACTCGCTATGGCGGCTTCATCAATGCTCGCCGTGAAGGCGGTGGCATCACCGAAGACATCAACGATGGCGAACGTTATGGCGGCCGCATTGCGCTGACATTCGAACCCAGCGAGAATGTCTCGATCACGCCGCGCGTAATCTACCAGAAAATTTCCACCGATGGCTTCAACCGCCAGGAAGTTTTCAACCTCTATGCCAATCCGTTCACAACTACGCGCCCCGCGGTAACGTTCAAGGAACGCGAACAGCATCTTCTGCTGCAAGAAGGTTTCGAAGACGAAACGATGATCGCTGATGCCACCATCAAAATTGGCCTCGGCGGCGTGGATCTGACTTCGGTCAGCAGCTACACTGATCGCGACATCCTTGTCAGCCGCGATGCCAGCGCACTTACGGGCAGCGTCTCGGTCGATCTTGGTTTCCCGACTGCAGGCGTTCTGCTGCCATCGAACCTGCGCGACACCACCAAGGTGAAGTCGTTTACGCAGGAAATTCGCTTGAGCTCAAACGGCGATGGTCCGCTGCAATGGGTATTGGGCGGTTTCTATTCGAACACCGATCGCGATTACGCACAGCGCCTGCCGACACCGGGCTATGATGCCTTCACCGATGCACGTTTTGGTGCGGGAACATCGGTTGCGGTGGCCAATGGCTTCCCGCTGAATTCGCCTTACAACGCCGATATCAATTATGACATCAAGCAAAAGGCAGTGTTTGGTGAAGCCAGCTATGCCTTTGGCGAGAAGTTCACCCTAACCGCCGGCGGCCGTTACTACGACTTCTCGGAAGATCGCCTGTTCCAGTCGGGCGGCCTGTTCTCGAATGGCGACAACCAGACGGGTAGCACCAAATCGGACGGCTTCACGCCGCGCCTGTTGGCCAGCTTCAACGCGAGCGATAGCGTGACCATCAACGCGCAAGCGTCGAAGGGTTTCCGTCTGGGCGGCATCAACGATCCGTTGAACATTCCGCTCTGCTCGGGCGGCGCCAGCGGGGTTGACGCCCTCACCTATGGCAATCGCCCGCGCTATGATGACGAAACGCTGTGGAACTATGAATTGGGCGTGAAATCGCAGGGTCGCGGCTTCACCTTCAATGCCGCTGCTTTCTACACCGACATCAAGAACCTGCAGGTTACTGCCGATGCCGGTAGCTGCTCGTCGCGTGTTGTCTTCAACGTGCCGAAGGCGCACACCCAAGGTATCGAATTCGAGCTGAGCGCAAGCCCTGCTCAAGGTCTGGACCTCGGCATTTCGGGCAGCATTGTAAGCGCGAAGTTCGATTCATCGGTAACGACCACTGCGGGCGCGGTGATCGCGGGTATCCGCGATGGAAATCGCCTGCCGACCGTGCCGAAATTCCAACTTTCGGCCAATGCGACCTACAGCTTCCCGGTAAGCGATGGTGCAGAGGCCTATGTTGCAACCTCAATCCAGCATGTCGGCAACCGCATCACCCAGCCGAGTGACCAGGAAGGCAATCCGCGCAGCTTTGTTTCGGGTCTGGCCTTTGCCGGTGCACCCGGCACCAACGCGACCACGCTGAACCTCGTCCTGCCCAGCTACCAGCTGGTCAACCTCAGCGCTGGCGTGGATTTCGAAAACGGCCTGTCGATCATCGGTTATGTCAACAACCTGTTCGACGAAAATGCCTTGCTCTCGTTCGACCGCGAACGTGGCGGACGTGCGCGCCTCGGTTTCTCGACCAACAGCCCGCGCACCTATGGTGTCACGGTTCGCAAGTCGTTCTGAAGCACGATTAGATAATCAAAGAAAAGGGCGGCTCTCGGGCCGCCCTTTTTGTTTTGGATTGTCGCCGGCCATTAAACCCGCATCGGCATCAACACGTAGAGCGCGGGTGACTTGTCATTCTCCCGGATCAAAGTCGGCGCACTGGCGTCGGCCAAGTGCAGTTCCACAGTGTCGCCTTCAATCTCCCCCAATATGTCGAGCAGGTAGCGCGCGTTGAAGCCGATTTCGAAGCTGTCGTCCGAATAGCTGCCCGGAACTTCTTCCGCAGCGGTGCCGTTTTCGGGCGACGTGACCGATAGCGTGATCTTGTCCTTGTCGAGCGCCATCTTGACGGCACGGGTCTTTTCGGTGGCGATGGTTGCGACGCGATCGACGCCCTCTGAAAAGCTCTTCGGGTCGATCTTGAGCAGCTTGTCATTCGCTGTCGGGATGACGCGGCTATAATCGGGGAAAGTGCCGTCGATCAGCTTCGAAGTCAGCACGGCGCTGTCAAAGGTAAAACGGATTTTCGACGCCGACAGGTCTATCTGGATCGCATTGCTGCCGCTTTCGTCGAGCAGCTTGCGAAGCTCGGCAACGCATTTGCGGGGGACAATGACGTCCGGCATTCCCTCCGCACCGGCTGGGCGCGGCAGGGTGACGCGGGCAAGGCGATGGCCATCGGTCGCCGCAGCCTTTAGCATCGGATCGGCGTCATCCGTGACGTGCAGGAAGATACCATTGAGGTAATAGCGCGTCTCTTCGGTCGAAATCGCGAAGCGGGTCTTGTCGATAATCTGGATGAGCGAAGCAGCCGGCAGTTCGAAACTGGTCGGCAATTCGCCTTCGGCAATCATGGGGAAGTCATCGCGCGGCAGAGTGGCGAGGCTGAAGCGCGCGCGCCCTGCGTTCACCGCCATGCGGCCATCGGCAGCATTCAGCTGGACTTGGCTACCCTCGGGCAGCTTGCGTGCAATTTCAAACAGCGTGTGCGCGGAAACAGTGGTGGCGCCGGGGATTTCGACATCACCCGCGATGGTCTCCACGATCTGCAGGTCTAGGTCGGTAGCGGTCAGGCGGATGGCGCCATTGTCGCTGGCCTCGATCAGCACATTGGAAAGGATGGGGATTGTATTGCGCCGTTCCACCACCGATTGCACATGGCCCAGGCTTTTCAGCAGTGTGGCGCGCTCGATCGTCGCTTTCATTGTCCGGTCTATCCCCTAATGCCTCGCCCCCACGGGTCTGGCGCGTCTTCCCAAGTGCCGAAAGGCCCAAAAGCCCCAATTTCGGCGAATCTTCCTTAACAACTCCAGCCCCTAGGGCAAGCCGATTGGCTTTACAGCGCGGATTAATCTGTGGAAGAAGGCTGCCAACACAGAAGGGGTTAGAAAATTGAGCACAAACGGAAAAAGACTGTTCATTGCGCGGCACGGCGAAACCGTGTTCAACTCTGTTGCGCGGATGCAAGGGCAGCAGGCGGTACATACCCCTCTGACACGGACAGGATTCTTGCAGGCAGACGCGATGGGTCGTGCATTGGCACCTTGGTTTGAGGGGCAGTCAGTGCCGACATTGTGGTCGTCGACCGCTGGCCGGGCTTTACAGACGCTAGCCATTGTCGCCGAACATGTCGGAGCCGACTGGCACCAGACGCGCGCGGATGACCGGTTGCAGGAAATCGACGTCGGCGATTGGTCGGAACGAACCTATGCCGATATCCATGCCGAAATCGGCCCCTTCGTCGATCCCGACGTCGGGCTGTTTACCGTTCGGCCACCCAATGGTGAATGGTATGACGAAATCGCCCACCGCCTTTCCGATTGGCTGGCGGAGGCAACCGCCGAACCAGGCGACGCCATCGTCCTGATGCATGGTATTTCGGCCCGCGTGTTACGCGGCGTCCTGCTTGGCCTGCCCGTCGATCCGATGTTCGGGGCGCCTATTGCCCCAAGCCTGCCGCAAGGGAGCATGGTAATGATCCGCGATGGCAAGGAAGAGATTGTCACACTCGGCGAAGGCGCACTGGAACGCGCGTGAAACGCATTTTCTGCCTTGCCTTGCTGTTGCTTGCCTCCCCCGCAATTGCGAAGGAGAGGCTGGGCGCCTGGCAAGGCTGGGCTGCATTCCGCGATGCACAAACACCTCGTTGCTATGCCATCGGCGCCCCACGTCAATCGAGTGGTGACAATGGCTATGTCTCGATCGGTTTCTGGCCGAAAAAGGGATTGGGCCACCAGGTCTATGTACAGCTTTCGCGCGAACGCTCGGCGAATAGCGGCATCACATTGAGCGCGGGCGGAAGGCGCTTTCGCTTGATTGCCAATGGTAATAGCGGCTGGGCCAAGGACCGGCAGACCGACATAGCGATCATCGCAGCGATACGATCAGCTCAATCAATCAGCGTTACTAGCGTCGCTCGCGACGGCCGCACGATTGTCGATGCCTATGCGACTCGCGGCGCTGCATCGGCAATCGACGCGGCAGCGCTTGGCTGCGCAGGGCGCTAACCAGCCAAGACTCGCTTTTCGGCCGCGACCTCCCTATATGGCCGCGCATCATGCAAATTCCCGGCCACATCGATCCTGTTGTCACTTCGCGCGCCATAACACCGCGCGCCGATGGTCGTATCGACCTGATGGGCCTGTCGCACTTGCAGATCAGGCAGCTTTTCCTGGAAAGCCAGTTGGACGAAAAGGCCGCAAAGCTGCGGTCCAAGCAGGTGTTCCACTGGATTTATCACCGTGGCGTGACCGATTTCGAAGCGATGACCGATATCGCCAAGACAATGCGCCCCTGGCTGGCGCAGCGTTTCGTCATCGGGCGCCCGCAGGTCGTGGAAGCACAGGTCAGCAGCGATGGCACGCGCAAATGGCTGCTACGTACTGATGACAATCAGGATTATGAAATGGTCTTCATCCCCGATGCTGATCGGGGGACCTTGTGCGTTTCTTCCCAAGTGGGTTGCACGCTCAATTGCCGTTTCTGCCACACCGGAACGATGCGGCTGGTGCGTAACCTGACGCCGGGGGAAATTGTGGGGCAAGTGATGCTCGCGCGCGATGCGCTGGGCGAATGGCCCAAGGGCAACATGGCGGGTGGCACCGAGGACGAGGATGATGAGAGCGGTCACTATACCGCCGATGGCCGCATGCTGACCAACATCGTGATGATGGGCATGGGCGAACCGCTCTACAATTTCGACAATGTTCGTGACGCATTGAAAGTGGTTATGCACGGCGACGGCCTGGCGCTTTCCAAGCGGCGGATTACGCTTTCGACCAGCGGAGTGGTGCCGATGATGGCAAAGGCTGGCGAAGAAATTGGCGTGAACCTCGCCGTCTCGCTCCATGCTGTGAGCAAGGAAATCCGCGACGAAATCGTCCCGCTCAATCGCAAATACGGCATTGAGGAATTGCTGCAGGCATGTGCGGATTATCCGGGTGCCAACAATGCCCGTCGCATCACGTTCGAATATGTGATGTTGAAGGACAAGAATGACAGCGATGAGGATGCGCGCGAACTGGTGCGGCTGATCAAACAGTACAAGCTGCCGGCCAAAGTCAACCTGATCCCGTTCAACCCCTGGCCCGGCGCGCCTTATGAATGTTCGAGCCCCGAACGTATCCGCGCATTCAGCAACATCATTTTTGAACATGGCATCAGCGCACCCGTGCGCACACCACGCGGCCGCGACATCATGGCGGCGTGCGGCCAGCTAAAATCAGCGGCGGAGAAAAAGAGCCGGGCAGAGCTCGACCGACTGGCCGAGGAAAAACAGGCTGCTTTGGGCTGATCTACCAGTAATCGCTTGCTTTCAGGCCGACAATTCGGTCCACTAAACAAACGGGGGCACCGCACGGGTTACGGAGGCTCTCATGGCGCTCATAGAACGTCTGCTTGCCGGAAAGATAAAGCATGGCACGCTCAGGATCGAGCGCGCCGATGGCAGCTTTACCGAATTGGGCAGCAAGCACGCTGGATGGCCCGATGTCACCCTGCGCATTCACACCGCAGCCGCCGAACGTCGCATACTACTCAACCCGCGTCTCGGGCTGGGACAAGCCTATATCGACGGCGGCGTCTCGGTTGGCGACGACGATATCATGGGCCT
This sequence comes from Sphingorhabdus buctiana, assembly GCF_042680825.1. NCBI lineage: Bacteria > Pseudomonadati > Pseudomonadota > Alphaproteobacteria > Sphingomonadales > Sphingorhabdaceae > Sphingorhabdus > Sphingorhabdus buctiana. The sequence continues at coordinate 154,569 of NZ_JBHUEL010000011.1, forward strand.
GATCGAGCTGGTGCGGCGCAACAATCCTTGGGAAAGGGGCGGCGAGATCGGAGATCCCGGAATGCTGAAGCGCCTAGGCAGCCAATTGGTGCGGCCGCTGCGCCAGATGAACAACCTTGGCCGATCACGTGCGAATGTCGCACACCATTACGACCTCTCTAATGATTTCTACAGGCTGTGGCTCGATTCAGACATGCAATATAGCTGCGCCTATTGGCCTGATCCTGATATCGGCCTCGAACAGGCGCAACTCAGTAAGAAGGCGCACATTGCTGCAAAGATGGCGCTTCAGCCGGGGCAGCGTGTGCTTGATATCGGGTGCGGCTGGGGCGGCATGGCGCTGTACCTCAACCGGATCCCCGACGTGGAAGTTTTGGGCATTACCTTGAGCGAGGAACAGCTCAAACTGGCGCGCGAGCGCGCATCGGCTGCAGGCGTTTCAGACCGCGTGACGTTTGAGTTGATCGACTATCGCGATCTCGCACGCACCGCACAGGGTCAATTTGACCGCATCGTGTCGGTGGGCATGTTCGAACATGTCGGTGTTCCGCAGTTTGAAACTTTTTTCCGTAGCGCTGTAAATCTGCTCAAGGATGATGGCGTGATGCTGCTCCACACCATCGGACGAATGGGGAAACCGGGTGCGACGGATGCCTTCACCCGCAAATATATCTTCCCCGGCGGCTATATTCCCGCACTGTCCGAAACGCTGTCAGCGAGCGAAAAATCAAAGCTGATCGCCACCGATATCGAAAATTTGCGCCTGCATTACGCATTCACACTGCGCGCCTGGTACGCACGGGTGATGGCGCAACGCGAAGCGATCATCGCGATGATGGACGCACGTTTCTACCGGATGTGGATCTTTTACCTCGCCGGGGCGACCGCCGCGTTCGAATGGGGCGGCATGTGCAATTACCAGATCCAATTTGCACGCAACCGCCGTAGCTTGCCGATCACCCGTGATTACATGGCGCGCAGCGAGCGCGACATACTTGCGAAGCAATAATCAGACGAACAACGCGACCGACTGCATGCCGGTCATCATCGGCTCACCTTTGCTGTTCCACACGGTCATAAACTGGCTACTCGCACCGTGGACGGCGTGGTGCGTTTCGCTTTCGAGGAACCACCAGCCATTCTCGGTCTCGGGCGCATCGGTCAGCAGGTTGATCTGCCAGTTGATCGAACTGATCATGCCTTCCTTTTTCATCAACCCCATGGTCGATGGCGGCAGGGCATCACCCATGCAGATTAGGTTAGCCACCGGATCGAGGCCTTCGCGCTCTTTCAATCGATGCCAGTTGGCGAGCCGCGGCTTATCCATACCAAGGATCAGCCGCTTTTCAGGATAATCCATATTATGGGTGAAGAATTCGGGCGGCCCGCTGCGGGTTTTGCCGTCCTCCGGAATGGGTGGGAATTCGGGGCGGGGCAGGCCTTCAAAATCGATATGGCTCTCGCGGCGTGCCATGAACACGAAGACGCAGCTAAGTCCGACTTCATCGCCCACGGTGATTTCGCTTTTGATAAAGGCACTGTTGCGGCCGCGGCGCAAAATCTTGCTATGAATTTCAACCTCACCCGACAGCGGCCCTGAAAATGCAATCTGTGCTGTCAGCAACGGGGGCAGATCAGGGGCCACGAGTTTCGCCGATTGATAGGCCAAGGCAGAGCTCAAACCACCGTAAGCGGTGCGGCCTTGATGCCATGTCGACGGGATGGTTATTTTCTGATCGGTGGCGTCGGCACGAAGCTGCGACAGGATATCGGCTAGGTTCATGGCGACCGCATATCGCGCACCTCGGTTTGTCGCAAGCAATCAAGACAATAGGCTTGCATAGCGCCGCTTGCAGTGGTTGAGTTTACCAATGGAGGGAGGCCATCATTTCGCGGTTGTGAAAAGGCTGGTGGGCGGAGAAATTCTGATCCCGCCCGATACCGTTTCGGCCAATATGGTCGGGCGCGTAATCAGCGCCGCTGTAGCGCGTGGCGCGAGCCGACCCATATTGCTGGAAGCAATCGGCATTTCGGAAAGCACCATCCGCAACCAGTTGGCGCGTGTGCCGGGTCAGACGCTCAATCGACTGTTGACCGCGATCGAGGCCCATTTGGGAAATCCGGCCGTGACGCTCGAAATTGGTCGGGACTCGCGCCCGAGTTGCTTTTCGGACCTTGGATTTGCGACGCGCCTGTTGCCGACATTATTCGATGTTATCCGCGAAAATGTCCTGATGCAGGAATTGCGGCAAAGTATGTATCGCGTTGCGCTAACCGACACCGGGGCCGAAGTCATCTTGAGCTGGAACCTGATGGGGCACCCTGCTGAATCGCTGTCAGCGGCTGTGGATTTTTCGATCGCAACCTATTCCCGGCTGGCCAAGGAAATTTACGGCGACGCTACGCAGATCAGAAAAATTACGGCGCAGTGATCTGCCCCCTTCTGAGTGGCCCAATTTCTATTTTAGGAATGGCCACGAAGGAGGAATGGAATGGCAAGGAAGCACAAGCCGGAAGATATCATTGGCAAGTTGCGTGAAGCGGAGATCGTGCTGGCGCAGGGCGGAACGGTTGCAGATGCCTGCCGGCGGATCGGCGTTACCGAACAAAGCTACTACCGTTGGCGCAAGGAGTATGGCGGCCTGAAGATGGACCAGGCTCGGCGGATGAAAGAGCTTGAGAAGGAGAACGCCCGGTTGCGCCGGGCGGTATCCGACCTGACGCTGGACAAGCTGATCCTGCAGGAGGCCGCAAAGGGAAACTTCTGAGCCCTGCGCGCCGCAGGCGCTGTATCGATCATATAAGGGACATGATGCCAGTGTCCGAGCGGCGGGTCTGCCGTGTGCTTGGGCAACATAGATCGACACAGCGCAAGACGCCGCGTGGGGCAGATGACGAGGCTGCGCTGACTGAGGATATCATCGCCCTGGCTCGACAATATGGTCGCTACGGCTATCGCCGGGTGACGGCCTTGCTGCGCGATGCGGGCTGGCATGTGAACCGCAAGCGGGTGGAGCGCATCTGGCGCCGTGAGGGGCTCAAGGTGCCGCAGAAGCAACCGAAGCGGGGAAGGCTCTGGCTCAACGACGGATCATGTATCCGCCTGCGGCCAAAGTATCCGGGGCACGTGTGGTCTTACGACTTTGTCGAGGGGCGCACGCACGATGGCCGCAAGTTCCGCATCCTGTCGATCATCGACGAGGCCAGCCGGGAGTGCCTGGCCCTGCCGGTAGCGCGACGGTTGCGTAGCGAGGACGTTCTGGCAGCCCTGGCTGAACTGTTCGTTACGCGAGGGCCGCCAGCACACATACGGTCAGACAACGGCCCCGAGTTCATCGCCAATGCCGTCCAACAGTGGCTGGCGAAGATCGGCGTGAAGACGCTCTACATCACACCCGGCAGCCCATGGGAGAATGGCTACTGTGAGTCTTTCAATGGCTCGATGCGTGATGAGCTCTTGAATGGGGAGATCTTTTACACTCTGGCTGAGGCAAAGATCCTGATCGAAGCCTGGCGCCGCCACTACAACACTGTCAGGCCACATAGCTCCTTGGGGTATCGCCCACCAGCCCCGGAAACGGCGACACCGCCATGGCAGCCCTCCGGTTCCGCTTCGCTCCACCTGCGGTCACCCATGACGCCGGAGGCAATCTTGCACTAACAATTAACGCGGACCACTCAGTGGGGGCCGGTCACTAGCGCCCTATCGATTCGGCACTCTTGCTCCCTAGCCCAGGCCTCCGCCTCTGCTTTAGTTGGCAATGTCCGGGTTTGCTGTGGGTAGCCCTTGCGCCTGATCTGTACACTCCAGCCGCTACTCCGCTTAGTGATTGTCGCCATCTTTGTGCTCACTGTGTTGAAATTGTGTTGAGCGAGCAAACAGCGTCAAATCCTAGACAGCGTAAGGCTGGCTAGTGCTGACTAAACCTTAGATTTCTTAGGATTTTCTGGAGGGGAAAATGGTGGGCGTAGCAAGGATTGAACTTGCGACCCCTGCGATGTCAACACAGTGCTCTACCACTGAGCTATACGCCCACGCTGCGGGCCCTCTAGCGGGCTAAATGATTCCGTTCAAGCCCGAATCTGGTTGTTCAGATCTGGCCGGTTGCCGCTTCCTTGTTGAACAACCGCTCGACTTCGAGAACGAGGTCTTTGAGGTGGAAGGGTTTCGACAGCACCTTGGCCTGCGGCTTGGCATGGCCTGCGCGCAAGGCGACGCCCGAAAAACCGGTGATGAACATTACTTCAGTCTGCGGTGATACCTTGCCGCAATGGCGGGCAAGTTCGATCCCGTCCATTTCCGGCATCACAATGTCGGTCAGCAGCAGATCAAAATGTTCCTTTTCGAGCAGCGGCACCGCTTCGGTTCCGCGATCCACGGGCACCACTTCGTATCCCGAACGTTCGAGCGCGCGTGTAAGATATTCGCGCATTGCCTGTTCGTCTTCTGCCAGCAGAATCCGGATCATATCCATTTCCATCCATTCGGCATCGGTGCCGTTTGCGAGTCTCTTTCAAGCTACTGATACCACCAGAAATTAAAAAAATTGCATGCGTTTACCATTTTTGTTTTACTGGAAACGGTAATGACACAGGCAGACGGCCAGCTTCCGTTAAATCGGCAAAATGACTGTGGCTTTCGGCTGTTCAATTTGGAGCAAGCGGATTTTCCGATACTGGTTTCTGTACCGCATTCAGGCCGCGATTATCCCACTGCGATTTTGGAAAATTTGCGAATTCCACCCCATGAATTGCTCCGGCTTGAAGACCGATATGCAGATCGCCTGATTGCCCCGGCGTTGGCGCAAGGCATTCCGGCGATAATCGCAAACCGCGCGCGCGCCTGGATCGACCTGAACCGCAGCGTGGAAGAGCTTGATCCCGCTATGGTATCGGGTTGGGATAATTCGCCCCGGCCTGTGGGCAGCGCAAAAATGCGCGGGGGGCTGGGGCTGGTGCCCCGACGCTTGATGCAAAGCGGGGATATTTGGAAAAGCCCGTTTGGTATCTCGGATATCCGGCAGCGGATCGAAACATATCATTCGCCTTATCACGAAAGCATTTCTGCCCAATTGGCGCGGCTGCGTGACCGGTTCGGCGTTGCCCTTCTCGTCGACATCCACTCGATGCCACCGCTGGTTCCGGTGGCGGGCCACCGCCCCCACATCGTAATCGGTGACCGTTTCGGACAAAGCGCAGCTTCCATCTACTCCGAAATGCTAATCGAGCGGCTCAAACAGGCCGGAATGCCGGTTGCGCTCAACCATCCCTACCCCGGGGACTATATTCTGCGCCGTCATGCAGATGTGCGCCGCAATGTGCACGCCATCCAGATCGAAATTGACCGGACGCTCTATCTCGACTCGGAACTGCGCGAGCCTTCGGCGGGTCTGGAATCGACCGCTGCGATCATATCCGAAATGCTGGCGCTGTTGATCGATCTGCTTGGCGGAACAGCGATGTCCTTGGCTGCGGAATAGCCTTAAACCCTCGCAAAACTGCCAAATAAAAAACCACCCCGGAATAATCCGGGGTGGCCAAGGTTCAGGGAGGTGGCGCTGGCTTGCAGCGCCGAAGGACGGATAAGGGAGGGGAGATACCCGTCCTGATACAAAGATGGGAGTTTAAACCCGCCAAATCAATAGCTGAGTCTGTATCAAGGCGTATCAGCGGGATGAAATGCTCCGCTGATGCGAGAAACTCTCAGGGCCACATGCGTTGGACAAAAGGAAGCTTATCCGCAAACTGATGCTTCAAGGCTGCAATAATATGCAGTAAAATCAATATGAAGAGCGGCTTGGTAAGGATTTCATGCGCTTCATGGCCAACGTCTGCCAGGGCCTTGCTCTTATCCACGGGCAGCGTGGCGTCAAACAGGCCGAAAAAGTCAACTGGCGGTGCTTGCGGATGGGCCGATGCCATCAGCCAACCTGAGAACGGCACGGCGATGATGAGGAAATAGAAAAGCAGGTGTACGATGCGCCCTAGCGTCGATTGCCAAGCGGGAATCGCCTCTGGCAGCATGGGCGGCTTGTTGGTCAAACGCCAAACGAGGCGCAGCACCGAAAAGAAAAGGATCGATATGCCGATGGCCTTGTGCGGCGACATCAGCGCGCCTTGGGCCTCGCGTGGCAGGTCTTCTGCCATGCTGGCCAGAACGAAATTGGCGATCACCAATATGGCGATCAACCAGTGCAGTGCGATAGCACCCTTGCTGTACTTGGAAATCATGGCGGCCCTCCCCTAACGCGTCGGGCCGCCATCGAAAACGGATCAGGTCGTCGGCAGCTCGACTTGCTGCGGCACCTTACCTTGCTGCATTTGCAATGCAAATATGTCGCGAACCAGGTTCAGCGAGAAAAGATGCGCGTAAATCAGGGGCAACATGCCGCTCTGGTTCATCTTGCGTAGTTCATCACCGCGCATGTCGCGCAGTTTTTCTTCGTTCACCATCTGGAAACCGCGATAGATGAACGGGTTTTCGCTGCCGTCCTGTTGGATGGCGACTTCGCCTTCCATCAGCAGTTCAAGCTTCTTCAGCTCTTCGACAAATGCCTGGGTGCGGGCACCGGCCTGTTCGAAATCTTCGCAGAACTTCAGGATGTCCTTGGTCATCTGCGTGGGCTCGGCTCCGTCGAACAGCGCTTCACCTTCCTTGAAATCGCCCAATGCTTCGCTCGTCGGATCAAAGCAGAGCGACAGTTCATCGCTATCCGGGCGCAAGCGCGCGAGCATGAATGGATAACGGCGGATATAAGCCGGCAGGTAAACCGGATTATTGAACTTGCCATTCTCGTCCATGTAGACGTTAACGCCTTCGTTCATGCCCATCAGCACCAGCGGAACCGGATTTTCGCCAGCCGAGAAGATGATTGGGTAGTAACGCGACGCAGAAACAAATTCTTCAACGGTCAGCGGAATGGCGTGCTGGCCCTGCATGAAATTGGCATTGTCGATCTGCCGGCTCTTGAAATTTGCATGCTCGTTGCTGTTGAGCGGAACGAGGTCCTTATAGAAGAGGGGCAGGCCTTGCGGCGCGGGCTGGGTAGCCATTAGTTACTCCGTTGTCTGGATTCGAAAATTTGATTGCGGGCGGCTTTAGGCGGCGGCGGGCTTGCTGGCAAGAGGAACGAGTTTTCCCGGATTCATGATGCCGTTGGGGTCCAGGGCCAGCTTGATGGCACGCAAGGCGTTCAGCCGCGCCGGATCCGAAAGTCGTTCAAACTCCACCAGTTTTGCCTGGCCAATTCCATGTTCGGCTGAGATAGAGCCACCATAGGCGGTCACACGATCATAAACGTCCGCGCTGATGGCTTGGGCGAAGCGCGCATACCATTCTTCAGCCGTTGCGCCTTTGGGTGCCTTCACATGGTAGTGGATGTTTCCATCGCCCAAATGGCCGAATGCGACCACCATGGTTCCGGGATAGCGCGCTTCGATCTGCGGGGATTCAGTCTCGATGAACCGCGCCATGGCGGAAACGGGCACGCTGATATCATGTTGTAGGGCAGGACCCTCTGCCCGCTCCGCCTCGGCAATCGAATCCCGGATTTTCCAAAAGGCTTCAGCTTGCGTTTCACTGGCAGCGATCACGGCGTCCTTCGCCAATCCCGCCTCAAGCATCTCGCCGAGGAAATTCTCTGCAAGCGATGTAGGGGCTACCTGATCATCGCTGTCGCGCACCAATTCGATCAAGACATGCCAGCCTTTTTCGCTTTCGACAGGTCGTCTGGTCCCCGGAATATGCTTGATCACATGCTGCAGCGCCACGTCTGGCAGGATTTCGAAGCCTTCCAATGCGGAATCGAGCGCGTTTGTTGCGGCTAACAGCAAGGCATAGGCATCTTGGGGCGTGTCAACCGAAACCCAAGCCACTGCCCGATCGAGCAGAGCCGGTACAAGTTGGAGGGTCGCCCGCGTGACAATGCCAATCGTTCCCTCAGCACCGATCAGCAAATGCTTGAGATCATATCCGCGATTATCTTTTTTTAGAGGAACCAGCCCGTTATAGATCGATCCGTCAGGCAATACCGCCTCGACACCGGCCACAAGGCTGCGCATCGTGCCATGGCGCAAAACCTGCGTGCCGCCTGCATTGGTCGATATCAGCCCGCCAACCGTCGCAGAACCCTTCCCGCCCAAGGTCAAAGGAAAACGCAGGCCCTGTGCGGCAACAGCTTCGTGCAGGTTTTGCAGCACGACGCCTGCTTCGCAGCGCACCTGCCGCGAGGTAGCATCCACCATTTCAATGCGGTTCATCCGGCGTAACGATATGAGGCAGCTCGCGCCGCTTTCATCAGGCGTGGCGCCTGCCACCATTCCACTGTTCCCCCCCTGCGGAACGAGTGTAAGTTGGTGTGCGTTGGCGATCTTGATGATTTCCGAAACTTCAGCGGTTGTTGCCGGGGAAAGCAGCGCTGCGGCCTGCCCGTGATAGCGCCCGCGCCAATCGGTCGTCCAGGGCGCCAGATCGTCAGGATCAGAGGTGAATCCCTTTGATCCGAGCAGTTGGCTAAGCTTCTCCAAAACTTGGCTGTCTGACAAACTCCCACTCCTGTTGTTGATGCAATTGACTTGGCGGTTGGCGCTTCATAGGGCTGGATTAATGCTCCGTTCAACCGTTACCGCTAATTGTCGGAAAAGGCGAATTTTGGTCGGGACCCGGCGTTGCGCATTTTTCTGATACTCATTGCCGGTCTCGCGGTGACGCTTGGCTTTGCGCATAGGGCGCAAGGGCAATCGGTCGACGCCTTTGTCGAGATGATGGAAGGCGTCAAAGACTTTCAGGCGCGTATCGAACAACGCATCATCATCCGCTTTCCGAACCAATCCGTACCCGCCGCTCCAGGCCGTAGCGAGAAGCGCAATGCAACCCTCTATAATGAGGAAAAGATTGGAAAATGCCTGATAATGGATCGCCTGGTTGCGTCACGCCCTGGCCCCAAGAACAGCCTCGAACTGGTTACCCGTGAACGGCAATTGATACGAGCCTATCTGGGCGATGGATGCCTTGCCCGCGAATTTTATGCCGGTGCCTATGTCGAACGATCGAAGGACGGCAAACTTTGTGTCGACCGCGACCTGCTGCACGCACGGACGGGTGCGAAATGCGAGATTGATAAATTCCGCCTGCTCGTTCCCGAGTGAGATGCGCCAAATTCCTTGACTTTTCGCTGCTGTTTCGCCAAGCGCCGCGCACCGGACGTGCGGCTATGTGCTGCCCGCCTGCTTTTTTCCTTTATATTGGAACCTTATGTCTTTTGCCGATCTCGGCCTTTCCGATGAACTTTTGAACGCGGTTACTGCGGCGGGTTACGACACGCCGACTCCGATCCAGGCGCAAGCCATCCCCTCGGTCCTGATGATGCGCGACATCATTGGCATCGCGCAAACCGGCACCGGAAAGACAGCATCATTCGTGCTGCCGATGATCGATATCCTCGCCCATGGTCGGGCGCGGGCGCGCATGCCGCGCAGCCTTATCCTCGAGCCGACCCGTGAACTGGCCGCGCAAGTCGCCGAAAATTTCGAGAAATATGGCGTCAATCACAAGCTATCGATGGCATTGCTGATTGGCGGGGTTTCGATGGGTGATCAGGTAAAGGCGCTGGAAAAGGGCGTCGACGTGCTGATCGCGACACCGGGCCGACTGATGGATCTGTTCGAACGCGGCAACATCCTGCTCAACGGATGCGAATTGCTGGTGATCGACGAAGCCGATCGCATGCTCGACATGGGTTTCATTCCCGATATCGAACATATCTGCACCAAATTGCCGACCAACCGCCAGACGCTGCTGTTTTCGGCAACGATGCCGCCGCCGATCAAAAAGCTTTCGGACAAGTTCCTGTCGAACCCGAAATATATTGAGGTGGCGCGTCCGGCGACCGCCAACATCAATATCGAACAAAAGCTGGTCGAAGTTGCGCCGATGAAAAAGCGCGAAGTCCTGCGTGACCTGATCCGCAGCGAAGATGTGCAGACCGCCATCATCTTCTGCAACCGCAAGACCACGGTGCGCGAACTCAACAAGAGCTTGAAACGGCACGGATTCCGTTCGGGAGAGATCCATGGCGATATCGACCAGGCATCGCGCCTCAAGGAATTGGACGCATTCAAGAGCGGCGCAATCAACCTGCTAGTCGCATCCGATGTGGCAGCGCGCGGCCTTGATATTAAGGGCGTGAGCCATGTATTCAACTTTGACGCGCCCTGGCACCCCGATGATTATGTCCACCGCATCGGCCGCACCGGCCGCGCGGGGGCAAAAGGCAAGGCATTCACCTTCGTCAGCCGCGAAGATGCCGAGCATATCGAGAATATCGAGAAACTGATTGGCCTTAAGATCGATCGATTGGGGCGTCCTTCCCGGGAAACCGAGCGGAGCGAACCGGCGGCCAAGCCGGAGCGCAAGTCGCGCGAAAAGGTGGAACGGCAGAGCAAGCCCCGAAAGGACGAGCCCAAGCCAAAGACCAAACAGGCACCTGCCGCGGCAAAAGAAATCGATGAGGGTTGGAACGGCCCATTGCCCGATTTCTTGAATTTCACGATCGCCCCTTGATCGTCGCTCCATAAAAAAGGCCCGCCGAAGCGGGCCTTTCTTTTAACCTTTCCGCAGGGCTTTAGAACTTGCCGCGAACGGTGATGCCATAAGTGCGCGGCTCTGCAAGGAAGTGCGAGAAGAGCTGGCGGCCACCCGGATATTGCGGGTCAACAAAGGCTGCGCTCGCGCCACCTGCCTGGAAGGGCGTGTTGAACGCGACCTGGGCGTAATCCTTGTTGAAGATGTTCTGGCCCCACAGTTCCACCGACCAGGCATCATCCGGACCACGCACACCAATACGCGCGTTGAACAGCGCATAACCATCCTGTTCCTTTTGCGGGAAAAGGTCAGAGCCGGTGTTGTAGTCGCTGGTCATGCGGGTATCGATGTAGAACAGACCCGAAAGGCCGTTGCTGCCGATTTCCGGAGTCCAGGTGATCGAGCCAGTCGCAACCAGTTCGGGCGCGTTCGACAAATTGTCACCCGGCAGCTTGCGCAGAGCCTGATCAAGCGGGGCACCCGTGTTCGTGCCGATCAGGTCGTCACGATATTTGGTGCGTGCATAGGTAAGGCCTGCAGCAACGCGGAAGTTGCGCGCCGGAACCAGCGAACCTTCAAGTTCGAAGCCCTGCGTACGAACGCCGTAGGAAACATCGTCTGCAGCGCATGCACCGGTTGCGTTGCTGAGATCGGTATCGGCATTGGGGCCGCCGATCAGATCATCACAGCCGTTGATATTCTGGACAAGGAACACGGTGCCGTTGAAGGTATTCAGCTGGAAGCTGCTGAAATCCGAACGGAAGGCCGAGAGGCTGAGGCTGAACGGACCGGTCGCATATTTCGCACCCAGTTCGTAGCTGTCGACCATTTCCGGATCGAATTGCAGGTTACCGACAAGCGCCTGCGCACCACCGACCGAAGCGAAGGTTGCGATCGGCGATTTCAGGGCCGAACGGTCAAGATTGAAACCGCCTGCCTTGTAACCACGAGCGTAGCTGCCGTAGAGCAGCAAGTCGTCGGTCGGCTTCCAGCTCAGGATCGCAGTGCCGGTGAACTCGTCTTCCTTGCGGTCGTCACGGATCGAAACGCCATTCAGTTCAGCGGTCGAGTTGCCTTGGCACGAAAGACCGATGATTCCACCAGCAGTTGCCCCCAATGGCGTCGTCAGGAACGACGAAAGAGCAGCCTGATTTGCAGTACAAACGGTGTTATCGTTACCGAAGGTCGCGTTGAACTTCTTCTTGTCGCTCGTGTAACGAAGGCCAAGGGTCAGATCGAGCGTATCGGTAATGTGCACGATATTGTGCGTGAACAACGCCCAGTTGGTGCCATTCTGGAAATAGCGGTCGTTGGTCGTGCCAACATCATTCATTGTATCAAGGCGGTCCAGTGCGGCCAGAATAGCCGGACCGCCCGCACCCAACGCCGAACCACCGCTAGCGATCAATGCGCGGACTGGCGCGCTCAAGCAAGCCTGCCCAGTCGGCGAATAGCCCGCTGCCAGACCGCCTCCCGACACAATGCGGCAATTTGCAAATCGACCATATTGGTTGCCAAAGCGAAGGTTATCACGAACCGTCAGCTTCTCATTGGCGAAGAAGCCGCCAACCAGCCAGTCGAGCTTGCCATCAAAGGCTTCGCCCTGCAGGCGCAATTCCTGCGTGAAGGTGTGGAACTGGCGATAGGCATCATCGCTGGGTGCGCGATACAGGATATCGACTTCACCATAGTCGTTGTCCGATGCCTGGCCCGAGCGATATTCGCGATAGGCGGTGATCGAGGTCAGCTTGGCGCCGCCGAAGTCATAGTCGACCTGGGCCGAAAAACCATAATCCTTGGTTTCGCCAGTAAAGACGCGGTTCGGGCTGACCGAAATCTTGCGGCCATAACCTTGGTTGAAAGCCGCCAATGGCTGACCGAGGTCACGCAACACGTTGATGATGTTGTTGGCAGCCGTATTGTTGATCGGCGTCGCAAGATTGTTGAGGTTGCCGATATAGGGATTGACCGACGCGTCGACATAGGTCGCAGCGCAGCATTCTTCCTTGCGCGAGGTGTAATCTGCAATCAGGCGGATCGACAGGTCGTCGCTCGGCTCGATCAGCAACTGGCCGCGCAGGAAGTAGCGATCACGATTGTTAACATCGCGACCATTCTGGTCATCGGTGTAGAAACCGTCACGCTTCACATAAACGCCATCGACGCGGAACGCGATGCCGTCGCTGATCGGGCCGGTTACGCTCGAGGTGGCGCGCATGAAATCATAGTTGCCGTAGGTCAGCTCGCCGCTGCCACCAAAGGTGAAGCTCGGCTTTTTCGAATAGATGCTGATAAGGCCGGCCGAAGAGTTACGGCCGCCGAGCGTGCCCTGCGGGCCGCGCTGCACTTCGACGCGATCGATTTCACCGAGTTCATTGAGGCCGATGCCCGAACGCGAACGGTAAACGCCGTCGATAAACACGGGAACCGAGCTTTCGAGACCGGGGTTGTCACCAACGGTACCGATACCGCGAATACGCGCCGAACCATTGGCTTCACTTCCGGTCGACGAAACGAGCAGCGAAGGCGCAACCTGGTTCAATTGGCGAATGTCGTTCGCGCCGCTGTTCTGGAGCGTTTCGGCATTGACTGCCGAAATTGCTACAGGAACGTCTGAAAGGACCTGCGCACGGCCCTGTGCGGTAACGACGATTTCAACCTGTTCGTCGGCCGCATCGTCTGTGCCCTGGCTATCCTGGGCATATGCGAATGACGGCATTGCCAGCGCGCAAGTTGCGGCTGAAACCGACAAAATAGATTTCCGGATCGCAAAACTGACTTTCATATCCCTCTCCTTACGTTGGGCGTTGTTTTTTGCTTATTTAGGCGTTTTAATTGCATAAGTCACCGGCAGCACGGCCGATATGCTTATTTTTCCTACCAATGTTGCCAATCTGCAACAACGGATAAAAGCCGTAGTTAGCGGCTTTCTGCCTCGCCTGGCTTCACCGCCTCATTTTTGTTTTCGCGATTGAACACGGGCCGTCCGCCCACCCAAGCTTCCTTGACAATCGTTGACCGGATTTGCGCCGGGGTTGCCAACAACGGATCGGTATCGACAAGAATGAAATCCGCACGATGCCCAGCGGTCAGCGAACCGAATCTTCCTTCCGCAAAGGCTGCATAAGCGGCACCGATTGTGAACCCTGCCAGGGCCTGCTCTCGGCTGACCCTTTCCGCCGGCATCCAGCCGCCAAAGGGTTCGCCCTTCTCATCTTCGCGGGTGATAGCCGCAGCCAAACCCATGAATGGATTGGGAGATTCCACTGGCGTGTCAGAGCCGAAAGCCAGCCTACCGCCCGCTTTCAGTATGGAGTTCCACGCATAGGCACCTGCCAATCGATCGAGCCCTAATCGGACTTCGGCCATCTGCCGATCGGACGTCTGGTGCACAGGCTGCATCGACGCAATGATCCCGTGATTGGCGAGGCGTGGCAGGTCGACAGGATCGACTATCTGGACATGCTCGATCCGCCAACGGCGATCGCCAGTATAGGTTTCGGCAAGATCCTCTACGGCACCTATCGCGTCGGCATTGGCTGCATCGCCGATTGCATGCACAGCAGTTTGGAACCCGTCCATCGAGGCGCGGACCATCAGGTTGCGGATCTCGGCGCTGGCAAGGAATGACAGTCCGGTTTGCCCGGGGGCATCGGCATAGGGTTTTTTGAGCCATGCACCGCGGCTGCCAAGGGCACCATCGAGGTATAATTTCACCCCGCCAAGGCGCAGCTTGTCTTCATACAGCCATGGCGTCGGACGAGGGCCCGCTATCGCGACCATATTGTCTATACCACCGGCGTAACCAAAAATGCGGACCGACAGCCAGCCGGCATCGCCCGCGCGGCGATAGCTTTGCCAATCCTCAATCGTGGTGCCCATATCGGCAATTGCGGTAACACCAACTGAAAGCAGCGCCTGTTGCGCCTCGGCAAGCGCAAGATCGCGTTCAGCAGGCTTGGGTGCCGGAATATGCTTCGTCACCAGTTCGCTCGCCGCATCGACGAAAATACCGCTTGGCTTTCCGCCTGCCATTTCGATCCGGCCGCCCGGCGGGGATTTGCTCGCCGTCGTTACACCCGAAACTTCCATCGCCCGGCTGTTCGCCCAACCTGCATGGCCATCGACACGTTCCAGCCAGACCGGGCGATCTGCGACAACCGCGTCCAAATCGGCAGCAGTCGGAAAGCGACCCAGCCGCCATTTTTCCTGGTTCCAGCCGCGACCGACAATCCAGCGGCGGTCCGGATATTTGGCGGCATAGGCCTTGATCGCCGCTTGCGCTTCTTCGAGTGAGTTGGTGGCCGAAAGGTCCAGCGTAAGCGCAGCAAAACCGAGGCCCATCACATGCCCGTGCGCATCGATCAGCCCGGGCAGCATCGTCAATCCACGACCATCATGGCGGAAATCAAGTTGTTTGGGAGCCTTTTCCTTACTGGTTAAAAGCTGGCTGACCTTGCCCTCTTTATCGATGAGAATGGCCGAAAAGCGGATAAGCTTGCCATCCTTGTCGAGCGTGATGCCGTTGACATTTTCGACAAGTCCGTCGGCAAAAGCCGGGGTGGCGAATGCGGTGAAGGCTGCAGCTGCCAGAAGCGTAAAAGCTCTCATCGTTTGGGCAACCTCCGCACCAGTGCGCTCGTATCCTGCCGGCCACCTCCCATATATTGGATGTCCGAATAGAATTGATCGGTCATCGCCGCGATCGGAATGCTGGCCCCATTTGCGCGCGCTTCATCAATGGCGAGGCCCAGATCCTTGCGCATCCAATCAACGGCAAAGCCGAAATCAAACTCGCCCTTGGCCATTGTCGCCCAGCGATTATCCATCTGCCAGCTTTGCGCCGCGCCACCTGAAATGGCCTCAAATACTTTATCGAGATCAAGCTCTGCGCATTGGGCGAAGTGCAACGCTTCGGATAGGCCCTGCAAAACACCGGCGATACAGATCTGGTTGACCATTTTTGCCGTTTGCCCGTCACCCGGGCCGCCAACGTGGACAATGCGCTTTGAATAGGCTGCCATCACCGGCTTTGCCGATTCCACCGCAGCTTCGGTGCCGCCGCACATGATGGCAAGCGTGCCGTTCTCTGCCCCGGCCTGGCCTCCCGTTACTGGCGCATCGACGCAATGGATGCCCCTACCCTTCGCTTCGACCGCCAATTGCCGGGCTATGCGCGCCGACACGGTTGTATGGTCGATAAAGGTGCTGCCTTTGGGCATCGCTGCGAAGACACCGTCGCGTCCCAAAGTAATGCTAGCCAAATCATCGTCGGTGCCCACACAACTGACGACAAATTCGGCATCCTGCGCCGCCTCTGCTGGCGATGCGGCTTTTCGGCCGCCATGTTCGGATACCCATTTGTCTGCTTTGGCAGAAGAGCGATTGTACACGGTCATCGAATGACCGGCTTTGGCAAGGTGTCGTGCGATGGGGCCACCCATCACGCCCAGACCGATGAAAGCTATTCTTGACATGCCTGTGCCTTAATCACTGTTTTCACATTGCGCCAGATAGGTTAGGGCCCGCGCCATTATGTCCGAGCTTCTTACCCTTGCCGATGTCCGCGCCGCGCATGAACGTATCCGCGATGCAATCGTACCGACGCCGACCCTGCACAGCAAAACCTTGTCGCAGTTGACCGGCGCGAACATTTACCTGAAGTTCGAAAACCTCCAATTCACCGCTGCGTACAAAGAACGCGGCGCATTGAACGCGCTATTGCTGATGCCCGAAGAGGCGCGCAGTCGCGGTGTAATCGCGGCATCGGCGGGGAACCATGCGCAGGGGCTCAGCTATCACGGCACCCGCCTTGGCGTGCCCGTTACCATCGTCATGCCCAAAACCACGCCCACCGTAAAAGTCATGCAGACCGAAGCGGTCGGCGGCAAAGTGGTGCTCGAAGGCGAAAAGTTCGACGATGCCTACAAACATGCCCGTCTCCTCGAAAAGGAACTGGGGCTCACCTTCGTGCATCCCTTCGATGATCCAAAAGTTGCCGCAGGCCAAGGCACAGTGGCATTGGAGATGCTGCAGGAAATCCCGGAAATCGACAGCCTGGTTGTGCCAATTGGCGGCGGAGGCCTGTTGTCGGGGATGGGCACAGCAGCGCGAGGCATCAATCCTGCCATCGAACTGGTTGGCGTGCAGGCCGAACTTTATCCGTCCATGTATGCCCTGCTCAACAACAAGCAGATGCCATGCGAAGGCGACACGCTGGCAGAAGGTATCGCGGTTAAGGTACCGGGCGAATTCACGTCAAAAGTGATACGCGACATCGTCGACGATGTTGTGCTGGTTTCGGAACCCGAACTGGAAACCGCAGTCAGCTTGCTTTTGCAAATCGAGAAAACCGTCGTTGAAGGCGGCGGTGCCGCAGGCTTGGCCGCCGTCATGGCCAATCCTGAAAAGTTCAAAGGCAAGAATGTCGGCATCGTGCTGAGCGGGGGCAATATCGACACTCGTTTGCTGGCGAATGTCCTGCTGCGCGATCTTGCCCGGTCAGGTCGCCTTGCGCGCTTGCGCATCACGCTGCAGGATCGCCCAGGCGCTCTCTACAAGGTGATGAAGCTGTTCAACGAACACAACATCAACATCATCGAAATCTATCACCAGCGCATCTTCACGACGCTGCCTGCCAAGGGCCTGATCACTGATATCGAATGCGAAGCGCGTGATGCCGAGCAGCTGCAGGGGCTGGTCGATTCGCTCAAACATGCCGGTTACAAGGTCGAACGGGTCGAATTGAACTGAATAAAATCAAGGGCATCGCATTTGATGGTAAATGCCCTTTTCAGCACCGCATGAAAGCGGCATAACCTTGCGATAACACAAAATTAAGCAAGGTCGGGTTTTCATGAGCGCACCAGTCCGTTTTCCGCGCTTCTTCGTTACAAATCCTGCGCCCTGCCCCTATTTGCCCGGAAAAACCGAGCGAAAGGTATTCACCGAACTCAGCGGCGCGCATGCCAGCGAACTCAACGAAGCGCTGGGCCGCATCGGTTTTCGCCGCAGCCAGAACGTTGCCTATCGGCCGAGCTGTGTGGACTGCAAGGCTTGCGTCCCAGTCCGCATCCTTTCCAACGAATTCCAGCCGAACGCGACGCAGCGCAAGATCCTGCGCCGCAATTCCGACCTCATCGTCACGGCTTGCCGCCCATGGTCGACCAACGAACAGTTCGAACTGCTTCGCCGCTATCTGAAGCAGCGCCACCCCGAAGGCGGCATGGCTGACATGGACGACATGGATTATGCCGACATGGTCGAACAAACGCCGGTCCGCAGCCATGTAATCGAATATCGCCTCCCCGCCCGCTATGGCGCGCAAGGCGAACTTGTTGGCGCGTGCATCACCGATGTCCAGTCCGACGGGCTGTCGATGGTCTACAGCTTTTATGATGCCGAAGCTGAGGGCCGGGCTGGCCTTGGTAACTTCATCATCATGGACCATATTTTGCGCGCACGCGATGCTGGCTTGCCCTTCGTCTATCTCGGCTATTGGGTCGAAAATGCCGCGCGCATGCAGTACAAAACTCGCTATCGCCCACTGGAAAAGCTGACTCCCGATGGCTGGGTGGATTTCGATTCCGGTGAACAGGGCAATCTGTTCGGCTGACAAAAAACCCCGCCGAAGCGGGGTTTTCTGTTTCAATTCAACTGAACTTAACGGCAGACGCAGCGTGGCTTTGCCTTGGCCCTTGGTTTCCATTTGCGAACCGCCTTCCGCTTTACCGGCACGGTTTCATAATAGATTTCTTCGGTCACTGTGGTCGTGGTGACCGGAACCATCGAATAGGCCATGACTGGTGCAGCATAATAGTAGTAGCCGTGGGGATACGCGCCATAGCCGTAACCCGGGCCATAGGCATATCCGCCATCACGCGGCAGGTGCTTTTCGCACTTTTTCATCGATTTCTCGACACCCAAACCAGCCAATGCGCCGAGCCCGGCACCAATCAGCGAACCTTCGGTTCGATTGCCGCGACCCGCGATGCGATTTCCAGCAAGACCGCCCAGGATAGCGCCGATTGCAGCACCGGCGACGCCATCATTTTTGAGGCATTTTTCATATTCGCCATAGCCATGTTGCCCGCCCCATGACGGACCAGCAGGATAAGGCGCAGCCGTTGGTGGCGGAACATCATAAGGCGCACCTGCCATCGGCATCGGATGCGGCGGCATGTCCATGGCCGCAGGCGCCGTTGCACCCCTTGTGCGGATTACCTTACCGTTCCACTGGCCTTCATAAACGCGGCGTTCCGGATCGATATAACCGCCCTTGGTCCATGCGCCCTCATATTCATAGCGCTCACCATTTTCATCTGAATAGGTCGACATGGCCGGGCCATCAAATTCGTAGATGCCACGGTCCGTACCCATTGACGGTTGATATTCGGCCTTGTCGTGATGCGGTTTGCCAGACGCAGCATGTGCAGGTGACAGCGCGAGCGAACCGGCCACGACGCTTGCAAACAAGAGGGTTTTCATCACAATTGCTCCCTAATCATCGGGAAGCGGATAAGACGCATTCTCCGATAGTTAAGAAGAGCTTAACACCGTTTTGGGTCGACAGATGTAAAATGCGCGCACGGTTTGGGCGCTGTTTCAAAATGATGCAGCGATCAGATCCGGCTCGCGAGCAGATTTGCGAGCGCCTCAATACCCTTTGCGTCTTCTGCGTCGAACCTTGCTGGCAGGGGGCTGTCCAGATCGATGACCGCAATTACCACGCCATCGCGCTTGACGGGCACCACAAGTTCCGACCGGCTGGCGGCATCGCAGGCAATATGTCCGGGAAAGGCATGTACATCTTCGACCAGTTGCGTCTCACCGGTACGAGCCGCGGCACCGCATACACCCTTGGTTAGCGGAATGCGGATGCAGGCCGACTTGCCCTGGAACGGCCCCAGAACCAGTTCCCCGCCCACCATCCGGTAAAAACCCACCCAGTTGAGTTCGGGTACAAACTGCCAAATCAGGGCTGAGATGTTGGCCATATTGGCGATACCGTCCGCCTCTCCCGCAGTCAGCGCATCAGCCGCCTTGAGCAGTTCGGCGTAAAGTTCAGCCTTTGGGGCATCGGTTGCGATATCGAAAGCGTACATGCAGCGTCAGATAGTCATTCGAGACGAACTTTACCACGGCCCTTCTTGATTTCGCCCCGGCCTTTTTTGGCGTCGACGCGCTTGGCCTTGGCGGCCCTGCTCGGCTTGGTCTTGATCCTGGGCGCTTCGCGCACGAACGCCTGGTCAATCAGGCGAATGATCCGCGCCCTCGCCTCCGCCCGGTTGGCCTCTCTCGTGCGATGTTCGCGGGCCGTCACCACCAATTCGCCCGACGAGGTCATCTTGCTGCCCGCAAGTGTCTTGAGTTTGCGAAAGGCAAAGGGTGGAAGGCCCAACCGAAACACGTCAACGCGCAACTGGCAGGCAGTGGCGACCTTGTTGACATTCTGCCCGCCCGGACCGGTCGACGCCAGGAATGTTTCTTCAAGCAATTCTTCGGGCAGTTCAAACGGCATCGCCCATTCGTAAGACCAAGCTTACAAAGGCGCTAGTCGAAACGCCACGCGTCCATGGCCAGCACACCATATTCGACGCTGGAATGCAGCTTGATCGCGCGTCCTGTTGCCCCGCCCGCCCCCAACGCCACGTAAAGCGGCAGGATGTGGTCCATCGTCGGATGGTTGTCGCTGCCATGCGGAGCGTGACCAATCGCGCCCAAAACTGCCGGATGATCTCCGTCTGCCAGTTTGGCATCGAGCCAGCTTAGAAATTCGCGCACCCATGGTTGCGCAGGTGCGTCCACTGAAAATCCACCCCGGAAAAATGCGTGCAGATTGTGGGTGATGGCACCCGATCCCATGATCAGGACATTCTCATCACGCAGTGGCTCCAATGTCTGGCCAAGCCGATAATGATGCTCCGGCGTCGCATGCGAGTTGATCGACAGCTGCACCACCGGAATATCCGCCTCGGGCCATGCCAGCATCAGCGGAGTCCATGTGCCATGGTCAAATCCGCGTTTGGGATCGAGTCTGCTTTCGATGACTGCATCGTGCAACATCGCCTTCAAGCGTTGCGCCAGTTCCGGCGCGCCCGGGGCCGGATACCGCATCTGATAAAGCACTTCCGGAAAACCGCCAAAGTCGTGGATCGTTGTTGGGCGCTCGCCGGATGTGACCGATGTCATTGGTTCATCATGGTGCGCCGAAATCATCACAATGGCATCAGGTCGTGCCGGCAGCCCACCGGCCAGCCCGGCAAGAAAGTGTCGGGCTCGGGTGTCGGAAATCACAATGGTCGGTGAACCATGCGAAACGAAAAGGGCGGGCTGCCTTGCCATCGCTCAACCAAATAATTTGGCTGCGGTATCAGCGACACGCCGGCCGAGATAACGCGCGCCTTCAAGCTCGGTTTCGCTTGGCTGACGGCTACCGTCGCCATTGGCTATGGTGGTCGCGCCATAGGGCGCACCGCCCACGACCTCATCGTTACGCATTTGCCCGGCAAAACCATAGTCGAGACCTACGATGGTCATGCCAAAATGCAGCAGGTTGGTGATGATTGAAAACAAGGTCGTTTCCTGCCCACCATGCTGCGTAGCACTGGAGGTAAAGGCGGCGCCGACCTTGCCATTCAGTTCACCCCGCGCCCAGACGCCGCCGGCGCTATCCCAAAAGGCCGCCATCTGGCTCGACATGCGGCCAAAGCGGGTGCCCGTGCCGACGATGATGGCATCATAATCCTTGAGTTCTTCGATGGTTGCTACTGGCGCCGTCTGATCGAGTTTGAAATGCGCAGCCTGTGCAACTTCCAGCGGCGCGGTTTCGGGCACGCGTTTCACGTCGACGCTCGCGCCGGCTTCGCGGGCACCATCGGCAATGGCATTCGCCATGGTCTCGATGTGGCCATAGCTTGAATAATAGAGGATCAGGACTTTCGGCATGGATAGTTCCTTCTTGTTTTGGGAAAGGGGTGGAAGCGGGCAGGGTCGCGCCCGCTTCCGGGGGGGAGAGAGGTTTAGTCGGAGTCTACGAGGACGATTTCGCTATCCTCGACGGCGGTGATGGTGATGGTTCCTGCTGTGATCGCCACACCGTCCCGTGCGTTGGCACGCTGGCCGTCAACCTCGATCACACCAGTTGCCGGAACCATATAGGCATAGCGGCGATCACCAACCTGATAGGACAGGCTTTCACCAGCCTTTAGCGTCGCGCCGAGCACGCGGGCATCGGTGCGGATGGGAAGAGCGTCCTTGTCTTCGTCGAAGCCGCTGGCAAGCACCTGCCATGCGCCGGAGCGATCGCTTTTGGGGAATGGCTTGGTGCCCCAGCTCGGCGCGCCGCCTGTCCGTTTGGGAACGATCCAGATCTGGAACAAGGTGGTCGCTTCATCCTCCAGATTATACTCGGCATGGCGGATGCCGGTGCCGGCGCTCATCACCTGCACATCGCCCGCCGCAGTGCGGCCCTTGTTGCCTAGGCTATCCTGGTGGGTGATCGCACCAGTGCGGATATAGGTGATGATTTCCATGTCCGAATGCGGATGCGGGGGGAAACCGGTTTGCGGCTGGATGATGTCGTCGTTCCAGACACGAAGGCTGCCCCAATTCATCCGGTCAGGATCGTAATAGTTGGCGAATGAAAAATGGTGGTGCGCATCCAGCCAGCCATGATTGGCCCCGCCGAGGCTAGCGAAGGGACGGATTTCCACCTTTGCTTTGCTGTCGATCATCGGAATGCTCCTGATTTGCGTGTTGCCGCCAAGATAAGCAGCCGAATGAGGATTGAAATAGAAACATTGGAAACCTATTGTTTCCATTTATGCGCTTACCCGATTATGAAGCATGGTCGATTTTCGCGGCCGTTGCCACCGAAGGTGGCTTCTCCCGCGCGGCGGAATTGCTCGGCCTTTCAAAGGCAACGGTTTCAAAGGCCGTCTCTCGTCTCGAGGCACAGGTGGGGGCGCCGTTGTTCCACCGCACCTCGCGTCGGCTGGTGCTGAGCGAGAGCGGCACCGCCTTGCTCGAACAGGCGAAGGCTATTGTGGCGGCAGGTGAAGCCGCCGAAGAGGCCGCACGCGATGAAGCCAGCGAACCCGTTGGCCAAATCCGGCTCGCCGCCCCGATGAGCTATGGCATCAGCCGCGTCGCGCCCCTGCTATCCGAATTTCTGTGCAGCCATCGGGGCATCAGCATCGACATGCATTTGAGCGATGCGCGGGTAGACCTGATCGGAGAGCGTTTCGACCTTGCGTTGCGCATCGGCGCGCTGCCTGACAGTTCGTTGCGCGCGCGGCGGTTGCGCGGCGTGAAAAGCTATGTGCTTGCAAGCCCGGATTACCTTGCCGAAAATGGCGAGCCGCGCCATCCGGCGCAATTGGGGGAACATCGCTGCCTAAGCTACTCGCTATCCTCCAACCCCGAAAGCTGGCGCTTCACCGGCCCGGATGGAAGCGAGGCCGTGGTGCGGCTTTCTGGACCATTGCGGGTAAACAATGGTGAGGCGATGCTGCCCGCGCTTTGTGCAGGTCTGGGTATCGGGACTCTGCCCGATTTCATCTGCGAAACGGAAATTGCGGCAGGCCGCCTGATACCCATTCTCAGCGAATGGAAAACTCCACCGATTGCGATCCATATCGTCACGCCGCCCGGAAGCTTTCGCCCACGGCGGCTAACGGCATTGATCGAATTCCTGGCGGAGAAGCTATCGACGGCTTAGGAAACTGCGGGCTCCAACAGCCGCAGCGTTCCTGCATCGCCATCAATCTCTGCCATCACACCCTGAGGGATAGTGAACTGGTCAGAGATATGGCCAAACCAGGCTCCTTCGAATGCCGGAATACCGAGCGGTTCGAAATGCTGGCGCAGGATTGAATTGAGCGTAAAGCCGCCACCCGGCCCACTGCCATCGGGATCGCGGCAATTGGTGCACTGGCCGAATACAACCCCGGCCAGTCCCTTTAGGACGCCTGCCTGCCCCAACTGGGTCAGCATGCGATCAATTCGATATTCCGCCTCGTCGATATCCTCAAGAAACAGGATCGCCCCGGTGAAATCGGGGAGGTAGGGCGTACCGGCAAGCGCGGTCAGCACCGTCAGATTGCCGCCAAGCAACTGCCCCTGCGCCTTTCCGCCCCGTATCTTGATCGTCCGCCAGCGCCGCTGGACCAAACGGTCCTCGCTCGCCTTCGGATTTTCAAACAGCGGGGTCGCCGCATCAAATGCGATCCGCTTAAAGCTTTCAACCGAGGCCTTGCCCCATGCGCTGCTGGCATTGGGCCCGTGCAGCGTCACTGCCCCGCCCTTGGCCGCTATCGCCATATGGAGCGCGGTGATATCGCTATAGCCGATCAGGAATTTGGGATTCGCACGCACCACATCCCAATCGATGAACGGCAAGGCACGGGCCGATCCCCATCCGCCACGCACCGCGAAAATCGCTTTGACATCCTTGTCGGCAAACATCGCAGTGACATCTGCCCCGCGCTCCTTATCCTGCCCTGCAAGATAGCCATAGCGCTTGAAAAGGTTGGGCGCGCGCTTGGGCACCAGCCCCATTGCGCGGATCGCCTCTTCCACCAGCACCAGATCGAATGGATCATCGCTGGCCGAGGCGGGCTCGATCAGCCCGATCGTGTCACCCGGCTTGATACGTGGTGGCTTGATGCGCTTGCCGTTGGGAGCAGCAGCCGCCGCTCCTGTGAAAGCAGGCAGGGCCGGCGACGCCATCAGCGCCGCCAGCCCCGTCATGATCATTCGACGCGAGGGCGTCAGAATTTATACTCCATCAGCAATGTGAAGGCGCGACCACGCGGATCGGCGACACGGGGCTCCCAACTGCTGCCCGCACCCGTATCGGTATCGTAGGTGATCGCAAATGGCGGGTCGCTGTCGAGAATGTTCTTAACACCAGCCGTAACCCGCATATTCTTTATGCCCTCATACATGACCGAGGCGTTGAAGATAACATAATCGTCTGTCCGATTGACTTGATCCGGACGGGTCAACGTGCCTGCACCAATCTGGCCGATGCGATTGTTTTTGTATCCCAAACGGAAGATTTGCGACAGCGAGAAACCGAAATCCCCAATGTCATAGGTAGTAACCAGTTGATGTTTCCATTTGAGGCCCAAATCGCCCGAGAATGTGAATTTGCCAACTTCGCTGGCGCTGATCGGTGCGGAGGGAACCAATTGCGATTTCTTTTTCAGCAAATAAGTGCCGTCCAGCGTCAAGCCAATTCGTCCATTGCCAAGTTCACCGCTGCCTCGGAACGAGATATCTATGCCTTGCGTAAACGCTTTACCCGCATTGATCACCCGCTGGTCGATCTGGGTTAAGACTCCAGCTGCGTTGCGAATGAAGCGGTCTTCGAAGATCGAATAATTGTCCGCCAATTCGCGCACTGACAAGGTCGTGATTGCACCCGAACGGTTGATCTTCCACCAGTCGATGGTTGCGCTGAAGTCAGACGACGGCTGCAACACGACACCCAAACCCCATTGCTTGGCCTCTTCGGGTCCCACATTCAGATTGCCGCCAGACAAAACGTTGGGATTAATCGCAACGCACAGTGGGTTGCCGACAATAGGTCGACCGCCCGGACAATCACGTGGGTCGGCCAGATCCGCACCAGGAAGTGGGGACTCAAGCGTGCCGTTAAAAATCTGATTGAAAGACGGAACCCGGAAGCCCGTGCTATACGAACCGCGCAACGCAATTTCGGAAATTGGCGCATAGCGGAACGAGAATTTCGGATTCACAGTCGACCCAAAACCGGTATAGTCGTCCGCGCGAATAGCGGCATTGAGTTCAAACCCGTCAAATGCTGGCAGCAAAAGTTCTGCATATGCGGCTTTTACCGTTCGCTCGCGGGGAGTAAGGGCGAAGGCATCGTCAAAAGGCGCATTGAATATAACTGGGCGTGTCGCAGCCGCTCGTTCATCGCCGTTGAAGCGATATTCTTCCTTGCGATAATCTACGCCGAAGGCCGCTTTAGCGGTGCCTCCGGGAAGTTCAAATAGCGACCCAGTGACCGATGCATCGAGTTGCGTAACTTTATATTTTCCTCCGTACAAAACAACACCTTCAGCAGATACCGCTTGAAGTGCGGCGAGCCCGGCAGCCGTTTGAGTCTGGCCGGCAGGGAGGAATGGGTTGATGAGTCCGCTATTCAATACGCCGACAATACCGGGCGCAGTTGCTCCTGGTGCAGTTGGGGCAGTCGGGTCCGGTGCACCGTTTGCTAGCGTGCCGCGATAATGATAGCCATTGCCGAGACGCGATTTCGACTGACTGCTCGCAATGGACGCCCCAGCGCGATATTCCCAACCGGCGAAGAGCGGTCCTTCAGCTCCGAACGAAAGCCGATCAGCCTGTGTCGATGTATTGATCGTCCGCGGACCGCATTCGATGCAGCGCCAGCGATACGCAATCGGATTGCCTGCGTTGAGAACAATACCGGGGAATGCTGCCCGTAAACTTGCAACAATGCCATCATATGTTGCTGCGGTCAGCGTGTTGCGTGGATAGCGCAACTGGAGGCTGGTCGTATTGTTCGAATACTGATTTTCAGAAAAGCTTTTGGTCGCATCGGCGTCCGAACGCATATATTCGAGGCTTAATTCATGGTCACTAATTCGGGCAACAGCGCGAGTAATGAAGCTGATCGTTTGTAACGGCTGCGTCAGAACGGCGGGCTTTCCAGTTTCATATGCGCATGCATAAGCCCGGTCAGCTGCACCCCATAGCACTTCATCATAATCGAACATGCCAGGCACAGACGAGCATCCTGCTCCTCCTGGAATATTTAGAATATTGATGCCACCGCTGCCGCGAACCGTTGTGCTGCCTGGCACAAATGGCGCGTTACCTGCCGTAATCAATGTGTTGATTGGGTTGAGTGTCGTCGTGCCCGTCGGAATTATCGTTGCGAACGGTGTGCCGCGTGTATCAGCTGACAAGCCAAAGCTTGGCAGGTTGGTAGTTACAAAGTCTCGCTGTAAACCTCGCAAAATTTTGTTTTCACTGTAAGATCCGGCAGCCATGATGTTGAAACCATCTCTGTCGAGATTACCAATACCGAAGGTGATCGAACCTTTGTAAATGTCTCCACCGCCATGCTGGGTTTTGTCGATAAAGCTCGATACACCCATTCCCTCATAGTCTTTCTTGAGGATGAAGTTGATCACCCCTCCGATTGCGTCAGTCCCATAAATTGCTGACGCTCCGTCTTTCAAAACCTCAACCCGCTCAACAGCCGCAAAGGGTATCTGGTTTACGTCAACGGCTCCGCCTCCTAGGCCGTGGGAGGCCACGCGACGACCGTTGAGCAGGATGAGAGTACCGCCAGACCCCTGATTGCGAAGATTTGCAGAAGAAACGCCGTTTGTGCCGCGTTGAGCACCACTGGTGATGTCCGAATTGGACGCCAGATTGTCCGCACCATTGCCATTCGAATTCAGCAACGAAATGAACTGTTCTGGGTTACTAATGCCTTCGCGTTCGATATCCTGACTGGTGTAGACCTGCAAAGGAACAGCACTTTCTTGCGGTTTGCGTTTGATGCTCGATCCTGTGACGATGATGGCTTCATCTTCATTATCCGCTAAAGTTGTCGCATCCTGCGCTGCAACTGGAACAGCGAGGCTCGCTGCTGTCAGATACAATGCCAGCTTGTGCAATTTCATGAGTAAGCCCTCCAACTGGTGCCGTCCCGCTTTGCGGTGATGGCAAATCAAAAACCCTGTGAATTAAGGCTAGCAACGCTCTTCAGGGTTGGCAAACAGCAATTTGAACCAACTTTCAGGTTATTTTACACCCCCAAGCAAAAATTTTTCTTCGCCGCTTCGTGACTCCAAAACCCTAGGATTTGAGTCACTTTTGCCCGATCCGACTCCCCGCGACTCGTGGATTCCTGCGCGTTAACGCGAAATTAACCTTTTCAGTTCATCTCCCTTATGGTTAATAACTGTCGATGGCTGTGTCGCCGCTTCGGGCGGCAAAGCTATCGGGGGTTGCAAAAGCAAAGAGGGGCCAGCCGCATGCGCGTGTTGCTGATTGAAGACGAACCGACTACCGCGAAAGCCATCGAAATGATGCTCGCGACCGAGGGCTTTAACGTCTATTCGACCGACCTGGGTGAGGAAGGCCTCGATCTGGGTAAGCTTTACGATTACGATATCATCCTTCTCGACCTCAACCTGCCCGATATGCATGGTTATGATGTATTGAAGAAACTGCGCGTCGCCAAGGTGCAGACGCCGGTCCTCATCCTTTCGGGCATTTCGGAAATGGACAGCAAGGTGCGCTCGTTCGGCTTTGGCGCCGACGATTATGTCACCAAGCCGTTCCATCGCGAAGAACTGGTCGCCCGCATCCATGCCGTTGTGCGCCGTTCGAAGGGCCACAGCCAGTCGGTTATCCGCACCGGCAAGCTTTCGGTCAACCTTGATGCCAAGACGGTCGAAGTCGATGGCGCCCGCGTGCACCTGACTGGCAAGGAATATGCGATGCTTGAGCTGCTTTCGCTGCGCAAGGGCACCACGCTGACCAAGGAAATGTTCCTGAACCACCTTTATGGCGGCATGGACGAACCCGAACTCAAGATTATCGACGTTTTCATCTGCAAGCTGCGCAAGAAACTCGCGCTGGCCTGCGGCGGCGAAAACTATATCGAAACCGTCTGGGGTCGCGGCTATGTGCTGCGCGACCTGGAAGACATGGATCAGCCGTTGGTCGCCTGATCACAGCCGAAATTACCCTGGCAGTAGTTTGAGAGGGGGCGGTGTTGAGAGGCACCGCCCTTTTTCTGTGTTAGTTTACCAGACCAGCCGCGCTGAAACGTCAAACTAGGTCTGCAAATACCAGCGATCTGAACCCTCAAGCCCGATCGCTGTTAGCTTTCCGCTGGCATAGGCGCCAGTGTCGATCCCGATCCGCGAACCGCGTTCGTCGATGTCGTCATAGATGGTGTGGCCGTAGACGATGACCTTTTCGAGGTCCCCGCGCTGGCCGACAAATTCGTCGCGTATCCAGCGAAGGTCGCTCTTGCGCTGTTCTGAAAGCGGCACGCCGGGGCGGATGCCGGCATGGACAAAGGCATAATCGCCGACGACAATCATATCCTCAAAGCTCTCGAGAAATTCGAGATGCTGTTCAGGGACCAGCGTTTCCAGCCGTTCGGCGAGTTGTTCGATGTCGAGTTCGATATATTCGGCGCGCGTAATAGAATAGCTTTGCAGCGTTGCATCGCCGCCGATTCTGAGGAAGAAACGCAACGTCTTGGTATCACGATCACGGCACGCCTTGACGAACACCTCCTCATGATTGCCCATCAGATAGCGCACTTTGCGCCCCTGCCCTTTGAGCGCCATAGCCGTTTCGATCACCCCCGCGCTATCGGGTCCGCGGTCGACAAGATCGCCCAAGAAAATGATCTGTGTATCGGCACCACCACGGGCCTTATCGTCGGCATCGATCTTCGCGAGCAAGTCTTGCAGCAAGTCGTTGCGACCATGGATATCACCGATCGCATAGACGCGCACACCATCGGGCACGCGCGCGGTATCGAGCGGACGTGAAGGTGCAGCTTTACGGAACAGGCGGCCCAGCATGGTGCGCGCCATATAGGCACGCCCATGCGTAAGGGGAAGCCCTAGCCTTCTTCGGCGAACGTCAGCCCGGCATGGGCTTGCAGGCGCGCAACCAGCTTTTCGCCCAGCGCCGCGCCGGGGGTGGTCACGCCGCCCTCACCATCGGTTTCGGCAAGGCAGAGCGCGGTTTCGGCAATCATCTTTGAGGTCGAGCCATAGCCAGGGTCCTTGTCGCCCTTCACTGAGTAAAGCGCGCGCTTGCCATCGGGATATTCGCCGACGAACAGAACATCGTAAAAGCCGTTTTCCCGCTCTTCCTTGGTCGGGCCTTCGCCGGGCTTCGGGCCCCCGTCACCGCCAAATGGTGCCTTGAGCGCAGTAGCGAGCGCTTCCGCAGCCTTTTTGCCCATGTCGCCGGGGCTGGTGAGGACCATCTCATCATAGCGCAAGTCGGCGCCCCAGGGGTGCCCGAGCAGGAAGTTGGTGCGGTGGACATTCTTGGTATTGATCGCCGCCATGATGAACGGTGCAGCCCAGCTGTCGAGGCTGTCATCATATTCGGGGATCATGCCTGTCGGCTGGTTGGGCCCTTCAAAGCCTGGCGTAAGTCCGAACGGGCTTAGCATATAAGGCGTCAGCGACGGGTGCTTGGCCAGCGTTTTCAAGGTTTCTTTCAGGCTGGCAGCGGTACCGCCAGAAAAGCCGCCCTGCATAGCACGGACACGGCCTTTGACGCGCGGTGCAGGCGAACCGAATTTCTCGGTCGCATGCTTTTGCAGCATCAGCACGCCGAGATCGAAGGGGATCGAATCAAAGCCTGACGAGAAGGTGATGCGCGCGCCACTGGCCATGGCTGCGTCATGATATTTGTCGATCATCTGGCGCATCCACACCGGCTCACCGCACAGGTCAGTATAGTCAGTCCCCGCCTCGACGCACGCTTTCACCAGCGGTTCACCGTAAAGCTGATAAGGGCCGACTGTGGTCAGCACCACCTTGGTGCGCTTGGCCATTACTTCCAGCGAGGCCGGATCGTTAGCGTCCGCAACCACCAGCGGGGTATCGGCCGACGCCCCAATCAGGTCACGCACTTCCTGCAACTTGGTCAGTGAACGACCAGCCATTGCCCATTTAAGGCCTGTCTTGTCTTTCAAATATTCGGCAACCAGCCGACCGGTATAACCCGTGGCACCATAGACGATGACATCAAATTCACGTGCTTCCTTGGGCATCACTCTCTCCTGATTCTGCTTTGAAGAGAGTGATGCGCGGAAGGCAGGCGAATGTCAAAAAACGGTTTCGATGCCTTCCTGCGCTATTCATTTGACGGGCGGTGCACCTTCCGCCTCTCTCGTGGTAACTTTCCCCCGCGGAGCCGGCCCATCGACGATCGCCGGATCGCCATTGTAGAGGATGGTTACCGGCACTTTGCGCGAGGCCACACCCGGATAGGTCTTGCCCGCCAGCACCGAATTCGCGTTCGCATCCATTTTGCACCAGGCAACCAGGTTTACAGTCACATCCATGTCATAGGCCTGCGTTTCACGCAGATATTCCGCAGCAGTGTTCCCTTTGGCGACATAGGTCGTCAGCTTGCGCTCATATTCGCGTGCCGGATTGAAGGTAAAATCGACCAGCGCATCACCCGCGCGGCGCGTGACCTTCAGTTCCACCTGCAATTCGACGTCGGCGGCATTGCGTCCGGCAACGCTGCTGTCCTTTGCCGATTTGCCATAGGGTGCCATTGCTATCAGTTCGGTCTGGTTGATGATCGCCCTGCCAATAATCGCCTGCACCGCCGTCAACCGCGCCCCTTGCTTGCAAAAGGCCTGCCCAGTGACAGTGAAGCGCGGATTTGTGCCGGTAACAACCAGGTCGCGTTTTGCGGCGATTTTTGATGCCGCCATATTCTTGAGGCCTAAAGATGCTGACGGGATATTCTTGGTAATCGCCACGCTACCGACAGTAACGCCAAATTGCGTTTCATCGGCCGCATAGGCAGCCAGCGGTGCGGCAACAATGGTTAGCGCCAATAGCGCATTCAGTTTCCTGTTCATGGAGTCTCTCCTCCCCTTCAATAGGAATAGAGTGTCACTCTAGAACTGAATGTGCAATGAATAATTTTTACATGTTAAAATGCATATTGTCGGCTCGCGAGATCGAACATGATCTCTTCCGATCCGCCGCCGATCGCCATCACGCGGACTTCGCGGTAGATGCGCTCGACACGACAGCCACGCATGAAACTGGCACCGCCGAGAATCTGGCACGCCTCGCGCGCGCAAAATTCCATCGTGCGCGTTGCCTGGACCTTCAGCAGCGCGAAATCGCCGGGGAAGGCCTTGCCTTCACGCACGCTCCACGCGCACTGGTCGATCCATGCCTGCGTCGAGTTGATCTGGCGAAGCATGTCGGCGAGCTTGTGCCGGATCGCCTGATTGCGGATCAGCGGCTTGCCAAACACCTCGCGCTGTTGCGCCCAATCGAGCGCATCTTCGAAACAGACGCGGGCATAGGCTGCGGCCTGTTGCGCCATCCCCAATCGCTCGCCGTTGAAATTGCGCATGATGCCCATGAAGCCGCCATTTTCAGGCCCGATCAGGTTTTCGGCAGGCACCTCGACATTGTCGAAATGCAGCGTGGCAGTGTCGGAGGCGTGCCAGCCCATTTTCGCAAGCGGGGTGCGGCTGAAGCCAGGCCGGTCGGTTTCGATAAGAAGCAGTGAGACGCCGCCCATGCCGGGTCCACCGGTGCGCACGGCGGTCGTCACATAATCGGCGCGCATGCCGCTGGTAATATAGGTCTTGCTGCCATTGACGATGTAAGATGCGCCCTTGCGTTCGGCCTTGGTTTTCAAATTGGCGACATCCGAACCTCCCGACGGTTCAGTGATGCCCAGCGAGATAATCTTTTCGCCTGCCAGCACGGCCGGGGCGATGCGTTGCTTCATTTCTTCGCTACCCATGGCCAAGATCGGCGGCAGGCCGATACCATGGGTCATCAGCGAAGCGGGAATGCCACCGGCACCGGGGCGACACATTTCCTCGCTCTGCACGAGCGAGTGGAAGATATCGAAACCGTTGCTTCCCGTGCCGCCAAACTCGGCCGGATAGCCAAGGCCTAATATGCCCGCCTCAGCAGCCTTTTTGTGCAAGCTGCGCGGCAGTTCGCCCGCGGCTTCCCATGCATCAACATTGGGCAGAATTTCGCGCTCCACGAACCTGCGGACGGTATCGCACACCGCCTCATGGCTTTCGTCATAATAGGGTGATCGCGCACGCCACTGGTCGAAAAGGGGTGATGTC
Source organism: Sphingorhabdus buctiana (assembly GCF_042680825.1). Lineage (NCBI taxonomy): Bacteria > Pseudomonadati > Pseudomonadota > Alphaproteobacteria > Sphingomonadales > Sphingorhabdaceae > Sphingorhabdus > Sphingorhabdus buctiana. Next base: position 187,052 of record NZ_JBHUEL010000011.1, read on the forward strand.
ATCTGGGCCTCTCCTGCATCTGCATTTGCCCCATGCTTAATCGCTCGATTAAATTGAGCAAGCCAGCAATGAGGTGTCAGCAGATTACAGGCGCGGCAGTGTCACGCCCTTCTGCCCCATATATTTGCCTGCGCGGTCGGCATAGCTCGTCTCGCACGGCTCATTGCCTTGCAGGAAGAGAAACTGGCACGCGCCTTCATTGGCATATATTTTCGCGGGCAGCGGGGTGGTGTTCGAAAATTCGAGCGTGACATGCCCTTCCCAGCCGGGTTCGAGCGGCGTGACGTTCACAATGATGCCGCAACGGGCGTAGGTCGATTTGCCGAGACAGATGACGAGCACATCGCGCGGCACGCGGAAATATTCGACAGTGCGGGCAAGCGCGAAGCTGTTGGGCGGGATGATGCAGACATCGGTTTCGCGGTCGACAAAGCTTTTGGGATCAAACTCTTTCGGATCCACAACGCTCGAATCGACATTGGTGAAAATCTTGAACTCGGGCGCGACGCGCGCGTCATAACCGTAAGAGGAAAGGCCATAGCTGATGCAACCGTCGCGGCGCTGCGCCTCGACGAACGGCTCGATCATGCCGTTTTCGAGTGCTTGCTGCCTGATCCACTTGTCCGAAAGAATTGCCATGATGACTCCCCGTTATCGGCAACCGCTTTTGCCGTTTCAGCGGGGGAGCGCAAGGGGCGGAATCAGCTTTTCAGGTTCGCAGGTCCAAATCCGTGCGGCAGCAATTCAGACAGCAGGTGCGTTTCATAGCCACTGGCATGCGCGCAGTGCACCGGAAGGTCGATTTCCACCTCGTCTGCCACTTCCTTGATGACCTGACGGCAACGGCCGCACGGGGTAATGGGTTCGGCGCCGATCACCGCACCCCCTTCGCTCGAGCGTGGGCCTCCCGCAACAGCTATAGCAACGATCTTGCGCATCTGCCCGTCGCTATTGGCTTTGGCGATGGCCACCGTTTCGGCACACAACGTCATGCCATAACTGGCATTTTCGAAGTTTGAACCGGTAATGATCTGCCCATCGTCGAGGAGCAACGCCGCACCGACATGGAATTTCGAATAGGGCGCATAGGCGCGATGCGTGGCATCGATGGCCGCTCGGACCAGTTTCTCATTCGTCTCGTTCATTCGCGCACGACCACCCATTGCACTGGTTCATCGACTCCATCGATACGGCGCTGCGGGTTGGCTGTCCACATCACCCAGGGACGGGTAGCATATTCGGGCAGCAGCCATGTCTTTTCCAGCCAGACCGTGCGGTCGATCGATGTGCTCAGCCGGTAATGCTCCTCAAAATCCTGGCTGACCTTGAGTATCGCGGGCCTGCCCAGATGCGCTTCGATCTGGGAAAGGAATGTCGCCACCTCCGAAAGCACAAGTGCGCGATCAGGTTTGCTGGTGCATTTTTCGGAGAAACCGAAATCCACCGCGGCGGGCAAAGACGTGTCGCTGCGGGGAACCGTGGTGATGAAAAGCGTCGCCTGGTCGCTCGCAAGTCGGCACAGATCATAGCGATGGAGCGGCCCATACCGCACCCCAGCTTCTCGCGCCGAAGCAATATTGGCGGCAAAGCTCGGGTCGCGATCCTTTGATCCTTCAGTCGCCGCCACATAAGCGAAATCGACGCCCGTTGCCGAAAGCATCGCCCAATCAAGCTTCCCATGCGATGCATCCACGACGATTCCTTGCACCGGATAATCGTCGCGAGACGGGGCCCAGCCCGTAATCGCACGCCACAGCAAAAATGCGCCCAGCAACAATGCAAGCATTATTGCGGCGTAACGCCAAAGCCTGAAATTTCCGCTGGCCATCCCTGTCCCCGAACTATGCCTGATGGCCTATTGCTTGATGTGAAGCACGCAAATCAACGTAAACAATCGCCGTGCTGTCGCAAAATCGACCTCGATCTTGCCCTCAAGCCGCTCCATCAACAACTCTGCCGCGCTGTTGTGAACACCACGCCGCGCCATGTCGATGGTTTCGATCTCCGCCGCAGTCGCCTTGCGGATCGCTTGGTAATAGCTGTCGCAAATGGCGAAATATTCGCGAACCGGCCGCTGGAAACGCCCCAGCCCCAATATCAGCGTCTCGTGCGGGCTGCCGTCTTCGCGGGTGATATCGAGTACCAATCGGCCTTCGGTTACGCTCAGCTTCAGCCGATAGGGCCCCGCATAGCCATCGCCCATATCGCGCAGCGGCTTGAAATAATTTTCTTCGATCAGATCGAAAATTGCGACCCGCCGTTCCTGTTCGATATCAGCGTTGCGACGCAAAATGGTCGCTTCGTCAAGTTCGACGGAAATGATGCGCGGGTCGGCCATGCGCCTCCTCTAGCCGATGCGCATTTTCGGGCAAGGCCCTCAATGTTGTCCACAATTGTTTCAACGACTCTATTTCCCTCGCCCTATTGCGGTTATCACCACCCTGAGCGATAGCATGCCTATGGCCGAACTGATCCGTCTTGCCGCATCGAATGATGGCGAAGAACAGCGCCTGCCCCGCAATGTGGAAGCAGAGGCAGCGTTTCTTGGCGCGTTGATGATCGACAACCGCATCATCGAGGATGTTTCGATCAAGCTTCGCCCGGAACATTTCTTTGAACCGTTGCACGGCCGCATTTTTGAACAGATTTTACGGCTGATTGACCGCAACATGCTGGTCACGCCCGTCACATTGAAACCGCTGTTTGAAAATGACGAGACGATGAAGGAACTGGGCGGTCCCGGCTATCTCGTCAAACTGACGGCGGATGGCGCGGGGCTGATCGGTGCGCGTGATTTCGCGCAGCAGATTTATGACCTCGCGCTGTTGCGTGAATTGGTGAGCGTCGGGCGCGGACTGGTAGAAGGCGCACTCGATACCAGCGATGCCGTCGACCCCAAGGCCCAGATCGAACAGGCCGAAGCGCAGCTTTACAAGGTTGCCGAAGGCGAAGGCGAAACGGGAAGCATGAAGAGCTTCCTCGCCGCATCGACCGAAGCGATCAAGAATGTCGAAAAAGCGCTAAACAGCGGCGGCCATCTTTCGGGCGTCACCACCGGGCTCGACAGCATCAACGCCAAATGCGGCGGCCTTCATAATTCGGATCTTATCATCCTTGCTGGTCGTCCAGGTATGGGCAAGACCTCGCTCGCCACCAACATCGCCTTCAACGCGGCACAACGCTGGCTGCGCGATGAAGAGGATGGAATCCCGCCGGAAAAAAGCGTCGGTGCAAAGACCGCCTTTTTCAGCCTCGAAATGTCGGCCGACCAGCTTGCAACGCGTATCCTTGCCGAACAGTCGGGCATCAGTTCCGAAGCGCTGCGCATGGGCAAGATCAGCCGCGAAGATTTCCGCGAATTGTCACGCGCCAGCCGCGACCTGCAATCGCTGCCGCTCTATATCGATGACACCCCGGCGCTCACCATCGCCGGCCTGCGCACCCGCGCGCGGCGCCTGCAGCGCAAGCATGGCATCGGCCTGATCGTCATCGACTATCTGCAGCTACTGCAGGGCTCCTCGCGCAGCAGCGACAACCGCGTCAACGAAATCTCCGAAATTTCGCGCGGCCTGAAAACGCTGGCAAAGGAATTGCAGGTACCGGTGATCGCGCTTTCGCAGCTTAGCCGTGCAGTCGAGCAACGTGAAGACAAACGCCCGCAGCTTTCGGACCTGCGTGAATCTGGCTCGATCGAGCAGGACGCCGACATGGTCTGGTTCGTATTCCGCGAGGATTATTATGTCGCCGCACGCGAGCCCAAGCATGGCAGCGACGACGATGTGAAGGCCACCGAGGAATATGAAAAGTGGCGGCAGGAAATGGAACGCGTCTTCGGCATCGCCGAGCTGATCGTTGCCAAACAGCGTCACGGCTCAACCGGCAAGGTGCGCATGAAGTTCGAGGCGAAGATAACCCGCTTCAGCGATCTGGCCGATGACAGCTATGCCGATCAGGGATATGAATGAGGGGGTTGCTCGCCGCTTTTGCCATGATGTTGGCAACTGCCGCTTCCGCGGAATCGATCAAGGAGCCCTTCATGTTTCATGCCGCCGGGGAATTTGAAGTTTCATTGAAGCCGGTTTCAGCGGCCGATGAAGCGCCGATGCGCATGTCGATCGACAAACAATTCCATGGCGATCTCGAGGCGACCAGCGTCGGTCAGATGATGGCGGGCGGTAATGAGGCCAATGGCGCGCGCGTATATGTTGCGCTTGAAACGGTCACCGGATCGCTCAAAGGGCGCAAAGGCAGCTTCATACTTGCGCACCGCGGGTCGATGTCCGCCAATGGACAGGCTTTATCGGTGATAATCGTTCCCGATTCCGTAACCGACCAGTTGAAAGGTATCGCCGGAAATCTCGATATCGATATTCGCGACGGCAAGCATTTCTACTCGATCGATTATACGCTGCCCGAGTAACGCGCCGCCAATATATAGTTGAGCGCCTTGTTCGAACTGAGGTGCAAACCCGACAGCGGTGAAAAGGCGATACCCTCTATCGCAATCACTTCCAGCCCCGCATCCGCCAGCATCGGTGCAAGTTCTTCGGGTGTCAGGAATTTATCCCAATCATGCGTGCCACGCGGCACCTGACCCAGCCGTTCGGCGGCCTCGACAAGGAATAGTTTCGAAGCAGCGGTGCGGTTGGGGGTCGACAGGATCATGAGGCCATCGGGTTTCAGCCGGGCGGCCAGTTCGCCGACGAATGCCTTGGGGTCAGTCACATGCTCGATAACCTCCATCGAGGTGACGAGATCAAACGCCCCCAATTGCTGCTCTGCCAGTTCGCCCGCCCGATAATCGATAGGCAAGCCCGATTGGGCGGCATGCGACTTTGCCGCCGCGATATTTTCAGCCGCAGCATCGACACCGGTCACGCTTGCGCCAAGCCGCGCCAGTGGTTCGCAGAGCAGCCCAGCGCCGCAGCCGACATCGAGTGCGAACTTGCCTGCAAGCGGCTTCATCGCTTGCTCGTCCGCCCCGAAATGCAGGTCGATCTGCCGCCGGATAAAGCCCAGCCGCACCGGGTTCAGCTTGTGCAGCATCGCGCTTGACCCTTTCGGGTCCCACCAGTCAGCGGCCAACGCACCGAAATGTGCGGCTTCATTTGGGTCGATAGTAGCTTTTCTTGCGGGGGCAGCGCTTGCTTTTGTCATTTCATGACCCTATCAGGCCGCCCGTTTGCAACAAAGCCTTAATCGCGGCGAAATTCCTTGGGGACTCCATGGCCCGGATCGTAATGAAATTTGGCGGCACCTCGATGGCGGGGACGGAGCGTATCCGCCGCGTCGCGCAGATCGTGAAGCGCCAAGCCGAACGTGGCGACGAAGTTGCGGTGGTTGTTTCCGCAATGGCGGGCGAAACCGATCGGCTCGTCAATTTTTGCCGCGAGGCGAACCCGCTCTATGACCCGGCTGAATATGATGTCGTGGTTGCAAGTGGGGAACAGGTAACGTCCGGTTTGCTTGCTATCACGCTGCAAGCTTTGGGCTGCAAGGCACGCAGTTGGCTTGGCTGGCAATTGCCGATCCATACCGACAATGCCCATGCAAAGGCACGCATCGGCACGATCGACAGCGAAGAATTGCTCGCGTCGATGGCCGGTGGAACGATCGCCGTCATCCCCGGTTTCCAGGGGTTGACCGATGATAACCGCATCACGACGCTGGGTCGTGGTGGTTCGGATACATCTGCTGTTGCCGTGGCCGCTGCGGTGAAGGCCGATCGCTGCGACATCTATACCGACGTCGATGGCGTTTACACCACCGACCCGCGCATCGTCAGCCGCGCTCGTAAGCTGAAAGCGGTCACCTATGAAGAAATGCTCGAGCTGGCTTCGGTCGGCTCGAAAGTCCTGCAAACCCGCTCGGTCGGGCTTGCCATGAAGGAAGGCGTGCGCGTGCAGGTGCTCAGTTCCTTCATCGACGAAAATGCGCCGAGCGCAGACACCATCCCCGGCACGATGATCGTGACCGACGAAGAATTGGAGAACGCCCAAGTGGAACGCCAACTGATCACGGGTATCGCCGCCGACAAGAATGAGGCGAAGATCACTTTGACCCGCGTGCCCGACCGCCCGGGTGCGGTGAGCCACATCTTCGCGCCGCTCGCGGAATCGAACATCAATGTCGACATGATCATCCAGAACGTTGGCCGCGACAAGGGCGAGACCGATGTGACCTTCACCGTGCCGCAGGCGGACCTCGCCCGCGCCACCGATGTGTTGCAGAACCAGCGCGAAGCCATCGGCTATAACCGCCTGATCCCCGACACCAAGGTTGCAAAAATTTCGGTCGTTGGCGTCGGCATGAAAAGCCATGCCGGCGTTGCCTCGACGATGTTCACTGCGCTTGCCGAGCGCAAGATTAACATCCAGGCGATCTCGACCTCAGAAATCAAGGTCTCGGTGCTGATCGACGAAGACGAAACTGAGCTTGCGGTACGTGTGCTGCATACAGCTTATGGGCTTGATGCGGATTAATACGTTCTCCGTTTGAATTATTCGTCGCCCCTGCGTAGGCAGGGGGACGGAGATTGCCATGTCGAAACTCGCCCACCTCATGTATCGCGGTACCGAATTTCTCGGTTGCGATGTTTCCATCCTTGGCGGCGCCATGTCTTGGGTGTCCGAGCGCAACCTGGTTTCCGCGATTTCGAACGCGGGCGGGTTCGGGGTGATTGCGTGCGGGGCGATGACGCCCGAATTGCTCGATGCCGAAATCGCTGCGACCAAGGCGCTTACAGCCAAGCCATTTGGCGTGAACCTGATCACCATGCACCCGCAGATCATGGACCTGATCGCGGTCTGTGCGAAACACCAGGTGAGCCATATCGTGCTCGCCGGTGGATTGCCGCCCAAGGGCAGCATTGAAGCGATCAAGGAATCCGGTGCCAAAGTCATGTGCTTTGCCCCAGCGCTGACGCTCGCCAAGAAATTTGCGCGTTCGGGCGTCGATGCGCTGATTATCGAGGGTAGCGAAGCAGGCGGTCATATCGGCCCGGTTTCCACCAGTGTATTGGCGCAGGAAATTTTGCCCGAACTGTGCGACCAATTGCCGATTTTCGTGGCTGGCGGGATTGCGCGGGGTGGCCTTATGGCAAGCTATCTCGAAATGGGGGCATCGGGCGTCCAGCTCGGCACGCGCTTCGTGTGCGCGCATGAAAGCATTGCGCATCCCAATTTCAAGCAGGCCTTCCTGCGCGCCAATGCCCGCGATGCGGTGGCCAGCGTCCAGATCGACCCGCGCCTTCCGGTGATCCCTGTGCGCGCGCTGAAGAACAAGGGCACCGAGGAATTCACGCGCAAGCAGATCGAGGTCGCGGGCAAACTCGACCGCGGCGAAATCGACATGGAAGCCGCCCAGCTTGAAATTGAACATTATTGGGCAGGTGCATTGCGCCGCGCAGTGATCGACGGCGATGTCGAATATGGCTCGGTGATGGCTGGGCAATCGGTCGGCATGGTGCATGTAGAGCGCCCCGTGGTCGATATCATCGCAAAGCTGGTGCGCGAAGCCGAGGAAGCCTTGGCGCGCTGAGCATCCGCCCAAACGGGCCGGAATTACTGTCTTGTCAAAGCAACACAGCATCCGCATAACTTGCGCATGGATGAACCAGACCAGCTCAAGCCGCTTGATCCCGCTTATGTAACGGTAATGCGCATCAGCGCCGCTTTGATGGCAGTGCCATTGCTTTTCGGCGCGATCATACTTGAAACCGCGCAGTTCACCGCAAGCGGATTGTTCATCATTCCGGCGGCCTTTTTGGCAGTCTGGGCTGTGTTCCGTGTCCCGTCGCGCCGGTTCGCCCGCTGGCATTATACGCTTGGAACTGACCGGCTTCGCATTGTGCGCGGATATCTGTTCTTTAGCGACACCGTGGTCCCGCTGGGGCGGATCCAGCATATCGACGTCCACCAAGGCCCCATCATGCGGCGCTATGACCTAGCAACGTTGACCGTGCACACGGCGGGCAACCACAACAGCTCGGTCAGCCTTCCCGGGTTGCGCCATGCCGACGCCGTCGAAATGCGCGAGGCTATCCGCGAATATATCAAGGCGGCACAGGCTTGAACGAACCGCTTCCAGCAGAAGATAATCCTGTCGCTGAAGGCCAGCGGCTGCACCCGCTCGGGCTTATCGTCGGCCTTATCACCGGCCTGCCACAGTTGATTTTCCCGATGGTCGCCGCAGTGTTCGGCACCGGCAGTCGCGATCGCCCCGAACTCATCCCGCTCGTGATCCTCGCCGTCCTGCTGATCAGCGTTTTTTTCCGCTGGCTCGCTTGGCTGCGCACACATTATCATGTTGGCGACGACGATATCCGCATCGAACGCGGAATATTGAGCCGGTCGGCGCGCTCAATACCCTATGACCGTATCCAGGATGTCAGCGTGGAGCAGAAACTGCTCGCACGGCTGCTGGGCATCGGCGAAGTCAAGTTCGAAACCGGCGGCGGCGAGGGTGAGGACGCCAAGCTCAGCTATGTCTCGCTTGACGAAGCCGAACGGCTTCGCGAAACAGTACGGGCACGCAAGGCCGGTGTCGCAACGCCCGAAGCCAGCGCTGGAGCCGTGCCCGAACCGGATCTGCCCCCCGTTTTTGCGATGGATACAAGACGGCTTGTGATCCTCGGCTTCTATTCGTTCAGCCTTGTGATTTTTGCGATCCTCGGCGGCTTAGCGCAGCAATTCGATTTCCTGCTTCCGTTCGACTGGTGGGATTTCAAGAACTGGATCGGCATAGCGGAGGATAATGGCGTAGACATCACGCATATTGACCGCAGCGTGCAGATTGGGGGTGCTATCATCGCACTGCTGGCACTTACCGCCATAGGTTTTGCGACCGGAATCGTGCGGACTTTCCTCAAGGAATATGGCTTCCGACTTGATCGCACGGCCAAGGGGTTCCGCCGCCGCCGCGGACTGACGACGCTGACCGACGTGGTGATGCCCGTTGCGCGTGTACAGGCGGCGCAGATCGAAACCGGCCCGATACGCAAAATAAACGGTTGGCATGCATTGAAATTCGTCAGCCTGGCGCAAGAGAGCAAGGACGAGAGCCACCATATTGTCGCCCCGTTGGCGCAAATGGACGAAATCGCACCGATCATGGCAGAGGCGGGAATAGCCCTTCCTTCAACCGAAGCACAGTTCCGGCGTGCGCCGTTGCTGTGGTGGGGGCAGGGTCTGGTCTATCTTTGGATAGCAATGGCAATCGGAACAGCCGCCACCATTATCTTCGCAGATGCGCCTTTTTCGAAAGCAGGCTGGATGCTGATCATTCCCTTGGCTTTCGTTCCGTTGGTTTGGCTTGAGTGGCGCAATTACGGCGACCTCGTCGATGAAAGCCAAATCTACCTGCGCGAAAACTGGTGGAACCAGCAGTTCAGCATCGCCCCGCAAGTGAAGGTGCAAAGCGCCGAAGTGTCGCAAGGGCCGCTGGCCCGCTTGTTTGGCCTCGCGACGCTACATTTCGGTATAGCGGGCGGCTCACTCCGCTTTGCGGCACTGCCTTTGGAGGACGCGCTCGCTGTCCGCGACCGCATCATGGATGCAGTCGCACCGGTCGATTTTTCCGAAATCAATCGAAGGGGCTGATCGTCTGCTCTTCGATGACGCCGCCGTCATCTTTGCGCAGTGAAAGCTTCACCTTCCTCGCGCCCCAATCAATGTCGATTTGCCCGAAATTGGGTATCGCCCAGAAGCCGCCGGTGCGTGCGGGATCGGGTTCGCGTTCGCTGTTGTCGCCTCTGCCAAAGGCAAAGTTGAGCGACGACGATGTGAAATCCCACAAGGGTTTCGTTAATCCCGGCACGTCGGTCTTATAGAAACCAGCCGCATGACGATCACCCGAAAGGATTAGCGCGTTGTTGACCCGCTTTTCAGCCAGAAGGCTATAAAGCTTGGCTCGCTCGCGCGGAAAGTTGGTCCAACCTTCATAATTATGGGCGCTGGTGATGACCTGTGTCGATGAAATGATGATGCGCAAATCGGCTGGCTTGGACAGTTCAGCCGCCAGCCATTGCCATTGCGCCTCGCCCAGCAAGGTGGCTTTGCGATCTTCGTTGGGCAGGTACCAGCCCAATGCCGGGCCCGGATCGCGATAGGGCATGCGCACCAGATCCGATCGGAAGAAACGGGTGTCGAGCAGGATGAACTGCACCCTTTTGCCTTCAGGCCCGACTATGCGGCTTTCATACACGCCAGGGCGCGACTTCACCTCGTCCGACGCGTTCCAATAGGTCTCATAGGCCTTTTCAGCATATTCCTTGAACGCGAAGCTGCCGCCTGCATCATTGGCGCCGAAATCATGATCATCCCAACTGGTCAACATCGGCACGGAACGGCGGAAACGATCCCATTCCTGCCGGGTCGAAAGCTTGCGATAGCTGGCCGCCAGCGTCGGGATATCGGCGCTCCATGGCGAGCCGGTATCGCCATAGACATTGTCGCCGATGAGAAGGAAAGCCTGCGGTTTCTGGGCGGCAATCACATCCCAAAATGCCATCGACCGGTTTTCATTCTGGCACGATCCGAATGCTATGCGCGTCAGCACGGTATCGCTTGCCAGAGCCGGATTGGGTGCGGCGACAGGCAGCTTCGATTGAAGCGCGGCATAATAGGGCCGCAGCGCCTCTTGCGCGCTTTGCGGGCTGGCCGATGCGGTAGCAGGCGATCCCGCCGGCCCGCCGGAGCAGCCGGCGACCAACAAAGCTGCCGCTGAAGCCAATATCCAATTCTTTGTCCGCATCATGCTTCCTTCATTCGTGCCCGATCAAGCGGTGCCGCCTAATGGTGTCAATCCTGTGACATTGTGCCGTGCCGCAGTGCTGGTTACAAGCAATCAACAATTCGGGAGTTTTTTTCATGCGCAAATTGTTCATCGCCGCACTGCTGCTGGGTGCAGCAATCCCCGCCCATGCCGATGCAGGTGCAGATGTCAAATCGCTGGTCCACGAATATTGGGCGATGTCGCTGAAGGAATCGCCGATTTACGCCAGCTCGTTGGGCGTCGACGATTATGCCAATGAAGTAGGTGACTATAGCCTTGCGGGCCGCGATCGCTTCGCCGCCGCCAGCGCCGTCATTCTTGCCAATCTGCAAAAAATCGATGCCTCGCAACTCACTGCTGCTGACAAGATCGAATATGGCATCCTGAAACGCACGCTCGAAGACAATGTCGAAGCCAATCGTTATGGCCAGCGGACGATCAATTTTTCAACCTATTCTGGTTGGCACCAGAGCTTTGCCGGGATGGCGGATAACCTGCCTTTCCGGAACAAGGCCGATTATGAGAGCTACAACACCCGCTTGAAGCAATATCCGCGGGTGAACGACCAATCGCTTGCCGTCGCCAATGAGGCATTGAAGGGCAAATATGTACTGCCCTGCGTCGTTCTCAACGGCTACGAAAAAGGCATTGCGGGCCTGGTGACCAAGGACGAGCGCCAGTCGCGCTATTTCCAGCCCTATGCCAAGGCGAAACCCGCCAATATCAGCCAAGCCGATTGGGATAAACTTTCAGCCGACGCGGCTGCGATAATAAGCGGGAGTGTATATCCGGCGCTGCAGAAGCATCTCCAATGGTTTGCGGCGAACTATAAACCCAATTGCGCCAAGAACCCCGGCATTTCAGCACAGCCGGGTGGCCGCGAATATTATGATTTCCGCATCCGTCAGGAAACAACGACCAACCTGACCGCAGACCAGATCCACGAATTGGGGTTGAAGGAAGTCGCCCGCATCCGCGCCGAAATGGTCGAGGTCGCCAAAAAGGCCGGATATGAAAGCCGGGAAGCATTCATCCAGCATCTTCGCAACGACCCGCAATATTATGCCAAAACCCCAGAAGAGCTGATGGAAAAGGTCGCGCGGGTGAACAAGACCATCGATGGCAAGATGCCCGGCCTGTTCCATCGACTGCCGCGCCTTCCCTATGGCATCAAGGAAATTCCGGCCGAAATCGCAGAGGGGACGACCACCGCATATTACAACCCCGGTTCACCTGCGATCGGGGTTGCAGGCTTTTATTATGTGAACACATCGAAACTCGACCAGCGTCCTTTCTGGGAAATCCCCGCTCTATCGGTGCACGAAGCCGTTCCGGGACACCACCACCAGATTGCCCTGCAGCAGGAGTTGGAGCTTTCCGATTTCCGCAAGAACGCCGTGTTCTTCACTGCCTTTACCGAAGGCTGGGGGCTCTATTCGGAACGGCTGGGTATCGAAATGGGCCTGTACGACACACCTGCCAAGGATATGGGACGCCTGTCTTACGAAATGTGGCGTGCCTGCCGACTGGTTGTCGATACCGGCATCCATTCCAAGGGGTGGAGCAAGGAACAGGCGATCGCTTTCATGACCGACAACAGCGCCCTGTCAGCCGCCAATATCGAGGCAGAGGTGAACCGCTATATCAGCTGGCCCGGCCAAGCGCTCGCGTACAAGCTCGGCGAACTCAAGATCCGCGAGCTACGCGAACTCGCGAGCAAAGAGCTGGGTAGCAAGTTCGACCTCGCCGCATTCCATGACACGGTATTGGGCCAGGGTTCGGTTCCTCTCAATGTGCTTGAGGACATTGTGAAAGACTGGATCGCCGCAGAGAAGGCCAAGGCCTGATCGCCGAAAGCCGATGCGCCAACCCAAGCTCTTTACCACCATCCGGGACTATAGCTGGTCGCTGTTCCGGCAGGATGCGCTCGCCGGACTGACAGTGGCGCTGGTTGCGTTGCCGCTCAGTATCGCCATTGCGATCGCCTCTGGCGCGACACCAGCGCAAGGGTTGGTCACCGCCATTATCGGCGGTTTTGTGATTTCGCTGACCAGCGGCAGCCGTGTGCAAATCGGCGGACCGACGGGTGCCTTCATTGTCGTGGTATATTCGGTGATTGCCGATCATGGCTATGATGGGCTGGTGCTGGCAACAATGATGGCAGGTGCGATCCTGCTGGTAGCGGGTTTTTTCCGCGCAGGCCGGCTGATTGCGTTGGTGCCGGAGCCGGTGATCAACGGCTTTACCGTCGGCATCGCAATCATCATCGCGGCAAGCCAATTGAAGGATTTCCTTGGCCTCGACATTGCCAACCTTCCAGCCGAATTCATTCCAAAAATCATGGTGCTGGCGAAAGCATTACCAGCGAGCAATCCCTTTGCGGTCGGCGTCGCCATGCTGGCATTGGTGTTGATGGTTACCTTGCGCAAATTGGCGCCTCGGTCGCCCAGCCTTGTAATAGGGGTCGCTGCAGGATCAATATTGGCGGTTGCGGCTTCGCTTCCAGTCGACACAATCGCCTCCCGGTTTGGCGAGTTACCCGCTGCCCTGCCCATGCCGTCAATGCCCGAATTCAGCATTGCCAAAGCGATCGAGCTGTTGCCCTCGGCATTGATCATAGCCTTCCTCGCCGGTGTGGAATCGCTGCTTTCGGCGATCGTCGCAGACCGGATGATCGAAGGGCATCACCGCCCCAATGCGGAAATCATGGCGCAGGGTTATGGCAATATCGCGTCGGCGCTTTTTGGCGGCATGCCGGTGACGGGGGCCATTGCGCGCACTGCGACCAACATCCGCGCCGGCGGCAAGACACCGGTGGCCGGGCTGGTGCACGCGCTGCTAATCCTTGCCATCATGCTGCTGGCGGCACAATGGGCCGGGATGCTGGCGCTCCCGGCTTTGGCTGCTGTGCTGATGCTCACTGCATGGAATATGAGCGAACCCGAGAAATGGCGTGAGCATCTGCACCTGAGATGGGCAGAAAAAGCATTGTTCTTCTCAACCCTTGTCCTGACGGTGTTGACCGACCTGACCATTGCCATCGGTGTGGGTGTTGCTGCGGGCCTTGCTTTGCGCCTTTTCAACCAAAGCAAATCGGAAAAGGATTGGACGCCGCGCAACCGCTAGCTGTCGCCTCCCAACACCTCGTCCCGGTCTGCATCAAGGCTGGGTGGATCGGCAAATACCGAAGCGGGCGTCGAGGCATAATGCACCGGGTGGCGCATCGAACGATAACGGTATCCGGCCTTCGCCTCGCGTTCCTCGAAAAAGTCGACAGCCTTCAGATGCGGATCGTCGAACACATCGGCCATCCGGTTATATTTCATCGCCGGGATGTTGTTGGCGTCGAGCAATTCCACCCATTCGGCGGTGGTCTTTGTCGCACTGCATTCCTCGATCGTCGCATAAAGCTCGGTCGTGTTTTCGAGCCTTGCCTTATAGCTGGAAAAGCGCGGATCCTGGAATACGCCAGGCCTGCCAGCCAGTTCAAAGAAGCGTTCCCACTGATGGTCGGCATAAGGCACGATCGCGATATAGCCGTCCTTGGTGGGATAGGGCCGCCGACGCGGATTGATCGACCGCGTATAGGCCATCTTGCCATTGCCGGGCAGGAAAGTGTTGCCCCACAGATTTTCAACCATGTGGAACCAGGTAAAGCATTCGAACATCGGCACCTGCACGAACTGCCCACCAAGGCCGTTGGCCCTACCGAGCAAAGCGGCGAGCACTGCGTTGGCCGCAAACATCCCGCTAACCTTATCTGCCACCAGCGTCGGCGCATATTGCGGGCGCCCCTTATCGCGCATTTCAAACAGCGACGCGAAACCCGATGCTGCCTGAATCAGATCGTCATAGGCTTGCCGCTTGGCATAGGGCCCCTCTGCGCCATAGCCTGCGCAATGCACATAGACGATGTCAGGATTGACCGCTCTCACATCCTCGTAACCGAGGCCAAGCCGTTCCATCCCCGCCATGCGGACATTGTGGAAGAAAACATCGGCCCCCTTGGCAAGTTCGAGGATTGCCGCCTTCTCCTCCGGCTTGGAAGCATCAAGCGCGACCGATTTCTTGTTGCGGTTGAGGCTGGCATAAATCGGGCCAAGGTCGCCGGTCGGGTTGTCCCCTGCCTTGCGCATGATGTCTCCACCGCCTTGCGCATTTTCAACCTTGATGACTTCCGCGCCCAGATCGGCCAATTGAACTGTTGCAAACGGGCCCAATACCACCGACGACATGTCGAGCACTTTGACGCCCTGGAGTGGCCCTGTCCGTTCCCCATCCCATTCCAGTTTTGGCCATCCGCTCACATCACTCTCCCTGTTTCTTTGCTCGTTCATTTCCTGATAATCGGCTATGGAGCAATGTCGATACAGCAATTCAATCACGGAGAATGATAATGTTGCGCACGCACCTGATCTCGGTTCTTTCTGCCTCCGTCCTGCTGGCTGGATGCAATTATAGCGACGCGGAATCCGCCCCTGCCCCCATTCGCGATAAAGAGGCGAAGGTCCTGGAAAAGGAATTGAAGGGCAAGGTTGCTGGCGAACCGCGCAGTTGCATTTCAAACACCCGCAATGTGAATGCGATCCGGATCAGCGACGATACGCTGCTCTATCGCGAGTCCGGGCGTACAGTTTATGTGAACAAGCTACGCTCGTCCTGTCCGGGGCTGACCCGCGGCGACGATATCATGGTCGTTGAAACCTATAGCGGACAGCTTTGCAGCGGCGACCTCATCCGGCTGGTGGATCGCACCAGCGGCATTCCCGGGCCCGTATGCAGCCTCGGTGATTTCACGCCTTACAAAAAGGCTAAGTAAACGGTGCCCCCCTCCCTCACGGGGAGGGGACCGTTCAGTTTACCGGATAACAACCGTCACAGCCCGGCGGTTTTGCGCCCATGCTTCTTCATTCGACCCCAGTGCCTGCGGGCGCTCCTTGCCATAGCTGACGGTCTGGATGCGCGATGCATCAACCCCGAGCGACGCTAGGTAGTTCTTCGCAGCGTTCGCACGGCGCTCACCCAAAGCAAGGTTGTAATCGCGTGTGCCGCGTTCGTCGGCATGTCCCTCAACCGTCACGCGGGCATTGGGATAACGCGCCAGCCACTGCGCCTGCGTCTGCAAGGTAGCCTGGTCGGCGCTGTCGATGTTGAAGCGGTCGGTATCGAAGAATATGCGATCGCCCATCGAGCCAACCGACTGGAGGAAATCTTCCTGACTTCCGGGGATGATCGCATTGCCCGATGGTGTGACCGTGTCACCGGTGTTGCCATAGGTGGTGTTGTCAGCGACCGGAGGTACATTTTCGACCTCCTTCTTGCCGCATGCTGCAAGCGTAGTGCTGGCGACCAGCAACAGTGCGAAAGTGCGTGCCATGTTTGTCATCTTCATTTCCTTTCTTTCTGCCCCGTTGTTGTAACCGCTCATGGAAGCACCGGACCCCAGGCCGGGTCGGAACCATCGACCGGAGTCGGCAATTTGCGTTCGTTCCGTCCGGTCAAGTCTACCTGCCAGACGCTTGTTTTACCAGTGTTCCGTTCGGTGCGGAAGAACTGGATCACACGGCCATTGGGTGCCCATGTCGGCGCTTCATCCTGCCAGCTATCGGTCAGCAGGCGTTCGCCCGAACCGTCGGGACGCATCACGCCGACGCGGAAGTCCCCCGCTATCCGCGTATAGGCGATAAGGTCACCGCGCGGGCTCCACTCGGGCGTTGCATAGCGGCCACCGCCATGGCTGATGCGGCGCTGGTTTGATCCATCGGCGTTCATCACATAAATCTGCTGGCTGCCACCGCGATCGCTCTCGAAAACAATCTGGCGACCATCGGGCGAGAAGCTGCCGCCAACATCGATGCCGGGCGCACTGGTGAGCTTTACCGGTGCGCCGCCATTGACCGAAATCTTGTAGATGTCGGTGTTGCCAGCAACTGCCATCGAATAGAGAATCGTCTGCCCATCTGGCGACCAGCGCGGCGCAAATGTCGGGTTGGCCGAAGCCGTGATCAATCGCTGACGACCACTGTCTATGTCATAAACATAGATGCGCGGATTACCGTCCTGATAGCTGAGATAAAGGATGGACTTGTAATTGGGCGAGAAACGCGGCGTCAGCGCGGTCGATTGGCCATTGGTGATAAAGCGGTGGTTTGCGCCATCCGAATCCATGATGGCAAGGCGCTTGACGCGTTTGCCCTTCGGTCCGGTCTCGGCAATGTAGGCAATGCGGCTGTCGAAGAAGGGCAGCTCGCCCGTGAGCTTCGAATAGATGGCATCCGCGCATTTGTGCGCAGCACGCCGCCATTCGCGTGGTGGGACCACGAAGCCCAACCGCGTCAGTTCTTGACCGAAATTGACATCATAGAGGTAGCAACCGACGGTCAGATTGCCATCGCCGCCCACGCGGACAAAGCCCTCGACCAACTGTTCGACATTGCGGCCCTTCCAATAATCATATTGGGGCGCGGTGACCTCCTCAATCGTGATCGGGCGGATACCGGCGGGACCTTGTGGTTCGAAAAGACCAGAGTTGCGCAGGTTGGCCGAAATCACTTCGGCAATCTGGCGCCCCAATGTGGCGCTGTTCCCGGCGGCGGTATCGGCCGGGTTGGGTGCGACCAAGGCGGGCACGGCGATGCGGCGAACCTTGGCGGTATCGAACTCGACCAGTTCGGGCTCATCATCTGCTGGCGGAGCAGTTTCCTGAGCTGCGGCAATCGGTGCCAGCGTGATCAGGCCCAATATGGAGAGCAAAAAGCCAATTAGCGATCGGTTCGGTTTCATGTCTCTCTCTTCCCGTTCAACCCGTAGCGCGCAGCCGCATGGCGTGCGTTTTCCAGACATCATGATAATCAGGGTCAAGCCCCTTGAAAGGCGATGCCGCACGCACTGCCTGAATGATGCATCGCTTCAACGGTTCCGCCTGCGGGCGGTTATTATCATTGATCCCGGTTTGCTTGTCGACCCGCACATCGGACAACCGTCCGTTCGGTTCAAGGCTCAAGGTCACGAAAGTTTCTATCTGGCGAATGTCGAGCCCGGTGGGCGCACAGCGTTCGATCTTGTCGCGGATCTGCGGCCCAAGCGCGAGATTGACTTCCCGCCGTACCTCTGCGCCTGCCTTGCGCGCTACAGTGCCCTGTTTGGGTGAAGTCCCCTGCGTCGGCTTGGGATTGCTCCCGACCCCGCGAACCGCATCTTCAAAACTCTTGCTGAACGGTTTGGGTGCAGACTGCTTGGGCTGCGCGGTTTGCTTGGGCGTCGCCTTGGGCTGCGCTGCGACCTTTTTCTCTACGGGTTTCGGTGTAGGTTTGGGCGCAGGTTTAGGGGTGGGCTTGTCCACTGCCTTTGGCAACGGCTTGTCCGGCACCTTCTCCACCTTCATTACAGGCGTTGGCTCGGGTTCTGCCGGAGCGGGTTCGGCAACCGATTCAGCAGGCGCCGGTTCTTCCAGCACGGGATCTGGCGCGGTCGAGACATCGGCGACTTCACCGACAAGCGAGACCGAAATCGGCTGCGGCTTGGTGATGCGATCGGCCGTGAAGAAGGCACCCAGCGCAAACGCGCCAAGCAACAGCGCATGGCCACCAATGGCGGTGCCGAGGCCTATCCTTTCCGCACGATCCATCGCCACAGGGCTATTGCTCCTCAGATGAACCTTGGGTGACTGGCGCAGCGGCGGCAGTTGTGACGAGGCTGACCGAGTTGAGCCCAACGCGATTGAGCTCGCCCATCACCTTCATCATCTCGCCATAGCTGATGGTGGTATCGCCGCGCAGCATGATCTGGCGCGGATTGGCAGGGTCCTGCTCTGCCGCAATCGCTTCCAATTGCGCCGACAATTCACCGGCACTCACCGCAGCACTGTCGATGAAGACCTGGCCTTCCTTGTCGATCGAAATGTCGAGCGGTTCATCCTTCTGGTCGAGCGGATTGGCCCGGCTTTCAGGCAGTTCCACCGGTACTCCAGAGACAAGCAATGGTGCCGTCACCATGAAGATGATGAGCAGCACCAGCATCACGTCAACAAAGGGCGTGACGTTGATTTCGGCCATCGGCGCGCGGCGGCTGCCGCGACGGCCATGGCGCGAGGAACCGCCGGAATTGAGGTTCATCGCCACAGGCTCAGCCTTCCCGCTCCAACTCGCGGCTCAACAGGCCGTGGAAGCCATCGGCAAAACGGCCCATGCGCGCCTCATACTGGTTCAGCCGGTGTGAGAAGCGGTTATAGGCGATCACCGCCGGAATGGCGGCGAACAGGCCGATGGCGGTTGCGAACAGCGCCTCAGCAATGCCCGGGGCAACCACGGCGAGCGAGCTGTTTTGTTCTGCGGCAATCGCCGAAAAGCTGCGCATGATGCCCCAGACCGTACCGAACAGCCCGACAAAGGGCGCGACCGCGCCGGTGGTCGCGAGGAAATTGAGCCGGTTCGAAAGCTTTTCGCTCTCTGCCGCGATGGTCGCGTCCATGGCCGTAGCAAGACGCTCGCGGGTGCCTTGGCGATCCACAACCTTTACCGCAGTCGATCGGCGCCATTCGGCGAGGCCGGCCGCAAACACCTTGGCGATCGGCAGGTCGGATTTGCCATGCTGCTTGAAATAGCCGTCAACATCTTCGGTGCGCCAAAATTCGCGCTCGAATGCCTCGCTTTGGCCAGTGATGTTGCGGATTTTCAAGACGAAGCTGATGATGATCGTCCACACCCAGATGCTGGCCAGCGCCAGCCCGATCATCACTGCCTTCACCACCCAGTCGGCCTGGAGGAAAAGGTGCAATGGCGAGAATGTCGCGCCCTGGGCCAAAATCAACACATCCATATTTTCTCTTTCTTCTAACCCTGCTTGCCGGCCTTGATCGCTTCAAACGCCTCCAGCCATTCGCGCGGCTGGCGGCGCGGGCGACCTTCGGGCGTCAGGAAAGCGGCGGTAACCTCTGCCTCGGTCAGCACTTGGTCACCGCGCATGACTTTCTGATGAATTACAACGCTCGCGCCACGGATTTCCTCAACCGTCGAAACCAACAGCAACGCATCGTCGAAACGGGCCGGCGCGCGATATTTGATGTGCAGGTCGGCGACCGCATAAACGCCTTCGCCGCAGTCAAATGCTTCGCGCTGGCCTATTCCGGCAACGCTGAGCATGTCCGAACGGGCTCGCTCCATGAAGTGCAGATAGCGGCTGTGATAGACGACGCCCGAGAAATCGGTGTCCTCGAAATAAACCCGCACCGCAAACAGGTGGCGGGGTCCGTCAAAATGGCCGTGATAGGGTTGCGTCCCGTTCATTGCGAAGCGGCTTAACGCATGGATTCCGCGACAGGAAGGGGGTTGGTCGGATTTGTGCACAACTTGTCGTGCGTGGGACTCACTTGGTCAGCAAAAGGACAGTCATTATTTATCGAACAACCCATCCTGCGCCCCGGTCGGCGGGGTGATGCCGAGATGCTTCCACCCTGGCCCGTTCAACTGCCGCCCCCGTGCGGTGCGCGCGATCAGGCCGAGTTGGAGCAAATAGGGCTCGACCACATCCTCGATCGTATCGCGCGGCTCGGAAAGCCCCGCCGCCAGAGCCTCGACGCCGACAGGGCCGCCGCGATAGATATCGGCGATCATCATCAGATAGCGCCGATCCATCGCATCGAGGCCCAGGCTATCGACCTCCAGCCGGTTGAGCGCGGCATCGGCGACCTTGGCGGTGACGATGGTTTCGCCCGCGACATTTGCGAAATCGCGCACGCGGCGCAGCAACCGGCCGGCGATACGCGGCGTGCCGCGCGAACGCTTTGCCACTTCGCGCGCGCCATCGGCGGCGATTTCGAGATCGAGCAGCTTCGCCGCGCGGGTGACGACCAGTTCCAACTCGTCATGCGTGTAGAAATTCAAACGAACCGGAATGCCGAAACGGTCGCGCAGCGGTGTGGTCAACAGACCCTGCCGCGTGGTCGCGCCGACCAGCGTGAAGGCCGGCAGGTCGATCCGCACCGAACGCGCCGAAGGGCCTTCGCCGATCATGATATCGAGCGCACGGTCCTCCATCGCGGGGTAGAGGATTTCCTCGACCACCGGATTCAGGCGGTGGATTTCGTCGATGAACAAGACGTCGCCTTCTTCAAGGTTGGTCAGCAGCGCCGCCAGATCGCCCGATTTCGCAATGACCGGGCCAGAGGTGGAGCGGAAGCCAACCCCCATTTCCTTGGCGACAATCTGCGCCAGCGTGGTCTTCCCCAGCCCCGGCGGCCCGAAAAACAGCACATGGTCAAGCGCATCGCCGCGCGCCTTTGCCGCCTCGATAAACACCCGCAAATTCTCCCGCGCCGCCTGCTGCCCGATAAATTCGGTCAGGCTTTTCGGGCGCAGCGCGGCATCGATATCCTCGGGCTTGCGCATGGGGGTGAGGTGGGGGTTATCGGTCACTTCGCCGCCCTCTTAAGCGCTAGTCGTACCAGCGCATCGAGCGTCGCACCGTCACCCAATTCTTCCAGCGCCAACGCCACCGCACCTTGCGCTTCGCCGGGTTTGAAGCCGAGGCCGGTGAGCGCAGCGACTGCATCGGAGACATTGCTGTTCCCCGCCTTGGCCGCCGCCGCCAGTTTTGCGCCGCCGCCAATCCCCGCCATCGCGCCAACCTTGTCGCGCAGTTCGTTGACGATGCGGCTGGCGAGTTTCGGGCCGACGCCGTTAGCGCGCGCGACCATCGCGCTGTCGCCATTGGCAATCGCAATAGTCAGGTCGTCCGCCTCCAATGCGGAAAGGATCGCCAGCGCCACCTTTGCACCCACGCCCTGCACGCCGATCAGTAGGCGGAACCAGTCGCGTTCCTCTCGGCTGGCAAAGCCGATTAGCCGCTGGTCATTCTCGCTCACCAGCATTTCGGTGAAAACCGTCGCGAAATCCCCTGAGCCGCCGAGCACCGCGAGTGTCCGCACACTTGCCTGCACCAGATAGCCCACGCCGTTCACATCGATCACCAGGCTGTCCACGCCCGTTTCATCGATGCGGCCATATAGTTTCGCGATCATGCGAGAGGGTTAGCTTGCCGATCACCGGTCGGCAAGCAAAAGAGAACAAGCCGTGAACTTATCCCCGGATATGGTGCGCGTGCGTCACCGCGACGGCGAGCGCATCGGCCGCATCTTCACCCGCCAGTTTCAGCCCCGGCATGAGCACGCGGAGCATCGCCTCGATCTGTTTCTTGTCCGCCTTGCCGGTCCCGACCACCGATTTCTTGACCAGCCGCGCGGCATATTCGGTCACGGGGGTGCGGTTGCGTGCAGCGCCGAGCAGCACCACGCCGCGTGCTTGCCCCAGCTTCAGCGTCGATTGCGGATTCTTGTTGACAAACACTTCCTCAACCGCGGCACAATCGGGTTTGAAATGGTCGAGGATTGCGCGCAGTTTCTCATCAATCGCGACCAGACGGTTTGCCAATGGCAATTTGGCATCGGTGGTGATCTCGCCATTGTCGATATGGCTGAGGCGATTGCCTTCTTTCACGATGATACCCCAGCCGGTGGTGCCCAAGCCGGGGTCAAGACCGAGGATGATCATTTTCTCCCCTCCCGCTTGCGGGAGGGGCCGGGGGAGGGCCTGTCCCGTATCTGCTGGAGGGCGACTGGCCCTCCCCTAACCCCTCCCGCAAGCGGGAGGGGAACTGCTTAGCCCAGCTTCGCCATCACTTCGTCGGAAACATCATAATTGCCCCAGACAGTCTGGACATCGTCATCATCTTCAAGCGTGTCGATCATCTTGAGCAATGTTGCGGCATTGGCCTCATCCACCTCGACCAGCGTCTGCGGGCGCCAGGCGAGCTTTGCGCTGTCCGCCGCACCGAGCGAAGCTTCGAGCGCCTTGGACACTTCGTGCAAGGCGTCCATCGCTGTCCAGATGCTGTGCTCTTCCTCACCACTTTCGACATCTTCGGCGCCGGCCTCTAATGCGGCTTCGAACACGGTGTCGGCATCGCCAACGCTGGCCGGATAAGTGATCAGGCCCATGCGATCGAAGCCGTGGCTCACCGCGCCCGACGCGCCGAGGTTCCCGCCATTCTTGCTGAATGCGGTGCGCACATTGGTTGCGGTGCGGTTGCGGTTGTCGGTCAGCGCCTCGACGATCACGGCAACGCCGCCCGGGCCATAGCCCTCATAGCGCACTTCTTCGTAATTCTCCGCATCGCCGCCGCTCGCCTTGTCGATCGCGCGCTGGATATTGTCCTTGGGCATCGACTGCGCCTTGGCCGCATTGACCGCGAGGCGCAGGCGGGGGTTCATGTCCGGATCGGGCATGCCCATTTTCGCCGCGACGGTGATTTCGCGGCTGAGCTTGGAAAACATCGCAGAGCGCTTCTTATCCTGCGCGCCCTTGCGGTGCATGATGTTCTTGAATTTGCTATGGCCTGCCATGGCTCTCTTCTTTGTTGGCTGAAGGTGATGTGAAGGCGCGCCCTTACATCAGGAAACGCGCCTTCGGCAAGCCATGTGGATTACCCGAGTTTGACTGCGGTTCCACTGGCGCTGACCATCAGCATCGAACCTTGTGCACCAAGCACTTCGTAATCGAGGTCAATGCCGATCACGCCGTCTGCGCCGAGCGCGCGGGCTTCATCCGCCAGTTCCTTGAGCGCGGTTTCACGGGCATCGCGCAGCGAATTTTCATAAGCCCCCGATCGCCCGCCAACGATATCGCGAACGCTGGCAAACAGATCCTTGAAGATGTTGGCACCGACAATGACTTCGCCGGTTACGACGCCGAGATATTGGGCAACGGGGCGACCTTCGATGGTGGCAGTAGTGGTCATCAGCATGGGAGACTCCTTCCTTGGAGCCATCTTTATGCCAGACCGAGCGCTGCCTTGTAAGTCTCCAAAATTGCTTCCATTTCCTGCCGGTCATGGGTTTCCATTTTGCGCAAGCGAACGATCTGGCGCATGATTTTGGTATCATAGCCCTGGCTTTTCGCTTCGCTGTAAACGTCGCGAATATCGTCGGCGATGCCCTTTTTCTCTTCCTCGAGACGCTCGATGCGTTCGATGAAAAGGCGCAACTGGTCAGCGGCGATATTGCCTTCGGACATGATATTCTCCGGTTGGTTGTAGGGCGCTTTACGCCCGAATCAGGAAGCGCCTCGCTTAATGGCTCGGTGCATTCTTGGCCATGCTTTCCTGCATCCGCGCAAGCTGTTCAGGGGTGGCTTCCGATTGGTACTTTGCCTTCCATTCAGCAGGCGGCATGCCGTGAATCAGGGTGCGCGCCTCTTCCTTTGAAAGCTCTGGCTGTGCCTCCATCACCCAATCGGCAAGGCAGTTGCGACAAAAACCGGCAAGCCCCATCAGGTCGATATTCTCGGCATCATGGCGGTGTTGCAGATGCGCAACCAACCGCCGGAATGCCGCCGCCGCCGCCACATCACTGATTTGCATGTCTGTCTGCATAGCTATGCTCCCTTTGCCTAAACGCTCCAGACCGTTATGGGAGGCACGAGAGACAAAATCCAGAGCGCGAAAGAGCCTTCTCAGATGCAATATCACAAGCCGCGCATGCGCAAGGTCCGTATCCTCGCGACATTGGGTCCCGCGAGCGACACGCCTGAAATGATCGAAAAACTGTTCCGCGCAGGGGCGGATGCCTTTCGCGTCAACATGAGCCATGGCGAACAGGCCGAAAAAGCGAAGCTGATCGCGAATATCCGTGCGCTCGAAAAATCCTATAACCGCCCGACGACGATCCTTGTCGACCTGCAGGGCCCGAAGCTGCGCGTGGGCACCTTTGCGGGTGGCAAGGTGGAGCTGAAAACCGGTGATGCATTCCGGCTCGATACCAGCAAGAAGGCAGGCGATGCTTCGCGTGTCCACCTGCCGCATCCCGAAATCTTTGCGGCGCTCGAAATCGGTACCCGCCTGTTGCTCGACGATGGCAAGGTGGTGCTGCGGGTGACCGATATCAGCCCCGACCATATCGATACCAGCGTCGAGGTGGGCGGGATGCTTTCAGACCGTAAGGGCCTGAATGTGCCCGACGTCGTCGTCCCGATTGCGGCACTGACCGAGAAGGATCGCTCGGACCTCGCTTTCGCTCTGGAACAGGGTGTCGATTGGGTTGCCATGTCGTTCGTGCAGCGCCCCGAAGACGTGGCCGAAGGCAAGAAGCTGATCGGTGGAAAGGCGGCCCTGCTCGCCAAGATCGAAAAGCCGGCGGCTATCCACCGGCTGGAAGAAATCCTCGAACTCGCCGACGGGGTGATGGTCGCACGTGGCGATTTGGGCGTCGAACTGCCGCCCGAACAGGTACCGCCGCTTCAGAAAAAAATCGTCTCGACAGCCCGCCAGATGGGCAAGCCCGTGGTCGTCGCAACGCAGATGCTCGAATCGATGATCGTCGCGCCGACGCCAACGCGCGCCGAAGTATCGGACGTTGCGACCGCAATTTACGATGGCGCAGATGCCGTCATGTTGTCTGCCGAAACGGCGGCTGGCGCTTGGCCGATCGAGGCCGTTTCGATCATGGATCGTATCGCCCAGCAGGTTGAAAGCGATCCTGATTTCTTCAAACGCATCCACTTCACCGTAACCCCCGCCGATGCCACCACGGCTGACGCGCTGGCAGAGGCGAGCGGGCGCATTGCCGATACGGTCGAAACCAGCGCGATTGTGTGCTTCACTTCCTCCGGCTCGACCGCGCGTCGCATTTCGCGTGAGCGACCCGCCGTGCCGGTCTTGGTGCTTACCGCCAGCCAACAAACTGCACGCCGGCTGGGCCTGTTATGGGGTGCCTTTGCCGTGCGGACCAAGGACATCGGCAGCTTCGAAGAGATGGTTGCCAAGGGCAAGCGCATGGCGCTGCGTTACCATCTCGGCAGCGCCGGTGCGCGGCTGATCATGATGGCAGGTGTTCCTTTCGGCACACCGGGTTCGACCAACGTGCTCCACGTCGTTCGCCTCACCGGGGACGAGTTGAAGGGGCATTGATCCTTCAGGGGATCAGCAGGCTGCTATCCCCATAGCTGTAGAAACGATATTCCTGCGCGATGGCGTGCGCATAGGCCGCACGCATCACATCAAGCCCCATCAGCGCGCTGACCAGCATGAACAGGGTCGATTTCGGCAGGTGAAAGTTGGTCATCAGCCCGTCGATCGCCTTGAAGCGATAGCCCGGTGTGATGAAGATTACGGTATCGCCCTCGAACGGGCGGATGACCTTATCGTCGCTGGCTGCGCTTTCGAGAAGGCGTAGCACAGTCGTGCCAACGGCGATGATACGTCCGCCCTTTGCCCGCACTGCATTCAATCGTTCTGCCGTGGCCGCGTCGATCCGGCCCCATTCGCTGTGCATCTGGTGCGCGTCGGTATCTTCGGCCTTTACCGGCAGGAACGTTCCCGCCCCAACGTGCAGGGTCAATGTTTCGTGACCAATCCCCGCTGCCGCCAGCGCATCCATCAATCGCGGCGTGAAATGCAGCGACGCCGTAGGAGCAGCGACGGCACCATCCTTTTGCGCGAACATTGTCTGGTAATCGCTTTTGTCCGCCTCATCGATCCCGCGCTTGCTTGCGATGTAGGGCGGCAAGGGCATCGTCCCCGCACGGTCGAGGAGAATTTCGACCGCTTCTTCGCCATGGAAAAACAGAACGAAACTGCCATCGGCGAGCCGTTCCTCTGCGGTCACCGTAACGCCACCGCCGAATATTATCTCGTCGCCGACCTTCAGCCTTTTGGCGTTGCGGATGAAAGCCTGCCAGCGGCGCAGGTCGATCCGCTTGTGCAGCGTCGCTCCAATCTTCGCCTCGCCGCGCCGCCCTTCGAGTTGGGCAGGAATTACCCGCGTATCGTTGAAAACAAGGCAGTCGCCGGAGCGTAAACGCTGCGGCAGGTCAAGGACATGTGCGTCCTCCATCCGACCATCTCCTGAAACGCACAGCATGCGCGCGGCATCGCGCGGTGAAACCGGGCGCAGCGCGATACGCTCTTGCGGAAGGTCGAAATCGAACAGGTCGACGCGCATTTTTCCGCGCCTATCCTTTTGCCAAGATTAGTTGAGCGGCTTGCTCAGATCATCGAGCGTCACCGGCGCCTCTGCTGGTGCGGCAGGCTTCGCAAGCGCTGTGAAATCCGGCGGAGGCACATTGTCCGCCGCAATCGACGCCTGGATGATCTTGTCGGGGGTTGCTGGTGGCTCACCGCGCTGGATGGCATCGACAAATTGCATGCCCGAAGTCACGCGCCCGAATACCGTATATTTGTTATCGAGCGAGAAACGCGGCTGGAAGCAAATGAAAAACTGGCTGTTTGCGCTGTCTTCAGATTGCGCCCGCGCCATGGAAACGGTGCCGCGCAGATGCGGTGCGGCGCTGAATTCAGCCTTAAGATCGGGAAGTTGCGATCCGCCGGTGCCAGTGCCGGTCGGATCGCCGGTCTGCGCCATGAAGCCATCGATCACGCGATGGAAGATGATGCCGTTGTAAAAGCCCTGACGGGTCAGCGTCTTGATGCGCTCGACATGGGCTGGGGCAATTTGTGGATAGAGCTTGATTGTCACGCGGCCACCCGAAGACAGATCGAGGTGCAATGTGTTTTCCGCCTCGTCGACAACTGGTGATGCAGGGGCTGCAGGCGATTCCGATTGGGCGTGGGCAAACCCTGCCCCAAACAGTGCAACCATCAGAAAAACAACAAAACGCTTCATCGCGGGCAAAACTCCCCAAAATTCGGATGCCGCCTCCTTAGCGGGCTGATCTGTCCTTGTCATGAACGAACCGCATGGTGCGCAAAACGGTTGCCATGGTTCTGGTTTCGCGACAAACAGGCCAGATGGGATTGCATTGGAGGGTTTGCAGATGAGGAAGCTTTTAATTGGCAGCGCCGCGTGTGCAATGCTGGCGCTATCGGCCTGTTCAGATAAAGGCGCTGATGCCGATGGCGACGGAAAAGTCAGCAACGAAGAGGCGCAGAAGGAACTTTCACAAGGCGGCGCGGTTGCGATGAAGCCGGGGCTTTGGGAAGTGAAGATCAAGTTCGGCAGCATCGAGGCGCCCGGTTTGCCCGAAGCAGCCAAGGCGCAAATGACCAAGGCGATGACCGAAATGAGCGTCAAATCCTGCCTGACCAAGGAACAGGCCGAAAAGCCTGGCGCGGATTTCTTTGGCGGTGACGAAAACAGCAATTGCAGCTTTGAACAGCTCAACCGTTCCGGCAACAAGATGACCGTCGCCATGACTTGCAAACCGGAAGGCGGCATCACGGTAGCCAGCAAGATGGACGGCAGCTTCGAAGGTGAAAGCTATGTGATGAACATGGAGCAGAAGACAAGCGGAACGCCCATGGGTGAAATGAAGATGAAGGGCCGCATCGAAGGCAAACGGATTGGTGAATGCCCGGCATGACGATGAAAGCAGTATCCCTTTCAGCAATGGTGCTGTTGATCACAGTTTCCGGTTGCAGCGACAGTGCAGATACCAACGGCGATGGCAGCGTTTCACGGCAGGAGCGCGCCGAAGAAATGCGGCGAGATGGCTATCTCGCCATGCAGCCGGGCCGCTGGCGCATGAACTTTGCCTTTACCGAAATCGATGTGCCCCGTCTGGGCGATGAGGAAAAGGCCAGCATCAAAGCACAGCTTGCGAAAGGCGCATCCGGCCTTTCCTGCCTCAGCGAAGCCGATGCAGCGAAGCCCGGCCCGGACTTTTTTGGCGGCGAAGGCGCGGAAGATTGCAGCTATACCCATTTCGACATTGCCGGAAATCGGGTTGATATGGCGCTGAGTTGCGGCATGGGCGATCTAGGCAAGGCCAAGATGAAGCTTGATGGCACATTGGGTGATGCCGATTTCAATTTCGATACCGATTTGGAAGTGCAGGTGCCAATGGCTGGCAAAATCAAGCTTAAGGGCAGCATGACTGGCACGCATGAGGGCGAATGCCGGGGCGACGAATAACCGCTGCTCGCGGCGCAGCGCTGGCGCTCGCAATTGCGGGTGCTGCCAGCGCTGCACCGGAGCAGGTTGGCTTGCCTGAGCCGGCACGCGTGCGGGTCGATTTTTCCTCGACCGCGATTTTGTCCAAGCAAGCTTCCGGCGAAGCTGGGGTAGTGGGCCGAAAGGTGGCCGCCGATGATCCGGTGCGGGTCGCCTCCATCTCCAAACTGGTCACTGCCATTGCAGTGATGCGGCTTGTTGATGAAGGTCGGATCGATCTCGATAAGGATATTGGCGACTATCTCGGTTTTGCAGTGCGCAACCCCGCCTTCCCTGACCGTCCAGTGACGCTGCGGCACCTTTTGAGCCACACGTCGAGCATAAGGGATTCGATCGACTATTTGCTGCCACTGGATGGCAGCCTGCAAACAGTGCTCTCCAACCCGGCGGTCTGGTTTCCGGGGCACGAGCCGGGAGATTATTTCAGCTACGCCAACCTCAACTCTCCAGTCATTGCGGCGACCATCGAAGCTGCAACGCGGGAGAGGTTCGACCGGTTGGTGGCAAAGAAGGTTCTCGCACCCTTGCGGCTCGATGCCTGTTTCAATTGGGGTGATGGATGTAGCCCGGGGCGACGAGCCCAAGCCGTCACGCTTTTGCGGACCAATGGCGATCTCGCGCGCGATGCAGCGATCAGCGGCACTGATCCCTGCCCCATACTCGCGGCGAGCGATGGCAGTTGCGACCTCATTCGCTATCGCATCGGAAAAAACGGATCATCCTTCAGCCCCCAAGGTGGCTTGCGCATTTCGATGCAGGATCTTTCCCGGGTGGGGCAATTGCTGCTGAATGGCGGCCGACCCATATTGAGCAGCAAGGCCTTTGCCGAAATGACCCGCGTCCAATGGCGTTTCAACGGGGTGAATGGCGACGATGATCGCGGCTATTTCCAGGCCTATGGTCTTGGCGTGCACATCCATGAAGACCGTGCGGGCCGCAAATGGATTGGCCATGTCGGCGAAGCCTATGCGCTGCGCGCTGGACTTTGGGTCAATCCGCAAACGCGTAAGGGCTTTGCCCAGTTTGTGACTATGGTTCCGGCCGAAACACCGGTCGGTCACTGTCTGGATACATGCCCCTGATAGTCTGGCTGCGCTCGCCATCAGGCTAGGGGCGAACCTTGGGAGAGGGCGGCGAGCGCAGCCTTACTGATATCAGGCCGGTTTCGGGGTCTTTCGACCCTTGGAAACCATCGCCTGCAATTTATCCTTCACCGCCAGCTTCATGCGTTTCAGCCGCTGGATCCGTGCGAAGCTCGGCCAGCTGCGGCGCATTTCGGCGCGCAATTCATCATCAAGCTTCTGGTGGTACTGCATCAGACGGAATGTCCGTTCCGACATCTCTTTTCTCCTCTTGAACAATGGTTGTTCAATCGGATGTTCCGATGCCGGGCAGAGGGTATTCGGGGGAAACAGGGACCGCACAACCCGAGCACCGGAAACATCCGATGCGGCCGACATCGCGTTCCTTCCGAAGAAGCGAGCGCCAGAGGGGCCCGGTCCGCAGATGCAAATTAGAGTGATTCGCTCTTATATTGCAAGCAAAACCGGAAACGGTTGGTCGATGAATTTAGGCGCTTAGTCGCGAAGCAACTCATTTATCGCGGTTTTGGAGCGGGTTTGGGCATCAACTCGCTTAACGATCACAGCGCAGGCGAGGCTCGGCCCCGGCGAACCATCGGGAAGCGGTTTGCCGGGAAGTGCACCCGGAACCACCACCGAATAGGACGGCACTCGCCCCACAAAGATTTCGCCGGTTGCACGATCGATGATCTTTGTTGTGGAAGACAGGAACACGCCCATCGCGAGCACTGCCCCCTGTTCGACAATAACGCCTTCGACCACTTCGGAACGCGCGCCGATGAAGCAATCATCCTCGATGATTACCGGACCAGCCTGCAACGGCTCAAGCACGCCGCCAATGCCGACGCCACCCGACAGGTGGACGTTCTTGCCGATTTGTGCACAGCTCCCCACGGTCGCCCATGTATCGACCATGCTGTTTTCATCGACATAGGCGCCAAGGTTCACAAAGCTGGGCATCAGAACCACGCCTTTGCCAATATGCGCACTGTGGCGAACGATGCTGCCCGGTACTGCCCGGAAACCGGCATCACGGAAGCGGTTTTCGCCCCAGCCGGAAAACTTTGAAGGAACCTTGTCCCACCAATGCGCACCACCTGGTCCGCCGGGAATCGTTTCCATGTCGTTGAGGCGGAAGGAAAGGAGGACAGCCTTTTTGAGCCACTGATTCACCTGCCATTCGCCGTCGACTTTTTCAGCGACACGGCGGGCACCACTATCGAGCAGGTTCAGCGCCTCAACCACGGCAGCGCGCACTTCGCCACCCGTTCCGGTGTTGATCGCGTCGCGTTCGTCCCAGGCCTTCTCGATTACTGCCTGCAATGCCTCGCTCATTTCCGTTCCTTTCCTGCGACCAGCCAATGGGCAAGGTCTTGTATCTCATGATCGACAAAATGCGGTCGTGGGTTTGCGGATCCATCGTCCGCGGCATGGTTGACCCAGACCGTGGTCATGCCAATCGTCTTGGCTGGCTCCAAGTTATGCGCCGAATCCTCAACGAACAATGCCGCCGTCGGGTTGATATCCAGCTGGCTGCACAATGCATGATAGCTATCGAGTGCAGGCTTCGGCTTATGTTCCATTCGGTGGATGTCGAACACGACCTCGAACGCGCCATCGAGCCCGCGTGCGGCGAGCACACGTTGCGCATAAGGTGCATCGGCATTGGTGAAAATCAGCTTCCTTCCGGGAAGCGATTCAATCCCGGTACGCAACCGATCACAAGGCTGCAGCAGCGACATGTCGACATCGTGCACGAATTCCAGATAGCCATGCGGATCGACTGCATGTTCGGCCATCAATCCGCCCAGCGTCGTTCCATATTTGCGCCAATAATCGTAACGGATCTGGTGTGCACGTTCACCATCGACCTTGAAATAATCTTCGACAAAGGCGGCAATCCGGTTGCGCACCTGCTCCATGATATTGTGCTCTGGCGCATAAAGCGTCAGATCCAGATCGAAGATCCAGGTGTCGACATGGCCGAAGTCGGGATGGGTTGCCGGAGACATGGCCGCCCCGTTAACTACAGGTGTCAAATCTCGCAAGGAACAACTGCGTTAATGCTGGCGCAAGCGCAGCAACGGTAATAACATAAGTTATAGTCTGGGGAGTATCATGGCGAGTACTGGCACGGGTCGCAAAATTGCTGTCGGCACTTCGATAATTTTTGCATTGACCGTATCCGCATGTGGCGGAGGCGGTGGGGTAAGTTCAACGCCGACACCTCCACCTGCGGTGACCCCGCCAGCGCCACCACCGCCGCCTGTTCCACCTCCACCCCCGCCTCCTCCCCCACCGACTGCAAATTTCAATACCGTTGAGTATCAACGATCCAACGGCGCTGTGCAGGCGCAGGCGATAGCTGCTTATAATGCCGGGGCGAGTGGAACCGGCGTTATCGCCGGCGTCGTCGACAGCGGTATCGATGTCGACAGCCCCGAATTTGCCGGAAAGATCCATCCTCAATCAGCAGACTTTGCAGGCAGTCGCGGACTCCAAGACGAAGGCGGTCATGGGACAGCCGTTTCGTCGGTACTCCTTGGGGCCAAGAATGACCTCGAAACCCATGGTGTAGCCTTTGGTGCTACACTGCTGGTGCTGCGGACCGATACCGCCGGCACCTGTGCCGATACGGATCCCGACAAGGGATGCACCCACAACGATAACAATATCGCGCGCGCCGTAGATCGAGCGGTCGCCGTCGGTGCGAAGGTGATCAACATGTCGCTCGGCGGATCGCCGATGAACTTGACGCTTCGAGCGGCAGTGGATCGGGCAACCGCCGCCGGCGTGGTCTTCGTCA
Organism: Sphingorhabdus buctiana; assembly: GCF_042680825.1. Taxonomy (NCBI): domain Bacteria; kingdom Pseudomonadati; phylum Pseudomonadota; class Alphaproteobacteria; order Sphingomonadales; family Sphingorhabdaceae; genus Sphingorhabdus; species Sphingorhabdus buctiana. Next base: position 219,672 of record NZ_JBHUEL010000011.1, read on the forward strand.
TCTCGGCCGGCAACGAATTCGATGACGATCCGGCAGTTGCTGTAAATCCCGATCCGATGGCGATGATAGCACTTGACCCGATCGCACGGGGCCAAGTGTTGATCGCGGGCGCAACCGATTCAACACAACAGATTTCGGCCTTTTCAAACCGGGCCGGTAACGGGCAGAATTATTACATCACCGCGCTCGGCGTGCGCGTCCGTGATCCGGACGAAAACGGCACCCAGTTTCTGTGGAGCGGCACCAGTTTTTCTGCACCCATTGTAGCAGGCGCGGTTGCATTGCTTGCGCAGGCTTTCCCCAATCTCACCGGAGCGCAGATTGTCGACCTTTTGCTTCGCACCACAACGGATCTTGGCGCTGCCGGGACGGATGCCATTTACGGCAGGGGAGAGCTCAATCTTGCTCGCGCATTCCAGCCACAGGGGCAACAGTCAATTGCGGGAACGCCAATTCCGGTTCCCACCGGTTCTACCGGGGCGCTAGGCGGACCAATGGGTGATGCCGGTGCCGGGCAAGGCCCGCAATCGGTGATCCTCGACAGCTATGGACGCGCGTTCCGGGCCGATTTCAGTGGTACCTTGCTCGCGGCCAAATCCGCACCCAAGCTCGCCCCGGCGCTCAGCATGGGTACCGAAACGCGCGTTGCGGCAAATCCGAATCTCGCAGTCACGCTTTCGGTCGCCAACCGCCGCGACGGAGTAGGGCCGGACCGGCTAGACCTGTCCCCCCGCGAACGATCACAAGCGCGCGCCATAGCTGGCTCGGTCATCGCCAAATTGGGGAATGACCGGCAAGTGGCGCTTGGCATTGCGCGGAGCAGCGGCGCCCTGATCGACCAGATGGCCATCGAACGCGCAACCAGCTTTATCGCCGCTGATGCGGCGCAGGAATCATTCGGCTTTTTCAGCCAGCCAAGCTCTGCCTTTGCCTATCGCCAACATATCGCCGGCTTTGGATTGACCGTTGCGGGCGAAAGCGGCGATGTTCGCCTATGGGAGGAATTTGCAGGCGATCCGCTGCGTAACCGCTATCGCGGTTATGGCTATCGCCTTGCTCATGTGGGCTTCGACCGTGATCTCGGCGCGCTGCGTCTCAAACTTTCGGGAACGATGCTCAACGAACGCCAAACGATATTGGGCGGCGGCACCAATATGTGGACGGGCGAAACAGGCGCACGCAGCTGGTTTGCCGACGCCGGGACTACACTATCGCTGGGTTCTGACTGGCGTGTGGAGGTCAATTATCGGCGCGGGTGGACGCGTATCGCTGCTGCCGGATTGCGCGACTCCGCCGATTGGCTGGAAAGCGATGCATGGTCTGCGGACCTCACTCGCGTTGGTGTCTTTTCGCTGCGTGACAGCCTGAGTTTGCGCGTCGCCCAGCCGCTTCGCGTGCACGGTGGAGGCCTGAACCTCACCCTACCGACAGGTTATGATTATTCGACCTTGCAGGCGAGTTTCGGGCGACAGTTCGTGTCGCTCAGCCCGACGGGGCAGGAACGGGATATCGAAGCTGCCTATGCAACGCCCTTTGCTGGCGGCTACCTGTCGGCCAACGCTTTCTGGCGGACCGAACTGGGCCATATCGAGGCTGCGCCCGACGACCTCGGGGTGGCGCTGCGCTTCAACCGGAAATTCTAGGAACCCGCCCTCAGTCGTAAGCAAACCGTCGCGCTACCAGTCGCTGCCAACGGCGCTGTCTATAGGCATAAAACAACCGCGCAAATGCCCAAATCAACGGCGTCAAAAAGCCTGCCTCAATTTCAACGCGGTCGATATAGCGGGCGCCTGTACCTTCGGCGGTTATTTCGATCCAGTGATCCCATCGTTTGATCAACCGGCTATAGCCATTGTCACGCACCACATATTTGCCGGAGGCCTGCTGGGGCATTTCAATGCGAATGGCCTGCCATCCCACGGGCAGCCAACCGAAAAGCAACATCCAGACACGGTATTCGCCCTCTACCCATTTGTCGGGAAACGGCTTCCCCTTGGGAAGAAAGCGGATCATACCGCGCGTGACATAGTGCAACAATTTAGGCGTCTGGACATGCGCCCAAATGGTCTCAGGTGTGGCGTCGAGAAATGTGGACAACTCTACGCGACGCATCAGGTTTATACCGTAAAGCTCTCGCCGCAACCGCAACTGCCGGTGGCATTGGGGTTGTTGAACACAAAGCCTGCGGTGAATTCGTCTTCCTGCCAGTCCATTGTCGAACCGACGAGATAGAGCACCGAACCGCCGTCGATGAAGAAGGTGCCGCCGGGGGTTTCGATGCGTTCGTCAAAGGCATTGGCTTCGCTGACATAATCGACCGAATAGGCCAACCCCGAACAACCGCGGCGCGGGGTGGACAGTTTCACGCCGACTGTACCCTCGGGGGCATTGCGCATCAGTTCGGCGACACGTTCTTCAGCCGCAGGCGTCAGCGTTACGGCGGCGGGCATAGGGCGGCGTGTTTTGGTTTCCGTACTCATCACAGCATCCCCAGTTCGAGGCGCGCCTCATCGGTCATCTTGTCTGGCCCCCATGGCGGATCCCAGACGAGGTTGACCTCGGCATCGCCGATTCCGGGTACGGCACCGACGCGAAGTTCGACTTCGCCGGGCATGCTTTCGGCAACCGGGCAATGCGGTGTGGTCAACGTCATCGTCACCATCGCATGCCCACCATTGATTTCGACGCCATAGATCAGGCCGAGATCATAAATGTTCACCGGGATTTCAGGGTCGTAGATTTCCTTGAGCGCCGAGATGACGGCTTCGTACAGGTCACCCTCGGGTTCTCCCGGTGCTGGCGAAGCAGGCTTTTGCGCAAGGAAGCCTTCAAGATAGTCCTTCTTGCGCTCCAGCTTCTCAGCCGGAGTCTCTGCATCTTCGACACGCGCTTTTGGCGGTGCGGGAACGCTGTCGACTTCCTCGACCATGATTTTCTGCTCTTCGCTCATCCGAAGATCCTCTTCACCCGTTCAAGGCCGCGAACCAGTGCCGCGACATCGCTTTCATCATTGTAAATCCCGAAGCTCGCCCGCGCGGTGGCGGGGACGCCCAGATGTTCCATCAGCGGCTGCGCGCAATGATGGCCGGCGCGAATTGCCACGCCTTCTTCATCCAATATGGTGCCGACATCGTGCGGATGCACCCCTTCCATGCTGAAAGAGACGATCCCTGCCGCATTCTCGGGCCCGTATAGCGTGATCGAGTTGATCGAGCGCAGTGCCTCCCGCGTCTGGCGGACGAGTTCGGCTTCGTGGGCGTGAATGGCGTCCAGCCCTATGCCATCGACATAATCGATCGCCGCGCGCAGGCCCATCACCTCGACGATGGCAGGCGTACCAGCCTCAAACCGTGCCGGCGCGGGTGCATATGTGGTCCTCTCAAAAGTCACCCGGTCGATCATCGATCCGCCACCTTGGTAGGGCAGCATGGCATCGAGCAATTCCTTGCGGGCCCAGAGCGCTCCGATTCCTGTCGGGCCATAAAGCTTGTGCCCGCTGAAAACATAAAAATCGCAGTCGAGTTCTACGACGTTGACCGGCAGCCTCGGAACCGCCTGGCAACCATCGAGCAGCAACTTCGCACCCACCTTGTGCGCCAAGGCGGCTGCCCGCTTAGCATCCAGAACCGAGCCCAGCACATTGGAAACATGCGCAAAGGCGACCAGCACATGCTCATTGGAGAGCATTGCCTCCGCCGCATCCAGATCAATCCGGCCGTCTGCCGTCAACGGGCAAACATCGATTTCATATCCGCCAAGCTGCCAGGGCACGATATTGCTATGATGCTCCAACTGGCTGAGCAGCACGCGGCCCTTTTTCGGATAGCTGTGCGCCACGAGGTTGATCGCCTCGGTTGCGCCGCGGACGAAGACGATCTCGTCTTCGCGACCACCAATAAACTCGGCCACCCGCCGTCGCGCTGCTTCATAGGCCAGGGTCATGTTCGCCGATCGCGCATAAACGCCGCGATGGACGGTGGCATAATCCTCTCCCATCGCGCGGCTGACGGCTTCGATCACCGCCTGTGGCTTCTGCGCGCTCGCCGCAGTATCGAGATAATGCCAGTCGCGCACGCCGGGGAACTGGTCGCGCAGTTCCCTGGCAAGACCACCGCCTTCATTTTCCCAGCGGCCCAATGCGCGATCGGAGACGATTTCCATCAGAACGTCCCTCGCAACGCGGCTTCGGCATAGCCTGTCATATGGTTGCGCCACTTGGTGTCGCCAATTTCGCCATAAGCCTCAGCGACGAAAGCCTGCATCAGCAGGTTGCGCGCCTCCGCCATCGGCAGGCCGCGTTGCTGCGCATAGAACAGCGCCATATCGTCGAGTTGGCCAATGGCGCAGCCATGCGCGCATTTGACATCGTCGGCATAGATTTCGAGTTCGGGCTTGGCGTTAATCGTCGCGGTGCGGTCCAACAGCAGGCCCTTCGCACCGAGAGCAGCATCAGTCTGCTGCGCATCTTTTGCAACGTCGATGCGGCCGATCATCGTGATTGTCGCTTTGTCCATCGCGACGCCGCGCATCACCTGGTTAGAGGTTGCGCCCGGCGCGACGTGGCGAAGGCGGGTGACGATCTCGGTGACTTCCTCACCGCGTCCAATACCGACCGCGCCCAATTCGAAGTGCGCGCCTTCGGCTAGCGTCACATCAATGTCGAGCCGCTTGTAACCGCCACCGGTAAGCAGGAAAAATGCTTCGCAGCGCGCGCCTTCAGCGATGTTGATCTGATAGCGCTGGATATCGACCTTGTTCGCAGCACCCGTCGAAACGCATTTGTATATCGGACGCGTCGCACCCGCCTCGACAGCAATATGCTCCGCCTCGGGCAATGCTTTCAGCCCTGCCAAAACCTCGGCAGGTGCATAGCGCCATTCCTCATCGCGGCGGGTGGGAAGCGCGCTCATACGCACCTCTTATATTTTGCGCGCGGCTGCTGCAGATACCGCCTGTCATCTTCGACATAGGTCTCGATCGACAAAGAGCGGCCGTTTTTTCCGAGTTTCAGGTAACTCCCTACCGGGTTGATCCCCTCCTCGGAACCTTCTTCCATATAGGATGCGTGGACATCAATCTTGCGTTTGGAAAGGCTGCGAACTTCGATGACAATATATTGGAACTTGGCCGTTTCAGGTTCGCTTGCTGCATCAACGATGCTGTCGTCATGGATCAGGATCGATCCTGCCGCAGTCCCAGCCGCGCAATCCACCTTCGCCGGATACCAGCGACCTTGAAAGTCCACCGGAATGGCGTTGGCGCTGCTTGCGGTAGCGGCAAGGGCAAGTGTCAGGCTCACGCGGCCAATTCCTTATAACCCTCACGCTCCAGCTCGAGCGCGAGTTCCGGGCCGCCGCTGCGCGTGATGCGGCCATCGGCGAGGACGTGGACGAAATCGGGCTGCACATAATCGAGCAGGCGCTGGTAATGGGTGATCAGCAGCACCGCCTTGTCGGGGCGGCGCATGATGCGGTTGATGCCTTCGCCGACGACGCGCAGCGCATCGATATCAAGGCCGCTGTCGGTTTCATCGAGGATCGCGAGCGCAGGATCGATAATGCCCATCTGCACCATCTCGTTGCGCTTCTTCTCACCGCCCGAAAAGCCGACATTCACCGGCCGCTTGAGCATTTCCATATCCATGCCCATCGCATCCGCCTGCGCACGGGCGAGCTTGAGGAATTCGCCGCCGGACAGCGGTTCCTCACCGCGATGCTTGCGTTGGGCGTTCAATGCCTCGCGCAGGAACTGGACGTTGGATACGCCGGGGATTTCAACCGGATATTGGAAGCCGAGGAACAGGCCGGCCGCAGCGCGCTCGTGCGGGTCCATGGCGAGCAGGTCTTCGCCGTTGAAAGTGACCGAACCCTCGGTCACTTCATAACCGGGGCGACCCGAGAGCACATAACCCAGTGTCGATTTGCCCGCACCATTCGGCCCCATGATCGCATGGATTTCGCCCGCGTTGAGCGAGAGGGTAAGGCCCTTGAGGATCGGCTTGTCCGCGACCGTGGCGTGGAGGTTGGTTATTTGGAGCATGTTTCGCGTTTCTTTTCAAAAATTTGTTCAGCATCGGGCCTTCGCCTTAGCCAACCGACCCCTCAAGGCTAATGCCCAGCAACTTCTGCGCCTCGACCGCAAATTCCATCGGCAGTTGCTGCAACACTTCCTTGGCAAAGCCGTTGACGATCAGGGCGACGGCTTCCTCCTGCCCCAGCCCGCGTTGCATCGCGTAGAAGAGCTGGTCGTCGGAAATCTTGCTGGTGGTCGCCTCATGCTCGATCTGGGCACTGGGGTTGCGCACCTCGATATATGGCACGGTGTGTGCGCCGCAGTCGCTGCCCAACAGCAGACTATCGCACTGGGTGAAGTTGCGCACACCTTCAGCATTGGGAGCCACGCGCACCAGCCCGCGATAGGTATTATTACTCTTCCCCGCGCTGATGCCCTTGGAAATGATCGTCGAACGGCTGCCCTTGCCATTGTGGATCATCTTGGTGCCGGTATCGGCCTGCTGGTAATTGTTGGTCACCGCGACCGAATAAAATTCGCCGACGCTGTTTTCGCCGTTGAGGACACAGCTTGGATATTTCCAAGTCACCGCGCTGCCGGTTTCGACCTGCGTCCAGCTGACCTTGCTGTTCTTGCCCTGGCACAAGGCGCGTTTGGTGACGAAATTGTAGATTCCGCCTTTGCCCTCCGCATCGCCGGGATACCAGTTCTGCACGGTCGAGTATTTGATCTCGGCATCGTCGAGCGCGACCAGCTCGACCACTGCTGCATGGAGCTGGTTTTCATCGCGCATCGGCGCGGTGCAGCCTTCGAGGTAGCTGACATAACTGCCCTTGTCCGCAACGATCAAAGTGCGTTCAAACTGGCCTGTATTTTCCGCATTGATGCGGAAATAAGTGGAGAGCTCCATCGGGCAACGCACGCCTTCAGGGATGTAGACGAAGGTGCCGTCCGAGAAGACCGCGCAATTAAGGGTCGCAAAATAATTGTCGTGCATCGGCACAACCTTGCCGAGCCATTTGCGGACCAGATCGGGATATTCCTTGATCGCCTCGCTGATGCTGCGGAAAATGACACCGGCGCGTTCGAGTTCGGCGCGGAAAGTTGTCGCCACGCTGACGCTGTCAAACACCGCATCGACCGCCACCTTGCGCGCGCCTTCGACGCCGGCGAGCACTTTCTGCTCCTCGATGGGAATGCCGAGCTTCTCGTAAACCTTCAGGATTTCCGGATCGACCTCGTCGAGGCTTTCCAGCTTTTTCTTCGCCTTGGGCGCGGCGTAATAATAGGCATCCTGATAATCGATCGGCGGAACGTTGAGCTTCGCCCAGTCAGGCGGCGTCATTTCCTGCCACATGCGAAATGCCTTCAGCCGCCATTCGAGCATCCATTCGGGTTCGTTCTTCTTCGCTGAAATGAAGCGAACAGTGTCTTCGTTCAGGCCTTTTTCGGCAAATTCGGTTTCGATGTCGGATGACCAGCCATGCTCATAATCGGCAACCTTGTCCGCAGCCTCGCGCGCTGCGCGGTCCTTGATCTCGATTTCGTCAGTCATGCTTGCACCAGGCTCGTCAATTTCACATCGGCGAGCGCGCCGCGCACCGCCTGATTTACCACCGCCCAATGCGCTTTGACGTTGCAGTCCGGCTCAATTGCGCAGTTGCAGCTTGCGGCGTTGGTGCAATTGGTCATCGCGATCGGGCCTTCGACCGCCTCGATAATGTCTGCCAGCGTGATTGCCGCAGCCGGGCGTGCGAGTTGGATGCCTCCGCCAAGGCCGCGCGCCGAACGTAGCAGGCCGGCCTTACCGAGGATGCTTACCAGTTTCTGCACGGTAGGAAGTGCGATTCCCGTTTCGCTCGCCAGTTCGGTCGCAGAGGTGCGCGCACCTCCGCAATGGCGTGCAGCAGCACCCATAACAACAACAGCATAGTCGGCCATGTTCGAAAGCCGCATCGCGCGCTCCAGACTGATTCCATATAATCGGATTGGATTAGTCTGATTTATATGCGCCGCTTTTGCGCGAATATCAACCCGGTTAGTACCCCAGGGCCAATTTTTGCCTTATTGCGGGCGCGGCGATGGCGCGATGACGGTTTTAGGGCCGGAATTGCGCGCTGGAGGTTGGTCGCGATTTTCGCCGTCACGTCCACTTCGCCCAAGAGCTTCGTCAATCCATGCCTCATCGAGCGGCTCGGGCTCCATCATCTCAGGCGGTATCCCACCGGCATCACCCGGCATTCCTTCGATCGGCATACCGTTTTCGTCGACCAATATTTCCTCGCCATCTTCGCCGAGCATCATTTCCTCATCCTCAAGACGTTCGGGGAAAGTCACATCGGTATCGAAATTCTCGACCGGGCGGCGGGCGACCGCCACCCGCATGAAATTGGCCCAAGCGGCAGCAGGCGCCGTCCCGCCCTGCAGATTTCCGACCGCGCGCGCATCGTCACGGCCCATCCACACGCCGGTTGTGAGGCCGGAAGAGAAGCCAAGGAACCAGCCATCCTTGTTGCTGCTGGTGGTGCCGGTCTTGCCAGCCACCGGGCGACCAATAGAGGCTGCGCGGCCTGTACCCGTGGCGACTGCGCTCTGCATCAGATCGGTCATCGCACCAGCGACATAATCCTCAACCAGCTGGATCTGGCGTGAGGGGCGATGCTGGTAAATCACGTCACCATCAATCGTGGTCACCTTGCTGATCGCGTAGGGCGTCACGCTTTTGCCGCGTGCGGCGATTGAGGCGAAGGCACGGGTCATGTCGAGAACACGGGTGTCTGACGAACCAAGGACCATGGCGGGCGTGGTCGAGATCGGCGTAGTGATGCCGAAACGGCGGGCCATGCTGGCAACGCTGCTGGTGCCGATTTCCTCACCCAGTTTCGCGGCAACCGTATTCTTCGAATAAGCAAAGGCCGTGCGCAGGGTGATCTCGCCCGAATAGGTACCGCTGCTGTTGCGCGGCGACCATCCGCCAATCGTCACCGCTTCGTCAACCACCTTGTCTTCGGGGCGGTAGCCGGCTTCGAGCGCAGCGAGGTAGACGAATACCTTCCAAGCCGAGCCCGGCTGGCGCAATGCAGTTACCGCACGGTTATAATTGCTGGTCGCATAGTCGGTACCGCCGACCATCGCGCGGACTGCCCCGTCGCGATCAATCGACACCAGCGCACCCTGCGCACCGCGCGGTACACCGTTGCGGATCGCGTCGGTAGCCGCGCGCTGCATCCCAAGGTCGAGCGTAGTCCAGACGTCGATCGGCTTTTCGGTTTCATCGATCAAATTATCGAGTTGCGGCAGCGCCCAATCGGTGAAGTAGCGGACGCTATCCTGCTTCGGCTCGGGTGCCATGCGCACCTTCGCTGGTTCAACCGAGGCCGCCTCTTCGGGCGTGATCATCCCGGCATCTTGCATAACTTCGAGTACCACGCCGGCGCGGCCGATCGCCGCCTGCGCGTCTGCCGTCGGTGAATAGCGCGAAGGCGCCTTTACGAGACCTGCGATGATGGTCGCTTCGGCGAGTGTGATGTCTTCTGCGCCATGATCGAAGAAACGGCGGCTTGCGGCATCGACACCATAAGCGCCGCCGCCGAAATAGACCTTGTTGAGATACAACTCGAGTATCTGTTCCTTGCTGAACTTGGTCTCCATCGCCATGGCGAGGATCATTTCGCGTAGCTTGCGGCCGATATCGCGGTTGTTGTTCAGATAGACGTTACGCGCCAATTGCTGGGTGATGGTCGAGGTTGCGCGCAACCCGCCACCATCGGTCAGGCTGACGACAACTGCACGCGTCAAACCATAGGGATCAATGCCGGGATGGTAATAGAAGCGGCGATCCTCCACCGCGACCATCGCATCCTTCATTTCGTGCGGAATCTCGTCAATCGGTATCCAGCGCCCAAAACTGGGACCCAAAGTCTGGATAACGGTGCCGTCTGCAGCGCGGACACGGATCATCTGCCCGTTGGGTGATGCCTTCAGATCCTCGAAACTTTCAATCTCGCCGCGCGCGATCACGACGAAAATGCCAATCACCATCAACCCCATCAGGGCGACGAGTGTTCCGATTTTGAGCGAACTGACGGCCCAGCGTTTGAACCGCGACCCTTCCGCTGCCTTATTTCCAGCTTTTGCCATTGGCGGACCTGTTACCGGTTTGCCGGGAATCCGACAAGCCGGGAAACTCAATCAGGCTGGAAATCGAGCGAGACGCTGTTGATGCAATAGCGCAGGCCATTGGGTCCTGGACCGTCAGGAAAAACATGGCCCAGATGCCCGTCGCATTTGGCACAGCGCACCTCGATGCGGATCATTCCGTGCGACGTATCGCGATATTCGGCAATCACATCGGGCGCGGCAGGCTCTGTAAAGCTGGGCCAGCCGGATCCGCTGTCATATTTGGTGTTCGATTTGAAGAGCAGCGTGCCGCAACCCCCACACAGGAAATCGCCGTCGCGCTTTTCGAGATTGAGCTCTCCACTGAATGCTCGTTCGGTGCCCGCTTCGCGCAAGACATGATATTGGACAGGGGAAAGGCGCGCACGCCATTGTTCTTCGCTGAGTTCGAGTTTTTCCATGTCCGGAATGTGTGCCTTCAGCGCCCAAGGGTCAAGAGCGACCTGCAGCGCGATTTTCACTGGAATTTAACCATAATCGGCGAAAATCCGCACAAGATGTATCGAGGCCTATCCCTGTCTTTCCTGCTTTGCGCTATCCTGCTTGCGCCTCAACAGCTTGGCGCGCAGGCGTTTGGTTCTGATCCTTTTACCCGGCAAGGTGATACCAAGGCTCGCCCTCTCAACATCGAAATCCGCAGTTCGCTCGATTTCAGCCGCGCGACGGCTACCGGTGCCAATGGTGGCAGCATAGCGATCGATCCCAACAGCGGGATGCGCACCGTCAGCGGCAATGTTGTCGATCTTGGCGGATCACCCTTTGCGGGGAGCGCCGTGATTACCGGCGAGCCGGGTCGTGCGATCCGCATCGAGATGCCGTCGACGATCAAACTATCCAGCGCGACCGGCGGATCGGTGGAGATCGTAGACTTGCGCACGAACCTATCGCCTGCGCCGCGCCTCGACATTTATGGCCGGCTCGAGTTTGCCTTTGGCGGCAATCTTTTGATCAAGGGGAATGTATCGGGCCAGTTTCGTGGCCGGATACCGATTACCGCGGAATATGAATAAGCACTCAGCGGCTGCGTGCTGCTGCCCGGGCTATACGGACCAGTTCTTCCTCCAGCAGGGTTTCGGTCAAATCCGCGCCGGTTGCCATCAGCTTTGCTTCAACTTCCAATAGGTGTCCGTTAAGCCCGGCCAGGCGCTGCGCGGTCCAACGCTGAACCTGGCGGCTGAACGCTTCCTGTTCCTTCCAGAATATCGCGCGATTCGCGCGGACAACTGCACCCGCATTCGCGCCTTCTTCCACCTTGGCACGCATTCCGGCCAGCATAGCCACACGCCGCTGCAACGCCCGGATGATGCGTATGGCTTCGATGCCAATCGCCCGCGCTTCGATGATCGTGCGGCCAAGCGCCTTGGTATCGCCATTGAGCACCTGGTTGACCAGAGCGTTGATATCTTCCTCCGCGGTTTCGGCAGCAAGCGCCGATAAAGCCTGCGGTTCAACCGTGACGATCCGATCATGCGCGGAATCGTAATAAAGCGACAGTTTTTCCAGCTCCATCGCAACCAGCCGCCTGTCCTGCCCGGTATAGCGCACGATCTGGGCCGCAAGTGTGCGGTCGATACGCAGGCCAACCGCGCCCGCAGCTGCCACCGCCTGATCGATCGCTTCAGCCTCGCTGGGCGGATAGCAGATGTAGCTCAACGCGCGGGGCGAACCTTCGATGAGGTTGCGCAGCTTGCTGGTTTTCTTGAGGTCGCCTGCCGTGGCAATTACGGGGTTCCCTGCCTGCTCCGCCAACAAAAGGTTGGCGATGGCATCAACACCCTCTTCCCGCGCGAAGTGCAGGCGTATGTGCCGGGCGCCGCCAAATAGCGACTGCGAAGCCGCTTCGTCCGCCAGCAGCGCCGGATCACCGCGCAGTTTGGCGCTATCAATCTCGATTGCTTCGCTATCGCTGCCAAGTTTAGCCACGAGAGCGCTGGCGATAGACGCCGCCGCCGATTCATCCTGCCCGAAAACGAAAAACAGCCGGATATCCGGCCGGGATTCGATTGAAGCGATGAAATCCTTTTCGCTAAGTTTGCCGCTCATCTTGCGGTCATTTACTTCGCGGACTGCGCGTAGAGCGAAAGCCGTGTGACAATCTGCTCGGCAACCTTTTGGGTCAGGTTTTCAAGTGCGGTGTTTTCCGCAGCGATCGTCGCATATTCGGAGCTGACGACATCGATACCGGCATCCGATCCGGCGGTTGCATCGAGCAGCGTCTTGTTGCTCGAAATATCGACCAACTGATAGCGCGCCCGCAATGTTCGCCGCTCCCGCGTCACAGTATCGTCGGCGCGCACGCCAAAACCTTCGATCTGATCATCCAGCTTGACCACCAGCCGGTAGCGCACGCCGCTTTCTGCACCGGCACCCAGCCGGTCATTGAGCGCGTTGCGCATCAGCCAGCCATTTTTGCCCTCGATCGGATCAACCGCGACCGAGCCGAGCAATGCCGAGACCTGCCCCTGCGATCCGCCGCTGTAGAGAGGCGTCAAGCCGCAAGCCGACAGCAGCAGCGAAGCAAGGAACAAGGGCAGCAGTCGCATCATATGACGATGTTCACCAACCGGTCGGGTACGACGATGATTTTCTTGGGGCTTGCGCCATCCATTGCACGCTGCACCTTCTCGCTCGCTAGCGCAAGCGCTTCAAGCGCATCCTTGGACGAGCCCTTGGCCACGGTCAGCGTATCGCGCAGCTTGCCCATCACCTGCACCGCGATGGTCACTTCATCGTCGATCAGCAGCGCGGGATCATGGCTGGGCCAAGGCTGGCCTGCGATCAGGCCATCATTGCCCAATGCGACCCAGGCCTCTTCGGCCAGATGCGGTAACATCGGCGCCACGAGCAGCGGCAAGGTGCGGATAGCCGCTGCGCGAGAAGCAGAGGGCGCGGCCTTTTCGATATCATTGACCAAGCCGTGCACCTTGGCGACCGCCTTGTTGAAATGCAGCGCCTCAATATCGGCGGCGATGCCGGCAATTGCGCGGTGCAGGCTCTTGTCGAGAGCTTTGTCCTCACCCTCGGCAGGCTCAAACCCGTCAACAAGGCGCCAGACGCGGTTCACAAAGCGCCATGTGCCCTCAATCCCGCTTTCGGACCATTCAAGATCGCGTTCGGGCGGGCTGTCGGACAGCATGAACCAGCGGACGGCGTCGGCACCATATTGGTCGAACATCGGATCGGGATCGACGACATTCTTCTTTGACTTCGACATCTTCTCGATGCGGCCACGTTCTACGGGTGCACCATCGAGCGTGAATGCCTTTTCGCCTTCAAATTTGATGTCTTCAGGGCTCAACCAAGCGCCGTCCGCAGACTTATAGGTCTCGTGCGTGACCATCCCTTGGGTGAACAGCGCTGCAAAGGGCTCTGCGAAGTCCAGCTTGCCGACCTTTTGCAGGGCGCGCGTCCAGAAGCGCGCATAGAGCAGGTGCAGGATCGCATGCTCGATACCGCCGATGTACTGCCCGACCGGCAGCCATGCTTCGGCCTCTTCCTTGTCGAACGGCTTGTCGTCCGGCTGCGACGCAAAGCGGATGAAATACCAGCTCGAATCGGCAAAGGTATCGAGCGTGTCAGTCTCGCGCACCGCCGGTTCCTGGCAATTGGGGCACTTCACATGCTTCCATGTCGAATGACGATCGAGCGGATTGCCAGGAATGTCGAAGCTGACATCTTCGGGCAGTTTTACCGGCAATTGGCTGCGCGGTACCGGCAGGACACCGCAAAATTCGCAATGGATGATCGGAATGGGTGTGCCCCAATAACGCTGGCGGCTAACGCCCCAGTCGCGCAGGCGGTATTGGGTTTGCCCCTCGCCCCAACCCTCTTGCTCGGCTTTGGCGATGATGGCGGCCTTGGCTTCATCGACGCCCATGCCGTCCATCCAGTCCGAATTCACAATCCGGCCTGGGCCGGTGTAAGCAACATCGCCCTCGAATTCGCTGTCGGTGACATCACCTTCCGCCACCACGCGGCGGACTGGCAGCTTGTATTTGCGGGCAAAATCAAGGTCGCGCTGGTCGTGTGCCGGGCAACCGAAAACGGCGCCGGTACCATAATCCATCAGCACGAAATTGGCGACATAGACCGGCAGGTGCCAGCTAGGGTCGAGCGGATGTTCGACCGTCAAATTGGTGTTGAAACCCATTTTCTCGGCGGTTTCGAGTTCGGCCGCGGTCGTCCCGCCGCGTTTGCACTCGGCGATGAAATCCTGCAGCGCCGGGGCATTTTCGGCGAGCGATTGCGCCAGCGGATGGTCGGCCGCAATCGCGACAAAGCTTGCGCCATACAGCGTGTCGGGGCGCGTGGTGAACACATCGATCCCATCATGCGTGCCCGTCAGGTTGAAGGTCAGCTTCAACCCTTTGGACTTGCCGATCCAGTTTTCCTGCATCAGCCGCACCTTGTCGGGCCATTTGTCGAGGCTTTCCAAACCCTCGAGCAGTTCCTCGGCAAAATCGGTGATCTTCAAAAACCACTGGTTCAGCTTCTTGCGTTCAACGAGAGCGCCCGAGCGCCAACCACGTCCGTCAATCACCTGCTCGTTCGCCAGCACCGTCATATCAACGGGGTCCCAGTTCACCTCGCTTTCCTTGCGATAGACGAGACCTGCCTTGTAAAAATCGAGGAACAGCGCCTGTTCATGGCCGTAATATTCGGGTTCGCAGGTCGAAAGCTCGCGGCTCCAGTCGATGGCAAGACCAAGGCGCTTGAGCTGCTTCTTCATCGCCTCGATGTTCGAGCGCGTCCAGGCACCGGGATGAACCTTCTTTTCCATCGCGGCATTTTCGGCCGGCATGCCAAAGCTATCCCACCCCATCGGATGCAGCACTGCATGGCCGGTCATCGCCTTGTAGCGCGCGAGGACGTCACCCATGGTGTAGTTGCGTACATGCCCCATATGGATGCGCCCCGATGG
Source organism: Sphingorhabdus buctiana (assembly GCF_042680825.1). Lineage (NCBI taxonomy): Bacteria > Pseudomonadati > Pseudomonadota > Alphaproteobacteria > Sphingomonadales > Sphingorhabdaceae > Sphingorhabdus > Sphingorhabdus buctiana. Next base: position 234,784 of record NZ_JBHUEL010000011.1, read on the forward strand.
ATAGGGGAACATCTCAAGGATATAGCTTTTCGGACGCGGATCGGTCGCCGGGGGCGCGTTGAACACCCCCTGCTCTTCCCAAATTTTCTGCCAATGCCCGTCCGCCTTGAACGGGTTAAATCGTGACGCCATGGCTGGCTTCTTCCCTGTTTGTCTTCGCGCCTTCAACGCGAAGACGCGGGAATTTCTGGTTTATTCTGCGATTGCGCTCCGGCGAAGGTCGCGCGCCTTGGTAAGGATGATGCCTTCAAGCTTTTGCACGGTTGCGGCACGGGTCGCCGCTGCCACCCATTGGCCGTTTTGCAGGACTTCGCGGCTCGCAGCAACGCGAAGTGCGTCTGCGCGCAGATCCTGGTCGAGGATCGAAACCGTCAGTTTCATCCGCTCACCGGGGCTGTTCGGGTTTACATACCAGTCGGTGACGATGACGCCGCCGGCGCTATCCGCCTGCACCAATGGCATGAACGAAAGTGCATCGAGCGAGGCGCGCCACAAATAGCTGTTGACGCCGATCGTCGTCACCTGGCTTGCAGCCAGGTCGGTCTTGGGCCGTTCTTTGCCCCCGCAGGCAGCCAGTGCCAATACCGAAGCCGTGACCAGGACGAACTGGTTAAAACGCATATTGAATCCTCGCGATTTCGCTGTTTGTGCGGACGTCTCTATTCACCTTTGTTGGCGCGGGCAAGCTTTCGCGAAACTGAACCGGATTTGGCTGTGCAAATAAGGCAAAAATGCGCGGAATCCGGCTTCAAACGCAATTGATTGTAGAGTCTTTGCAACAGGTTGCCAAAAACATCGCCGTTGTGGATAAAAACATTGTCGCAGACGGGATTCAGCCTATATCTGTTCATAGATGGAGTCGTAAAAAATACGGACATGAAACGGGGTGTAACAAATCTTGGTCGCAAAGGCCGCAAGTCAGTCGCCATTTTGGCGGCCGGAAGCCTGTTGTTGTCACCAGTCCTTGTCCCTGCTTTTGCTGCACAATTTTACGAAACTTCGAGCAATTCGAACGATTGGATGAGCCGTTTCACACCCGCTGGTGTTGATAGCCGGCTCGCTGCCAAACTGGAACGAAATGCCGTTTCGGGTAACAAATTCCGCTTCACGCCCGCAGGCCTGAACCGTCGTGGCGAGAATGTGTTGACCGTCGCTGCCCGCGCCGATGCGGGCAATGCGGTGTCGATCCGGTCCGCAATCGCGCAAATCGAAGCAGGAGCGGGGAACACCGTTCGCCTGAACAATTCGAACTACCAGCTCACCGCGTCACGTGGTTGGCAGGGTTTCAAGCTGCCTGCCAATGCCGTGCAGACCCAGCAACCTCGCCTCTCGACCATGGTCGGCCAAGGCAGCTTCAAGCTGGATGATGACGCAAAGAAAAAGCCCAGCCGTTTCAACACCGATGTCAGCGTCGGCAAGGTTGGCAATGCGGCACCCAATCCGCGTGGATCGGCAGCAGCGGGCGATTATGCCTTCAATGTCGGCGGCAGCTTCTCGATTTCACGTCGCATCGACGTGACCGCAGGCGTCCGTTACGCGAGCGAGCGTGACCGCCTGATGCCCGCTGCTAACAGCAGCCCGGATAGCGAAGCCGTCTACGTCGGCACCAAGATCCGCTTCTAAAGCAACTTCATTTTGTGAAAGCGTCGATGGCTGCCCAGCCGTGAACCATGGTTTGCGGCCATTTGGCTGCCTGCGCCCGGTTCATCCCGCCAAGCGCAATCACTTTTGCAGGCTGGCATAGCCGGGCAAGCTGACCAAAACGACTTGGCCCCAGCGCGGGCTGGCCCGGGTGCGAACGCGTTTGCCGCAAGGGCGAAAGAAACAATATTCCGGCACCGTTTCGCAGCGCCTCGCGAATTTCGTTGAGGTTATGAACGGGCGCACTGTGCCATATCGCCCGGTGGCGGCTGTTACGCCGGTGGAAGCCATCGGCGTGCCATTGCGCTGCATCGCGAGCTTCACCAGCGAGGATGAGCATATGCCCACGCCTAGCGCAGATGCGTCGAACCGCAGCAAACAGTTGGCGTCGCTGCCGCTCTTCCAATTCGTAATGGCGAAAAATGACACCTGACCCGGCAGGAAGTTTTTGAATTGCAGCCAGAAGCCGGCTCCCCAGGCGAGGGTCTGTCATCAACCATGTGCGAGGAACAGGTTTTCGCAATGGCTGGAAGGCGGGCATGCCAGCGGCTATAGCGCGCGGCCATGGCTGATGCGACTCCAGAAAATCCGGCCCAGCGGCTGGCCGATATCCGAACCGAAATGGCCAAGGCCGGCAAGATCGCGCAGCGATCGCCGGATGACGTTGCCCTGATCGCGGTTTCCAAGACCCGGAGCGCGGACGAAATCCGTCCGCTGCTCGAGGCAGGCCATCGGCATTTTGGCGAGAACAGGGTGCAAGAGGCGGCGACCAAATGGCCGGAACTGCGCGCAGCCGATCCGGATATCCAGTTGCACCTCATCGGCCAGCTGCAATCGAACAAGGCCGACGACGCGGTTGCGCTGTTTGACTGCATCCACTCGCTCGATCGTATGTCGCTTTTGACCGCGCTTTCGAAGGCGATGAACAAAGCAGGCAAGCAACTTCCCTGTTTCATCCAGGTCAATATTGGCGAGGAGGAGCAAAAAGGCGGTTGCGCGATTGCGGAACTGCCCGAATTGCTGGAAGCGGCCAAAGGCGCAGGGGTCGATGTCATCGGCTTGATGTGCATACCGCCAGCCGATGTCGAACCAGCACCTTATTTCGCGTTGCTTGCCGAACTGGCGGCCCGCCATGGCCTGAAGCAACTCAGCATGGGCATGTCAGATGATTTTGCGACGGCGATCCAGCTCGGCTCAACCCATATTCGCGTGGGTACGGCCCTGTTCGGGGCCCGCACCTAGATATTGGTTGTTATCGGGCGGTTGATAAAGCCGTTAGCGGGAAGCAGAGCGCCCTGCCCACTGCTGGTACGATGGCCTCTAGTGCCATTCCTGCACATGCTGCGCTGATCACTGGATCATCGGCATCAAGCCCGCCGGTCAGTGCACCAAATGCCGGCAGGATGAGTTTTTGCGGGCTGCGAACGAAGCAACGCCGCGAAACCAACCTGCCGCGGATTTGCTGGCGGAATTTGGGATGGAAATGGCCAGAGATTTCGGGTCCGTTAGACCGTGGCTCTGCCTCGTGCCGCAGGATGATGCCATCGATGCACAATTCTTCGTGAACGATACCACCCCAATTGGCGGCGATCCCCGGATCGTGGTTACCGACAATCCAGCGCCAATCATGGCTTGCGGTCAAGCGTCGCAACACGCTGGCTGCCGCGGCTTCCAAGCGCTCCTCACCACCATCGTCATGGAAATTGTCACCCAGGCAATAAATCGCCTGGGCACCGAATTTCCGCGAAAGGCTGGCGAGTTCCTCGAGCGTTGCTCGGCTGTCATAAGGGGGCAGGAATTGCCCAGCCATCGCATAGCTAGACGCCTTTTCGAGATGCAGGTCGGCGACAAGCAATGCCGAATGCGCTGGCCAGAACAATGCCGCCTCGCCTGCGAGGATGAATTCGCTTCCACCGAATGAGATTGTTGCCGTCACGACAGCCGCTATGCGCAAAGCAGCGCGGGCTGACAAGCCGCCGCTTTTGCGCTAAGCGCCCGCCCATGATTTCGGTTGTCGCTCTTTATCACTTCGCCCCGATTGCAGACATTGCCGCAGTGCGCGGCCCGCTTTTCGCATTTTGCGAAGCGCGCGGAATAAAGGGAACCTTGCTGCTCGCCAGCGAAGGCATCAATGGCACTGTTGCCGGAAGCCGCGAAGCGCTGGAGGAACTGGTCGCCCATATCAGGAACTGGGATGGCTTTGCCGCCATGGAAGTCAAATATTCAAACGCCGAGGCGATGCCGTTCGGCAAATTGAAGGTGCGGTTGAAGCGCGAAATCGTGACCATGGGCGTCGAAGGCATCGATCCGCGATCTGATGTCGGCCATTATGTCGATCCTGCCGATTGGAATGCGCTGATTTCCGATCCCGACACCATCGTCATCGATACGCGCAATGATTTCGAGGTGCAGGCCGGTACGTTCGAAGGGGCGATCAATCCCGAAACGGTTTCATTCCGCCAATTCCCTGCATGGTTCGATGCCGAGGCGGAAAAATTGCGCGCCGAAGGGAAAACGCCGAAATTCGCCATGTTTTGCACCGGCGGAATCCGTTGCGAAAAGGCGACCGCTTATGTGCGCGCGCAAGGCTTTGATGAGGTGTATCACCTTAAAGGCGGCATCCTCAAATATCTGGAGCAAGTCCCGCCAGAGCAAAGCAAGTGGCAAGGCGATTGTTTCGTCTTCGACGAACGCGAACTGATTGGCCACGGCCTCGAACTGCGCAAACCGCTGGCAGACAAGGCTGCTTAACGATTGGCCAATGCCAGCCGGGAAGCGGCTTCGCGCCTCGCGCCACGCGGCAAATCAAAGGCGACCCGACGGCTTCCGAAATCGATGATTACGCGGTCAAAGAGCTTAAGCGCATCCATGCCGAACAGGATTGCCGGCCGATCATTAAGGTTCAAGGCTTCGAATGCATAATTCTGCGTGAATGTTACCGGCAGGTTCGTAACGTTGAAATTGCCGATCCTGATTTCGCGGATCTGGCTGAAATCGCCGTGCAATTCCTTGCCAGTAACGCTTTTCATCTTCACCGGCATATAATCAAAGCGCAAGTGCCTCTTACGCAAACGATCACGCAGCGCGAAATTGCCCATGCTGGCCTGCGCGCCGGTATCGAGGATGATGTCGACCTTGATCCCGTCAACCTCTGCGCTGGAAAGGATCATCCGTCCGGCCCGCTTTTTTGCACTGACGACAATCATGCCCTGTTCGAGTTTTCCGGGTCGGCGGGTCGACGGAAGCACCTCGAGATGCTGTGTGCGAAAATCGAGGAAGACCTTGCTGTCCTCCAGGCTGTCGATACCAAGCAGGCCATTGCCACCCAGATTGTTTCGCTCCAGCGCGGGGGCTTCGATCCCTTCCACCTTGTGCGACTTGAGCGTCAATTCCTCGATGTAGAAAGATGGTGCCGTCGTGGGCCCGCTGATCGTGGCGAGCCGCAGTTCGGGCCCAGCTTCGAGTGCAAGGCGTTGCGCCAGATCACCTGATATCACCGTACGTTCGGCCCCGGTATCGACGATGAAATCCACCGGCTCGCTGTTGTTGATGCGCACCGGCACTGTCATCCGGTCGGTCCGGTCGATTTCGAACGGCTGGATGATCGACAATTCCGGAATGATGGGCACGTCTGACTGGGATGGTGCCGCATCCTGACCGGTTGCGAACGCCAGCAAGGGCGCTGTTCCCAACGTCGCCAATGAAAATACCAGCCAGTGTCGCATGGCCCGTCTCCTCTGGTCAGATATTACGCCGATATGAGGCAACCGACAAGCGGCGCACAATTTATTCGACGAACGACATTCAGGGGGTCATCGCGATGCCCGCGAGGCTCTCTGCTTCGACCAGCAACGCATCATCAACAGAACCCTGCGCCACGCTTTCGCGCCCGATCATAACCATCAATGGCACCGCCATCGGGCTGACGCGGTCGAGACGGATATGCAGCATTGTATCTTCGGCCCGGTCGAGCAGGTCGCCCAGCCGCCCTACATCGGTCAGCCGCGCGCGCGCATCATGCCACGCCGCTTCGAGCAGCAAATGGCCAGGCTCATATTTGCGCAGCACGTCATAAATCAGGTCGGTCGAAAAGGTGACTTGCTTGCCCGACTTGCGCTTGCCCGGATGCTGGCGTTCGACAAGGCCGGAGATGATCGCGACTTCACGGAAGGCGCGTTTGAGAAGGTAGCTGTTCTCGACCCAGTCGACAAATTCTACCTCCAATATGTCGGACGAGAATAAGGACGCAGGGTCGGTCACCTCCTCGAGGCTCCACACGCCGAGCGCATAGTCGTTGGCGACAAAGCCCATAGGTTTGAGCCCGCGCATTTCCATCCGCTTGGTCACCAGCATGCCGAGCGACTGGTGCGCGTTCCAGCCTTCGAACGGATAGACGACCAGATAATACCGGTCTTCGTGCGGGAAGGTCTCTGCGAGCAGTTGCCCCGGTTCGGGCAATGCGCTGCGCCAATCCTGCATTTCCAGCCATTCGCGCACATCATCGGGAAAGCGCGACCAGCCGGCCCGGTCGGTCAGGAATGCACGCACGCGGCTAGCCAAATGCGTGGTGAGCGGCATTCTCGCGCCCATATAAGATGGTATCTGCGCCGCCTTTTTTGCTGCCCGCACGATCAGGTCAAGATCGCGGATCGCCTCCACCTCAAGCGCCATTCCCGCGAAGATGAAGCTGTCGCCAGGGCGCAAGGGCGCTGCAAAATATTCCTCCACTCGCCCGAGACTGCGGCCATTTTTGAAGCGCACGTCGAGCATGGGTGCATCGACGATAATCCCGGTATTGAAACGGTGCTGCGCCGCAAATTTGGGGTGCGACAGGCGCCAATTGCCCTTCCCGTCCGGCACCAGTTTCCGGAACTTGTCGTAAGCTTTCAGCGCATAGCCGCCGGTAGCGACAAATTCGATCACGCGCCCGAAAGTCGCGGCATCCAGCCCGCTATAGGGCATGGCCGAACGCACCTCGTCGAGCAGCTCCGCCTCGTTGAACGGCGCGGCGCAAGCGCAGGCCATGACATGCTGGGCGAGGACATCATAACCGCCGGGGCGAAACACCTCTCCATCTCGCACGCCTTCCTCCACCGCATCAAACGCGGCCTGCGCCTCCAGATATTCGAAGCGATTGCCGGGGACGAGCAGCGCCTTCGAGGGCACGTCCAGACGGTGGTTCGACCGGCCGATGCGCTGCAGCAGGCGCGAACTACCTTTCGGTGCGCCCATCTGGATCACGCAATCGACATCTCCCCAATCGACACCCAAGTCGAGCGAGGCTGTGCAGACCAGCGCCTTCAGCTCGCCCGCCGCCATCGCGCCTTCGACCTTGCGCCGCGCCTCGACCGATAGCGAGCCATGGTGGATGCCGATCGGATATTTGGGATCGTTCGCGTCCCAAAGCTTCTGGAAAATAAACTCTGCAAGGAAACGTGTGTTGCAGAAAATGAGCGTTGTGCGGTTCCTGCCAATCTCCTCGATCAGCTGCGGCACCGCATATTGCCCGCTATGCCCCAACCATGGCACGCGGCCTTCCGGAAGCAATATCTGAAGATCGGGGTCAGCGGCGGGTTCGCCCTCGACCAGCCGCACCGCATCAATCTCGCCATAGGGCGCGAGCCAGGCGCGATAGGCATCGGGATCGGAGATGGTCGCCGATAGCCCGACCCGCTGCATCTGGGGGGACAGCTTTTGCAACCGCGCCAGACTGAGCGACAACAGATCGCCGCGCTTTGAATTAGCGAAGGCGTGGACCTCATCGATGATTACACGCTTGAGTCCAGCGAACAGCAAAAGGCTGTCTTCATGGCTGAGCAGCAGCGACAATGACTCCGGCGTGGTCAGCAGGATATGCGGTGGACGCACCCGCTGCCGCGCCTTTCGCTCCGACGGCGTATCGCCCGTGCGGGTCTCGATGCGGATCGGCAGCCCCATCTCCTCGACCGGCATGAGGAGGTTGCGCCGCACATCGACCGCGAGCGCCTTTAGCGGGGAAATATAGAGCGTGTGAAGCCCGTCAAAATCGGGGTCGGCGATGAGTTCGGCCAAGGTCGGAAGAAAGCCCGACAGCGTCTTACCCGCACCCGTTGCCGCGACCAGCAACGCATGCCGCCCCTCTGCCGCAGCCTCAACCATCTCCAACTGGTGCCGCCGCGGCGCCCAGCCACGAGAGGCGAACCAATCGTTGATGATGGGGGGTAAAGTCACCTGGGCTTAATGCCCGACATTTTCCCCACGTTCCAGCCCGCTTGCCGCGAGTTGCGCGTCGATTTGTGCCATCAGCCGCTCAAGCCCCGCCTCTGACGAAGCCTCAGCGCGTGCAACCAGCACGTCCTGTGTGTTTGAGGCGCGCAGCAGCCACCAGCCATCGGCGGTATTCACGCGTGCGCCATCGGTGGCGTTCACGTCCGCGCCTTCCGCCGAAAGCCGGGCCAGAACTTCGTCAATCACCGCGAATTTGCGGCTTTCATCGACCTGGAAACGCATTTCGGGGGTGTTGATCATCTCGGGCATGGCGGAGCGCAATTCGGTGACGCTTTTGCCCAGCTGCGCCGAGGCGCGCATCAGCCGCAAGCCGGCATAGATCGCATCGTCGAAGCCGTAATAATCATGCTTGAAGAAGATGTGCCCGCTCATCTCGCCCGCTAGCGGAGAGGAAACCTCTTTCATTTTGGACTTGATGAGGCTGTGCCCGGTCTTCCACATCAAAGGCTGGCCGCCGAGCTCCGCGATCCGGTCATACAGCGCCTGTGACGCCTTAACGTCGGCGATAATCGTGGCCCCCGGAACATCGGCAAGCACATCTTCGGCGAAGATTTGCAGCAACTGGTCGCCCCAAATCACCCGTCCCTGCCCGTCAATCGCGCCGATACGATCGCCATCGCCGTCAAAAGCCAATCCGAAATCGAGCTGCTTTTCCGCGACAAGCGCCTTCAGGTCAGCGAGGTTCTTCTCCTCGGTAGGATCGGGATGATGATTTGGAAATTTGCCATCAACTTCTGTAAACAGCGTGTAATGCTCACCCGGAAGCAGCTTCACGAGCCGCTCGACCACCGGGCCAGCGGCACCATTGCCAGTATCCCAACCGATCCGGAACGGCTTATCGGGCGCGGCCTCGGCAATGCGCGCGACATATTGGTCCATAATATCGAGCGTGGAAGCGCTGCCGGTTCCTTCGGCCCAATCACCCGCCGCGGCCATCGTGCCGAGCGTCTGGATATCCGCGCTGAAGAAGGGACGTCCCTGGAAGACCATCTTGAAGCCATTATAGTTGGCGGGGTTATGGCTGCCGGTTATCTGTATGCCGCCATCAACCTCCTCGAGCACGGCTTCGGCATAATATAGCATCGGCGTCGGCCCCATGCCGACCGAGACTGCGTCCAATCCGCTATCATTGATGCCGCGGATCAAAGCCTCTTCGAGCATTGGAGAACTGGTGCGGCCGTCATAGCCCACTGCCACCTTTTTGCCGCCTGCCCGGCCAAGCAATGTCGAAAAGCCGCGGCCAATGGCATAAGCGTCCTCTGCTCCCAACGTTTCTCCAATGATCCCACGAATGTCATATTCACGCAGCGAAGTGGGATGGAATTTGTGCGACATGGGGGAGAACTCCGAAGTTTTTGAATGTTCGGAAACGCGCCTAACGCTTTTTTCGTTTCAAATCATCAAGCAAAAGGTCACGCGCTTCATTCAATTTACGTTTGCGCTCTTCTTCGTCGCCACTTGCGGAATCTTGTTTCGCGACCAATTCCTTGTGCCGTTCCTTGATCTTTTCAGCACCATCTTCTGGAGACACGCCCAGCATCCAGCGCGCGGCCGCAAGTTCATATTCGTTGCTGGGGATCTTGCGCAGTTTCGATAGCCGCAAGGTCATCCCGCGAAACCAGAATATGCCGACCCCGATAGCCGGCAGCCCTAGCAGCCAGGCACCGCGCAAGGACAGCACAGCCCCGGCGATTACCAGCGCCAACGGCAATAATTGCTTGGGCATCAACTTCCCCGACCACAGCCCCCAGCCAATGCCAGCCGCTACAAGAAGGAGGAGTAATGCCATCAGACGAGCTGCGGCTGTGAAAATTCGGGGAGCGCGAGAGCAGAGACCAACTCACGCAATTCCTGCCGCGCCACGACATGCGCGGTACCCAAATTGCCCAAATGCCCCTTGTCGACCAGTGTGAGCCCCGACGGGAAAAGTTCGCGATAGATGACGCGTTCGTTGAGACCCGGCACCACTCGGAATCCCGCGCGTTTGGAAAGCTCTGCAATAGCGTCGGTCATACGTTGCTGGTTGCGCGCTTCCATATTATGCAGGCGGTTGCGAAGCACCACCCAGTCAATCGTTGTGCCATCGGCGCGGGCGCGCGCCATGCGCGCTTCCCACATCAATTCAGCGTAGAAACTGAGCTTCTTCACCTTGAAATTTTCGGCATCGACACGGCCCATCAGATCGAAATCAATGAAGCTGTCATTGATCGGGGTGACCAGCGTGTTGGCGCGCGTGGCAACAAAGCGCGCATAGGGATCGTCGCGACCCGGCGTATCAAAGATCAGGAAATCGCTGTCCGCTTCCAGCCGGGCGATCTGCTCTTCGAGCCGCGCCTGCGATTCCTGTTCGAAGACATCGAATACCGGCAGGGGCAGTTGAATATCGCGGCGCGCCATGGTGTCACGCCGGTTTTCCAGATAGCGGAAAAGCGTGCGTTGGCGCGAATCGAGATCGAGGCAGGCGACCCGGGCACCGCGCGAGGCAAGCCCGATGGCGACATGAATGGCAGTGGTGGACTTTCCAGTGCCGCCCTTTTCATTCGCAAATACAATATGATGTGCCTTGGCCATGTGCCCTTTTTGCCCCTGATACCGAAATTCGTCTTGCGCAGCGCGATGTGCCGCGCTGTATGCGCTCACCTGCCATAACCAAGGCCCAAATTACGTGCAAACCATCAATAGCCTGTCCGCACTCCGCGCCGCCACCCGCGCCATAAAAGCTGCGGATAAGTCGCTTGCGCTGGTACCCACAATGGGCGCACTCCACGCCGGGCATTTAGAACTGGTGGAAGAGGCCAAGCGGCGTGCGGACGCGGTGGCGGTATCGATTTTCGTCAATCCCACCCAATTCGGCCCGAATGAGGATCTCGACGCCTATCCCCGCATGCTTGAAGAGGATTCGGCAAAATTGCGGGCGGCTGGGGTCGACCTGCTTTGGGCCCCGCCAGTGAGCGAGGTCTATCCCGAAGGTTTCGCCACCAAAGTTCATGTCGCCGGACCGAGCAGCGGCTATTGCGGTGGCGCACGTCCGGGACATTTCGATGGCGTCGCTTTGGTGGTCACCAAATTGTTCAACCAGGTTGAACCCGATCTCGCCTGCTTTGGCGAAAAGGATTTCCAGCAGCTTGCCGTAATCCGCCAGTTCGTCCGCGATCTGGATATCAATGTCGAAATAGTCGGTGTGCCCATTGTGCGCGATAGCGACGGCCTCGCGCTCTCTTCACGCAATGCCTATCTCTCGGCGCAGGAACGCGCGGCCGCACTGGCCTTGCCACAAGCGCTGCAAAAGGCACGTGATTCCATATTGGCAGGGGGGCATATCGAATTGATCTTGGCAACGGCGACCGACGATATTTTGGCTGCCGGTTTCTCCAATGTGGATTATTTTGCCTTGGCCGACGCCCAAACGCTGCAACCTGTTACGGCATTGACCGGACGACCGGCTCGATTGCTGGCAGCCGCGAAAATCGGCAAGACCCGATTAATCGACAATCTTGCCGTAGAATGAGTTTCTCCAGCGCGGATTAAAAAACTTCGTTCGGCGTTAACTATTTATTATCCATGTTCGGGCGAACACTCCCCTAGCAACTGAGGGGAATTCATCATGGCCAACAGCCTGAAAAGTGCGACCTTTCTTATGGAGAGCCGACTGGCGGATGCAGCCCGTGGCAATGCGCAGGCCCTGTTTGACCTGGGCGTGGCTTTTTCAACCGGCAGCGGCGGCGTCGATGTCGACCTGATCGAGGCGCATAAATGGTTCAATCTCGCCGCACTCAACGGAAATGAAGAGGCCGTTTATTGCCGAGCCGAGATTTCCGACGAGATGACTGCGCGCGAAATAGCAGATGCACAAAAAGCTGCGCGTGCATGGCTTAACCAGACGATGCGCCGCGCCGCCTGATTCTCTGAGCTTTATTACTGCTGCCTTGCTTGCCAGGCAGCAAAGGATTGGGCCAAACGCTCGGCGGCAATTTCACGGCCGGCCCCGCGATCGAGCCCCAGCGACATGGACAGCGGACCGCCAAGCAGCGAGTCGCCCAGTGCCAAGAGCACCAGTTCCATCGTCAGCTTGTGCAGATTGCCATCTTCATGGCCGCCTTCACCCACTTCATCGACCAACCGATGGATCGCTTCCACCACAGGGTTGAGCGCATCCTCATTACCGCTGAGCAGCATCCAAGCGGCAAGGGCTCCAGCACCCGCTTTATCGAAATGGTCGAAAATCATGTCGACCAGATCGCGCGGGCCGATATCGCCTCCGCGGAAACGGTGGATCTGTTCACCAATATCGGAACAGATCGACTCCGCATGATAAGCCGCCAAATCGCGTTGCAGGCCCGAAGCCGAGCCGAAATGGTGCAACAAATTGGCATGCGTGCGCCCGATGCGCGCGGCGACAGCCTTTAGCGTGACGGCCTGCGGGCCTGCTTCAACCAGAATATCGCGCGCAGCCTCCAGCGCAGCCAGACGGCTGGCTTCTGGTGACAAACGTTTGCGTGCGACCGCTTCACCCTTTGTCGGGAACTTCACAATTGACATCGGTGTTAATTACCTTAAATACCCAGCTATATCCCTATTCCCCACTAACAAGGGACAACTCGTGAACGCTCCTGTCAAGATTGATACCGAAATAGCTGTGCAAAAAGCGGCCCCGACGCCGCCGGATCTGGTCATCACGCCGCGCGACCGGCGTTTCGGACGTGGCGAAGGCCATGTACAGGGTCGTTGGTGGAACAATGGCAACCCCTTCGCGACCGCCTTTTTCAACGCGCTGTCGACCACTTTCCCGAAAGGTGAGGCCTTTTTCATCGAAAGTGTGAAGGCATTCCGCGAGGGCGCACCGCCGAAATTGGCAAAGGAAATCCGCGCCTTTACCATGCAGGAAGTGATGCACACGCGCGAACATGTGGCGTTCAATCGCCGCGTAACCGATGCGGGCTATGATGTCAGCTTCCTAGATGCGCAGGTCGACCATGTCCTTGAACTGATCAAGACGCGCCCGGCAATCGTCAACCTGGCCGCGACCATGGCGCTCGAACATTTCACCGCCATCCTTGCCCGCGAGCTGCTCGAAAATCCAAAGCATTTGCAAGGAGCTGATGCAGAAGCTGCCGCATTGTGGCGCTGGCATGCAGTCGAAGAGATTGAGCACAAGGCCGTTGCCTATGACACATGGCTGCATGCAACGCGAGGCTGGAGCCGGTATCGCCGTTGGAAACTGAAATCACTGATGATGCTGGTGATCACCACGCGCTTCATTCCCGAACGCATCAAGGGCATGCTCAACCTTCTCGAACAGGATGGCATAACCGGTTGGCGCGCCAAGCGTGGCATATTGTGGTATGCCTTTGGCAATCCGGGCATGTTCCGCAAGATATTGGGCGCTTGGGCGGCCTATTTCCTGCCGGGTTTCCATCCCTGGAACGCCGACGAGAAGCACCTGATTGCCCGTTATGAGGCGGAAAACCTGCAATCATCATGATGCCGCGTTAACGCCGCAAACCTTTGGTGATATTGCAAAATCGCCATTTCTTTACGGTTGTTAACCATAGCAATTTACAACTATTTATCCTGCTGCCGTTAATCGGTCGGGCATGGATATCGCGAGCATTTCAAGCAGGGCGCCCGCGCCCGCCGTCAGGAACGCAGCGCAGCGCATGCATGTGCGCGCATTTCGGGGCAGCAAGGCCCAGCTGAATCGACGCCATTGGGTACGCGACGACATGTTCGCTACCGCATTCCTCAACGCGCTATCAGTAGTGTTCCCGCGCGGCGAAGCGTTCATGATCGAAGCATTGCACCCTTGGCGCAATCGAACCGACGGGCAATTGCAACGCGACATAGCGACCTTTATCGAACAGGAAGCCGCGCACAGCCGCGAACATGTCGGCTTCAACAAAGCGATTATCGAAGCAGGCTATGACATCGACGCGCTTGATCGCGCGATCAAGCAATTCGTATCCTTCTTTTCAGGATGTGGCGAAGTCACCAAGCTTGGTGCCACCATGTGCATCGAGCACCTGACCGCAATTGTCGCGGCAGAAATTCTCAAGAATCGCAAACATCTCGAAGGCACCGACCTCGAACTGCGCAAGCTATGGCTCTGGCACGCAATCGAAGAGGTGGAGCATAAGGCTGTCGCCTTTGACGTCTGGATGTTTGCGACCCGCGAGTGGAGCGGCGTACGGCGCTGGTTTACGCGCAGTGCGCTGCTCCTCGCCGTGTCGATCAGTTTCTTCATCAACCGCACCCGCGGGCAGGTCGAATTGCTCAATCAGGATGGGCTGGCAAAGCCGACCGCTTGGTGGCTCTGCATACGCAACGGATTTGCCAAGGGTGCGATAGGGCGCAATGTGATGGGCCCGTGGCTGGAATTTTTCCGTCCCGGTTTCCACCCGAACCACATTGACGACCGCGAGCTTTTGGTGCGTGGAGAGAATATGCTCGCGGCCATCAAGCTAGTGACCGAGGGTGCAGCGGGCGATGTCGTGCACACCGCGCCGCCGCTTCGCGAAAAGGTCATTGCCCCCGCTTAAGCGGCGCGCAGCCCTTCAAAACAACCGCTTCGCATCGCCCAAATCGACGCTGCTTCCGGGGTCTGATCGTCGTCGCAGCAAAGATCCTGTTCGTATAGGATCGTCGTTGCTGCATAGCCCCGCCCTGCGCTGAAACGCTCCTCACGCTGACCCGTGGAACGGAAACCCAGCTTACGAAGTACGGCACCCGATGCCGGATTATCGACGAAGTGCGATGCGACCAGTTTGCGGTGGCCCACGGTCTTTGCGATCTCGACAACCGCGCGACCGGCTTCGCTCGCAAAGCCCTGCCCCCAATAGGGGCGAGCGATCCAATAGCCGAGTTCAGCAGCGTCGCCATGTTCGCCAATACCACACGCGCCAACGATGACGGGGGCGCCCTCGGTGCGCTTGTAAAGAATGAAATTGGGGAACAATTCGGCTTGTTCGCTGCTGACAAAGCGCACCGCATCCTCGAGCGAATAGGGCCAAGGCGCACGCGCGAGGTTGCGCACGATGCCTTCATCGGCAATCGCACGGTACAGCGGGCCCGCATCTTCGGGCCAGCTGGGTCTTAACAACAGTCTTTCAGTCCTTGCGAACATTGGCTCTCTCCTGACCAGACGGCTGCCCCTTGGAAGGTTTTAGTGACAGCCTTGTGAAACTTTTCACGCCCGATGGGGCGAGGTGCAGGGAGAATGGGGCAAAAAGAAAAGGGAGCCGGATGACCCGTCTCCCTTGCGCGATGGGAGGTGTCGCCACCCCCCCGGGTCGTCCAGACGGACAACCCGTTATGGTTGTCCTATGTTATTCTGCGGCCACTGCCATAGTGTCTACCGACACATATTTGCGGCCGAGTTTGCCGGCGTGGAATCGGACGCGACCTTCGACGAGTGCGAAGAGGGTGTGGTCCTTGCCCATGCCAACGCCAGCGCCCGGGTACACTTTGGTCCCGCGCTGACGCACGATAATATTGCCGCCGATCACTTCCTGACCGCCGAACTTCTTCACGCCAAGGCGACGACCTGCTGAGTCGCGACCGTTACGGCTGGAACCACCTGCTTTTTTATGTGCCATGGTCTAAACTCCTGAATTCTTATTCGGCTTTTTTGGCAGCGGCCTTTTTCGGCGCAGCCTTTTTGGCGGGAGCTGCTTCAGCAGCAGCTTCGGTCTTTTCAGCCTTGGGGGCAGCAGCCTTTTTCGGCGCGGCGCCACCAACGGCAGTGATGCGCAGCAGCGTCAGCGACTGGCGATGACCTTGCTTACGGCGATAATTGTGCCGACGGCGCTTCTTGAAGACGATGACCTTTTCGCCACGCTCCTGCGCAATGATCTCGGCCGAAACGACCAGACCCTTGGCGTCCTTGATCTCGCCACCGTCGCCCGCGAGCAACACATCGTCCAGCGACACGGTGTCACCAGCGTTTCCAGGCAGTTTTTCAACTGCGATCTTGTCTCCGGCGGCGACGCGATACTGCTTGCCGCCTGTGCGCACGATAGCGAACATGGCTTGTCTCAATCTCTTTATATCTGCTTTTCGCCCGTTTTTTGGGCTTTTCCAACGCGCAACAACGAAACACGAGTCCCGAAGGCCCGCATTGGAAGGCGCGCAGCTAGTCGATTGAGTCGGCTTTGTCAACGTGCCTTTCGGCTTTTTTGGCGGGTTTCGGGCTATCGATGCGCCAGCGCTTGCCTGCACGTTCAGCGCCGCCTAAACCTGCTGCATGCATCGCGTCAACCGCAAGACTATCTGCCTTTTGCTGGGCTCCAGCCTGTTATTGGGGGCATGCGCCCTTCCCGAGGGTGAGTTTCCTTCGCTGGCGAAGCGGCCCTATGAAACCGAGGCTCCAATCGTCGAGCCACCTGCTGAGGCAGAAATTTTGTCGACCAGCCTGCCCGATTCGCTGCGCGCACAATTGCAGGCGCTTACCGATCGGCACAACGCTGCTGACGCGGCCTTTCGCAATGCCCTGCCAGCAGCCCGCCAGGCAGTACTGCTCGGCTCCAGCGCTGCCGAAGGAAGCGAAGGCTGGGTCGTTGCGCATATGGAAATTTCCAGGCTTGAAAAATTGCGTTCGGATTCGCTGTCGGCGCTAGCCGAAATTGATCGGTTGATTGCCGCAGAGCGCGACAAAGGAGCGGACGAAGGCATCATCCGTCTGGCAGCCCCCTATCAAGAGGCAGTGCGCAAGGATGTCGATGCGCAAACCCGCACGATCGTCGAGTTGAGCAACCTTCCGGGCTAAACGCACGCACAGCGGCCATCTTTGCATAGCTATGCCGCTTGACCCGGGGGCGAAGCGCTCGCAATCGTCCAGCCCATGAACCGAACGGCGCCCCAACCCATCCAGCAAAATCCGGATATCCGCTTTCTTGGCAGGATGCTGGGCGATGTCATTCGCGCCTATGGCGGTGAAAAGCTGTTCCGGCAGACCGAATATATCCGCGCGGCGAGCGTTGATCGCCACCGCGGCGTCGGCGGCCAGGTCGACACCGGGCTGGAAGCGCTGAATCTTGACGATACCGTTGCCTTTGTCCGTGGCTTCATGCTGTTTTCGCTGCTGGCCAACCTTGCCGAAGACCGGCAGTCGCATACCCAGGATGGCAGCGCGACCCTTTCTGAAGCGGTGGCTAGATTGCAGGCCGAGGGGATCGGTGCCGAGAAGGTTGGCGAACTGCTGGGCCAGAGCCTGATCGTCCCCGTGCTGACCGCGCACCCGACCGAAGTGCGCCGCAAGAGCATGATCGACCACAAAAACCGCATAGCTGCGTTGATGCGGCTGCGCGATGCGGGGCAGGATGTGACCGACGCCGGCGATCGCGTCGAGGATGCCATACAGCGCCAGATCGCCCTACTCTGGCAGACCCGCCCATTGCGCCGCGAAAAGCTGGTGGTTGCGGACGAGATCGAAAATGCTCGCGCTTATATGGAGGAAGTGTTCCTCGTCGCATTGCCAAAGCTGTACGCGCGCTGGGAGCATGAACTGGGCCATCGCCCGCCATCCTTCCTGCGGCTGGGAAGCTGGATCGGTGGTGATCGTGACGGTAACCCGTTTGTCAACGCGCAAACGCTTGATCATGCCCTGACGCGCGGCGCGGGAACAGCGCTCAAGCATTATCTCGACAGCGTCCATTCGCTGGGTGCAGAGATTTCCATCTCTTCCGAACTGGCCCATGTTCCGCAAGCCGTGCTGGATCTTGCCGACGCCAGCGGCGATGCCGCGCCCAGCCGTGTCGACGAACCATATCGCCGCGCACTTTCGGGCATCTATGCCCGCCTGTGCGCGACATACGCGCAGCTTGTCGGCGAGGCGCCACCGCGCCCGTCGCGTTTATCTGGCCAACCCTACGCATCACCCGAAAGCTTTCGCCGCGACCTTGTTACCATCGCCTCTGCGCTCGCTTCTGAAGGCCAGGGTGCCTTGTCGAGCGGAGGCGCTCTCGGCCGGTTGATACGCGCGGTCGAGACATTCGGTTTCCACCTCGCAACGCTCGACCTGCGCCAGAATAGCGATGTTCATGAGCGCGTTGTTGCCGAATTGCTGCGCGAGGCTGGCGTGGCGCCGGCTTACTTGGAAATGGACGAAGCAGCCCGGGTTGCCCTGCTGTCGCAGGAATTGTCGCACAACCGGCCACTCGGCGGAGCCGCGACCGCCCTGGACGAAGAAGCATCGGGCGAACTTGCCATCGTCCATGCCGCCGCCCATGCGCTCGAAACCTTCGGGCACGGCGCAATCACCACTTATATCATCAGCAAGACGACCAGCTTGTCGGACTTGCTCGAGGTCTATGTGCTGCTGAAGGAGGCAGGGCTCTATCGCATCGAATCCGACGGAACGCCCGTTGCGCCGATCATGGTGGTTCCGCTGTTCGAAACCATCGGCGACCTTGAAGCCGCGCCTGACATCATGGCGGCATTTTTTGCGCTGCCCGCGATGAAGGCTCTGGCCCATGCGCGTGGGCATCAGGAAGTGATGATCGGCTATTCGGATTCGAACAAGGATGGCGGCTACCTGACTTCCACCTGGGGACTCAACCAAGCTTCACTGGCGCTGGCACCGGTATTTGAAGCTTCAGGCGTCACGATGCAGCTTTTCCATGGCCGTGGCGGCGCGGTCGGGCGCGGGGGCGGTTCCGCATTCGGCGCAATCCAGGCGCAGCCGCGTGGCACCGTCAATGGCCGTATCCGCATCACCGAACAGGGCGAAGTCATCGCCGCCAAATATGGCACGGTGGACAATGCCGTTGCCAATCTGGAAACGATCGCTTCGGCGACGTTGCTGGCTTCGCTTGAGCCTGATCCGGTTGCGGCAGCCGATGCAGCCCGCTTCTCGGCAGCGATGGACGAACTGTCCGCGACCGCATTCGCGGCCTATCGCGGTCTGGTTTACGAAACGCAGGGCTTCACCACCTTCTTCCGCCAGATGACGCCAATCTCGGAAATCGCCACGCTCAAGATCGGCTCGCGCCCTTCGAGCCGCAAAGCCAATGATCGGATCGAAGATCTGCGCGCCATTCCATGGGTGTTCAGCTGGGCCCAGGCGCGCGTGATGCTGCCCGGCTGGTTCGGTGCGGGTCAGGCACTGGCCGCGTTCGAGGATAAGGGCTTGCTCAAGGCAATGGCGCAAAGCTGGCCATTTTTCCAAACCATCCTCGCCAATATGGAAATGGTGCTCGCCAAATCCGACATGGAAATCGCAGCCCATTATGCCACGCTGGTAGAGGATCAGGCGCTGTCCAAGCAGCTTTTCGGTGCAATCCAGTCGGGCTGGAACGCGGCGCATGACGGCCTGTTGGAGGCAACCGCTCAATCGGCGCTGCTCGAGGCAAGCCCGGCGCTCAACAACTCGATCCGGCTCCGCATGCCCTATATCGAGCCGCTCAACCATTTGCAGATCGAATTGATGAAACGCCATCGCGCTGGCGAAGATGACCCGCGCATCGCAGAGGGTATCCAGCTCACCATCAACGCAATAGCAACCGCGCTGCGCAACAGCGGCTGACGCCCAGCTTCGACCAATAAGGCTGCTGCTTCGACAAAGGGCGTGTTTTCACGCTTCACCTTGCGCGTGCCGCTGTTAGAGCATCGAGCCAGAAACATTCTGGAGAGCTTTCGATGCGCATCAAAACCACTGCCCTTACTGCAATTGCCTTGGCGCTTTCCGTGCCATTGGTTGGTGCACCTGCCATGGCGCAGGCTGCCCCTGCCGCCACCACGGCTGAAGTTGACCAGAATTCAGCGCTGAAAGCCTTTTTTGACGAGCAGGATAAGGAAAGGCTGGCCCGATCACCGCTTGGCAAATCCTATCGCGGGATCAAGGATGCCGATTATGGCCGCTGGGATGATTATAGCGAAGCCGCGGAAGCAAGAGATCATGACGCTGTTCAAGCTGCTTTGAAGGAACTCAGAACCCGTTTTGACCCGGATAAGCTGAGCCCTGAAAACCGCCTTTCATACCGTTTGTTCGAAAAGCAGGCGGAACGCTCAATTGCTGCCTTCCAGTTCAGTCACAATGATTATGTGTTCGACCAGATGAACGGGGCGCAAAGCCAGATTCCCGCCTTCCTGATCAACATTCACCGGATCGATAGCAAGGCCGATGCGCGCGCCTATATCAACCGGCTCTATGGTATCGGTACCGTGATGACGCAGGCGATCGCTACGTCGAAGGAACGGGCGGCCAAAGGCGTGATGCCGCCCAAATGGGTTTTCCCCTATGTCATCAGCGATGCCCGCAATGTGATCACCGGCGCTCCCTTCACCGATGGAGCCGACGCGCCGCTCTTCGCTGATTTCAAGGCTAAGGTCGGCAAATTGAAGATCAGCGATGTCGAGAAGCAGTTGCTGATTGAAGAAGCATCGCAGGCGCTGCTGAAAGGTGTGAAGCCGGCCTATGAATCGCTGATTACTGAAATGTCGGCGCAGGAAAAGGTGGCGAGCACGGACGACGGCGTATGGCGGTTCAAGGACGGTGCGGCCTATTATGCGGAGCGGTTGGCCAACTACACCACCACCGACATGACGCCTGACCAGATCCACGATCTTGGCCTTTCCCAGGTTGCGCGCATCCATCGCGAGATGGACGTGATCCGCAAGAAAATGGGCTTCAAGGGCAATTTGCAGGCCTTCTTCAAATATATGCGTGAGGACAAGAAATTCTATGCGCCCGAAAGCGATGAGGGTCGGGCACTGTATCTTGCCGAAACGCAAAAGGCCTATGACAAGATCAAGCCGCTGCTGCCGCAATGGTTTGGCGTTCTTCCGCAAGCCCCGCTGGTGGTGAAACGCGTTGAGGAATTCCGCGAGAAATCGGCTGGCAAGGCATTCTACCAGAGCCCGGCACCCGATGGATCGCGGCCCGGCACTTATTATGCCAATCTCTATCGCATGTCAGACATGCCGCTGACCGAGGTCGATGCGCTGTTCTACCATGAAGGTGTGCCGGGCCACCATCTGCAGCGTGCCATCCAGACAGAGCTGAAAGACGTCCCCGCATTCCGCCAATTTGGCGGCGTCACCGCCTATTCAGAGGGCTGGGGGCTTTATTCGGAGAAGCTCGCCAAGGATATGGGGCTCTACACCGATCCGGCCCGCGATTTCGGGCGACTGCAACTGGAACTGCATCGTGCCATCCGGCTGGTCGTCGATTCGGGCATTCACCACAAGCGCTGGACCCGCGAACAGGCGATTAAATATGTCGAGGATAATTCAGCCGACGCCCCCGGCGGGATCGTGAAGGCCATCGAGCGCTACATCGTCTATCCGGGACAGGCGACCGCCTATATGGTCGGTCGCCTGAAAATCAGCGAGCTGCGAGACAAGGCGCAGAAAGCACTGGGCAAGAAATTCGACGTGCGCGGTTTCCATGACACCGTGCTCAAGTCGGGACCTGTTCCGCTCGATGTGCTCGAGGAACGGGTCGACGCCTGGATTGCCTCGCAGAGATAAACTTAAAGCGGAACCATCCGGACCCGGAGCCCGTCCTTGGGCTTCGGGATCGGCCAGGCCTGCCATGCAGGATCGTAGCCCTCGGCAACCTCCACCCGCACCTGCGTGAGCAAATGGTGCATGAACAGCTTCATCTGCATATAGGCAAAGTGCAGGCCAAGGCACATATGCGCGCCGCCGCCAAAGGGCACCCATGCATATTTGTGCCGTCCTTTTGAATTTTCGGGCGTGAAACGCATCGGATCGAATATTTCCGGGTTCTCCCAATATTCGGGCATCATGTGGGTGACCGTCGGGTTGATGCTGACGGTGGTTCCCTTGGGGATGGTATAGCCCATGAATTCAAAGTCGCGCAGCGCGCGGCGCGGGATTGAAGGCACAGGCGGGATCATCCGCAACGCTTCCTTGAACGCATATTCGGTGAGTTCGAAGGAATCGAGTTGATCAGGCGAAATCGCACTGCCGGCAGGCGCGATCGACAGGCATTCGGCGCGCACCTTTTCCTGCCATTCAGGGTGCTTGGCGAGCAGCCAGATCATCGACGTTACTGACGAGGTGATGGTATCGTGCGCGGCCATCATCAGAAAGTTCATATGATCGACGATTTCGCTATCGGTCATATATTGCCCATCGTCGCGGGTGGCGCGGCAGAATTGGCTGAACATATCCTGCCGGTTGGGGTTGCGGCGCCGTTCCTCAATCTGCGGTCCGAAATAGTTGATCAGGTAATTCCGGCCAGCAACGCCGCGCCCCATTTGCGTGAAGGGCAATGGGCGGCGCACCGGTGAAATCGATGCGGCAACCATGTCGACAAAGGCCTTGTTGATCTTGTCCGCCTCTGGCCCCAGCGGCACGCCAAGGAAGGCGTCAGCCGCCACATCAAGCGTCAGTTGCTTGATCGCAGGATAAAACAGCATGTCACCGCGCCATTTGGGCAGTTGCTCGGCGAAGATGCGGTTCATGTCGGCAACATATCCGCGCATCGGCTCTGGCTTGAAGGCGATGCCCAGCGCGCGCCGGTCCATGCGGTGATGGTCAAAATCCATCAGCATCAACCCGCGCGGGAAAAGCAGGTTGAGCACCGGGCCCCAACCCTGTTCAGACGAGAACAGCTTGTCGCGATCGAACAGCATCAGCTCATTCGCCTCTGCCCCAATCAGCGAGAGGTTGACTGCTCCAAAGGCGCTCGAGCGATACACCTTGCCATATTTGCCGATCATATAATTGATGAAGGCCGGTGGATCGCGCAGGATGCGGAATGTGTTGCCAATGAAAGGCAGGCCATTTTCACCGGGGATATGATCCAGCGCTTCAGGTTTCGCGCGGGGCGTCCAATGCGGATTTGCGGCTTCGCTGCTGGCAAGTGCCATGGGGGAGGTCTCCGGTCTGTTTTAATTATTCGATTAATGCCGCTTACTGCCATTAGTGTTAACAAGGCGCAAGCGGGTTGCTTCACGCTTGTTTACGAAGCTGAACGCCAGCCAACGACGCCATTCAGATGCAATTCAACTGGCGAAGCGCAATCCCGCACCTACGATGGACCGTGCCTGCGAATCGGCCAAATGAGTAACAGAAGCTGCAGGCACCAATTGGGGTAATTCTGATGAGTGGATTGCGCGCAAAAATGGCCGCCCGGATTGCGGCTTTGGGGCTGGCTACAATGGGGCTTTCAGCCTGCTATTATGATGCAGGTGTTGGCCTTGGCTATTACGACGACGGCTACAGCTATTATGATCGCTATGACTGCGATCCTTACAGCCCGCTCGATCGCTATTATGACTGCGACTATCGCTACGGCTTTTACAATATCGGCTATGGCGGTGGATGGTACCAGGATTACTGGTATCCCGGCTATGGCTTCTACATCTTTGATCGCGGCGGAAAGCGCTATCGGATGTACGACCATCACCGTCGCTATTGGGCCGGAAAGCGGCACGAATGGTACCGCGAGCATCACGGGCGCCGCGATGGCCGGGACAGATATCGCGATGGCGATCGTCGCCGCAATTATGGCGGCGCCAATGGCAATATCGGCTGGCCCGAGCAACATGGCGGACGGGTAGACGATCGTCGCGGACGCGACAGTTACCGCGATCCGAACGCTGTTGGAAACGGACAGGCGGACATCTGGCACCGCGATCGCAGGCGCGAAGATCGTCGCGGCGATGGGCGCGGTGAACGTCGGCGCGACTGGCCTCAAAACGGCCAGAACGCGTCGCCCTCCGTACCGCCCGTCGCGATACCGCAAAGCGAACAACCGTCAGGTCGCGGAGATGGCCGCGGCTGGCGACGGGGGGCTGAAGGAAGCACTCCTCGCATGCGCGATGGCAATCGCAGGGGCTGGCAGGCACCGCAGCAACCCCAGTCGCAACAGTCGGCTGCACCTGCACCCGCAGTTGCCCAACCCAGAACTGCAAGGCCAGGTCGCGATTATGAACGACCTCGCCGGGTCAACCAGACCGAGCCGCAGGAAAACTAAGGCCGCAAAAACAAAGGGCGGTCGTGCCGGGGGTACGACACGACCGCCATTCACCGGGGAGCGTTGCGGAGCCTAGGGAGAGGCTTTCCGCAGGTGGACCAGGACGCCCCCGATTCTAACTCAGTTTCTCATCTTCCCACCGCCCCAGCTTTTTGCCGTTGCGACGTGCTTCGATGGCTTCATCGGCAATACCCGTCAGATATTTCAGGTGGGCAAGCTGCGCCTGCTTGCGCGCGGCCGGAGTCAAACTTGCGACCGACGACACCAGCGACTTTGCGTCGCCATCGCTGAGGCCGATGACCAGCGCGAGGAACACCGACGCAAAACCGAGAGCGGTGACGGCTACCAAGGCGGTATCGGGCGACATGTTCATTTCCTCCTGAACAAAAGACCATTTTTTCTAGTGAAGAAACATATCGCGAAGGCTGGTTAACTTCGTGCCCAGAGGCGGGGTTAAGGCAAAATTAGGCACAAAAAAATCGGGGCGCCCGATTGAACGCCCCGACTTGTCCGCAAAAATTGGGCGATGCTTACTCGGCTGCGATCGCCATTTCGACGCGTTGCGGCCCACGGATCAGGCCGCCCGGATACACGCCGGTGCACACGCCGTCCTTGAAGGTCACTTCGCCCGACTTGATCGTATAGCGATAGCCCTCTGCCTTTTGCAGAAGGCGCTTGCCACCCGCTGGCAGATCGAAGGCGAGCCAAGGTTTACCCAACTTCAGCTTGTCGAAATCGATGATGTTAATGTCAGCAAGATAGCCAGGTGCAAGCACGCCGCGATCTTCGAGGCCATAGAGCACGGCTGTATCGCGGCACTGGCGCTTCACGGCGTTTTCGAGGCTGATACGCTTGCCGCGTTTGCGATCACGCACCCAATGCTGCAGCATGAAGGTGGGTGAGGCTGCATCGCAAATGGTGCCACAGTGCGCGCCGCCATCGGAGAGCGAGTTCACCGTGTCGTCCGATTCCTGCAAAGCCTCTAGGAAGTCGAGATTGCCGTCGGCATAGTTGAGGATGGGAAAATAGATGAATCCCTTGCCGTCATCCTTCATCAGCAAGTCATAGGCATATTCAATGCCCGACTTGCCAGCCGCAGCCGCCCGCGCCGCGATACTGTCCGCAGCGGTAGGCTCGTAATCGAAATCGGGCCCCATTTCATATTGGACCATCCAACCACCAGCGATGATCCGGTACAGGTCGGCGACGTCGACATCCGGGATTTCGGACGGTGTGTCGATCATCCGCTGGCGGAACTCCGGATCCTTGAGTTTCGCCAGTTGCTGATCCCATGGCAGCGCGTCAATTTCGGCCCAGACGGGTGAGAAGCGGAAGGGGTGCACTGTTCCCTGCCACGCCATGATGATGCCATTGCCGCGCAGCGCGATCTGCGCGACGATATTGGCGCCATTATCGTTCTGCGCACGCATTTCGGAAATCTGCTCGTCGAGCGGCAGTTCCTTGGCAATCGACTGGAGCGCGGCGAAGGTGACCGGCAAGCCGGTTTCGCGGCTGAGCGCACCCATCCATTCAAATTCATTCCACTCGCGTTTCAGGTCAGAGGCCATTTCGAACACGCCATAGCCGACCCGGCCCATTCCGCGCCCGATTTCGATCAGTTCCTCTGCGGTCGCAGTAGTACCCGGCACCAGTTCACCATCGATCGACTTGTGCAGGATGGTACGCGATGTCGAAAAACCGAGCGCCCCGGCGCGCACGCCTTCCTCGACGATGCGGGACATTTCGGCGATGTCCTCGGCAGTGGGTACGGCGCCCGGCTGTTCCCGATCGCCAAGCACATATGCACGCACCGCGCCGTGCGGCACATGCGTGCCAATATCGACGGTGCGCGGCAGCCGCTCCAGCTCGTCCAGATATTCAGGGAAGGTTTCCCAGTTCCAGCTCATCCCTTCCGACAAGGCGGTGCCCGGAATATCCTCGACGCCTTCCATCAGGCTGATCAGCCATTCGTGCCGGTCAGGCTTGGCAGGCGCAAAGCCGACGCCGCAATTGCCCATGACGACAGTGGTCACGCCATGCCAGCTTGATGGGGCCATTTCCTGGTCCCAAGTCGCCTGGCCGTCATAATGGGTGTGCACATCGACCCAGCCCGGTGCGACGATCATGCCGGTGGCATCAATCTCTTCCTTGCCGCTGCCGCTGACCTTGCCGACCTGGCTGATCAGGCCGTTGTCGATTGCAATATCCCCCGTAAAACGCGCTGCGCCCGTGCCGTCGACGATCGTTCCGCCGCGAATAACCATATCATGCATGGCCGACTCTCCTCCTCCAAAGTGGGGAAGAGGCTATCACATTAATCGCGCGATTAAACCCCTATTCGGCAGGGTGCGCCGGAGCGTTTGCCTTGACCCGTGAACCAAGCAGCCTGCGCAGCCGGTTGAAACCGCGCGTGATTGGGGCATTGCGATCCATCCATGCCGTATAGTCGGCATAGGCAGGGTCAGCCATGAGATGCTTTTCCTCGGTCTTGGCACGCCAGTAATAGACCGCGCTCACCAGTGCGAGCAGCGCTGTATTGCGCGCCATGTCGGCTATACTGCCGCTGGTGACAAGGAAGGGTAAGGTGGCGAGCCACCAATAGGCATTTTTGCTGAGATAGGCGGGATGCTTGGTCCAGCGATAGGGGCCGTGCGTCAAAATCCCGCGATGCGTCAGGTTCGAAAAACGCAAGCCAAAGGCAACCGTCGCCCAGGCATAGATAGCGGTCAAGATGACGAGGATCGCGCCCCAGAACCACAAAAGCCCCATCTGCCCATCAAACCAATAGGCCCAATCGCTAGTCGCGACATGGTAGTCGAGCGGCCCGCCATTGTTCATCAGGATGAAGGGCGGATAGCAGATCAGTGCCGCTACCCAACCGGACAGATATGGGTTGGCAGTTCTGATATGCGCATCAAGCGGCTTCATCGTCAGCGCATAACCGACCGTTGCGAACTGCACATCAACCACGAACATCGTCGTGATCAGCGCGTTCGCGAGCCACACCGGATTTTGCCAGACCTCGGCAAAGTTCATGTTTACCAGATCGCGGAATCCCGGCGGGACAATCGAGACCATGAAAGCCAGGAAAAAACCTTTTACCGCCCATGCGCGCAAATGATGGCGAATTTCCTCTCCATCCCAATCGTCACGTCCAGCGATCCACGCGCCAAAGTGCCAACCGCCATCGCGGGGGTCGACCATGTAGCGATCGAGCCAGACGACATAAGGCACCGAGACGATCACCAAGGGAATGGCGATGAGGGTGAAGACCTCCATCGAAAACAGATACTGCCCGGCCCAATACCAGCGGCAGAGCATATAAAGCGCGGCAATGCCCGCCCATGTCGCCCAGAGCCCGGCAATCTTGATGATGCTGGTATCGAGCACTTCGGCGACCGGCCGTTTGAGCGACCAATCGAGGCCTGTGGACGGACGGCGATGAACCTTATCAACCAATAACGACCACAGGATCATTGGAAGGCCGCAGGCGACGACGGCGATCAGCGCTGCATAGGGCCCGGCAGCACGCTCAGGCAATCCGGGATAGCCTAGCGATGCAGCGATGCTACCAAAATTGCGCGCGATGAAGACCCACAGTGCCAACCCGGCAAGCCCTGCAAGCCCGACAGCCGTGCTAACGGCCGAGCTTGGTCGCATATCGATACTGGTGGTTTCTGCCCTGGTCACAATCGCCGCAAATAGCGGAAAAGGGTTAAAAAAGCGATTGCCAAACCGCCTAGACGCGCACAGCCACCCAGACGATCAAAGCTGCCGCAGGTACGAGCATCGCCTGCGCCAGCAATGTGCCGGCAATCCGGCTCATCGACAGCCAGACGATAGTACGGCGATATTCGGGCTGGCTGACGCGGCCTTCAACAACATCGTCGGTCATGACCGAGAGTTGAGGATCAATGAGGACGAAGAGCAGGATGGTCGCAAAACCATTGACCACCGCCGACAATTGCGATGCCGTCACGCGGAATTCGGGGTGGAGGTAGCCGGCATAAAGCGACGCGATCACACCGACCGTCAGCAGTGCTTGAGCGACCACATTCATCGCTATCACCCGCCAGGAAACCGCCGCGGGTTTGGTCCAAAGCTTGAGGTGCTGGCTGCTCGGCAGTTTCACAGCGCGTGCCACCGTTTTCATACCCTTGGGCGTCAGCGCGCTCCACGCCAGCTTGGCAACCGAGCGATGGTGCTGGAATTCATCAATGGCCGCAGTGAACCAGCGTTGCACGGTTGGCACAGCCAGTGCGCCGAGGATGGTGGCAACTGTTGCCGAAAGCAGCACCAGCCGCATATCCATCAGAAGCCGCTCGCCGGTACCATCGGCAATCGCATTCTCGATCCGCTTTGCGAGGAAGGGCCCGAGGAAACTGTTCGAAGTCCGTGACACCAGCACCAGCACATTGAACAACGCAAAACTCAGGGCAATCTTGTGCGTCCGTACTCCGGCAATACGCGCGGCATAGGCAAGCGCGCCGATAAGGTGGATCACCAGCGTCAGCAGGCAGATGTTGAAAAGCGGCCAATCCATCGGCCGCCTTTATCAGGCCTTGCCTTGGCGCGCCAGCAAACGCAGGCGGAGTGCGTTGAGCTTGATAAAGCCTGCCGCATCCTTCTGGTCATAGGCGCCCGCATCATCCTCAAAGGTCACAACCTTTTCGCTGTACAGGCTATTCGGCGATTTGCGCCCAACGACCGAGGCGCTGCCCTTGTAGAGCTTTACCCGAACCGTGCCCGAAACATTGGCCTGGCTATGGTCGATGGCTGCCTGCAGCATCTCGCGCTCTGGCGAGAACCAGAAGCCGTTGTAAATGAGCTCTGCATATTTCGGCATCAGCTCATCCTTGAGATGCGCTGCGCCGCGATCAAGCGTGATGCTTTCGATGCCGCGATGCGCGCGAGCATAGATTTCGCCGCCCGGTGTTTCGTACATGCCGCGTGATTTCATCCCTACGAAGCGGTTCTCGACCAAGTCGAGGCGGCCAATTCCATGCTTGCGGCCGAGATCGTTTAGCGCGGCAAGCAACGTCGCCGGGCTCATCGCTTCGCCATTCAGCGCAACACCATCGCCCTTTTCGAAATCGATGGTGATATATTCGGGCTGGTCGGGCGCGTCCTCAGGGTTGACGGTGCGCGAATAGACATAGTCGGGCGTTTCTTCCCACGGATCCTCAAGGCATTTACCCTCGGACGAGGTGTGGAGCAGGTTCGCGTCGGTCGAAAAGGGGCTTTCGCCGCGCTTATCCTTTGGCACCGGAATCTGGTGCTGCTCTGCCCATTCAATAAGGCGGGTACGGCTGGTCAGATCCCATTCGCGCCAGGGAGCGATCACCTTGATATCCGGGTTGAGCGCATAGGCCGACAGCTCGAAACGCACCTGGTCATTGCCCTTGCCGGTCGCGCCATGCGCGATGGCATCGGCACCGGTTTCGGATGCAATCTCGATCAACCGCTTGGAAATGAGCGGGCGTGCGATTGAAGTACCGAGCAAATAATCACCTTCATATCGCGCATTGGCGCGCATCATCGGGAAGACGAAATCGCGGACAAATTCCTCACGCAGATCATCAATGTAGATGTGATGGTCTGGAATACCCATCAACTCGGCCTTTTTGCGCGCCGGCTCCAGTTCTTCCCCTTGTCCGAGGTCTGCGGTGAAGGTCACCACCTCGCAGCCATATTCGACCTGCAGCCATTTCAGGATGACGCTGGTGTCGAGACCGCCCGAATAGGCAAGGACAACGCGTTTGACCGAATCTTTCATTGGGGAACCTTTGCGCAAAAATCGTCGCGCGCGCCGCTAGCAGGGGGGAGCCAAGCGCGCAACCGCCTAGACCGCCAAGCCCCATATCTGCCAGACACCAAGCGCCAAGAACAGACCGGCCGCGATCCAGCGCATGACGTTGAGCGGCACGCGTTTGACCAGTTCTTCACCCAGATAGACCGCAGGCACATTTGCGATCATCATGCCGAGCGTGGTTCCAGCGGCTACCATAAACACCGATTGATACTGCGCGCCTAATGCGACCGTTGCGATCTGTGTCTTGTCGCCCATTTCCACCAGGAAAAATGCGATGGTGGTTGTCAGGAAGACACTACCCTTGTGGCTGACCTCGCCTGCATCATCATCGATCTTGTCGGGCACCAATGTCCAGAGTGCCATTGCGACAAAACCCAACGCAACCGCCCAGCGGAACCACGGCGCGTCGAGCAAACCGGCCACCTGTTGCCCTGCGAAAGCCGCCAGCGCGTGGTTGAGAAGGGTGGCGGCCAATATGCCCAGAATGATGGGCAAGGGCTGACGGAACCGCGTGGCCAGCAAAATGGCGAGCAACATCGTCTTGTCGCCAATTTCGGCAAAGGCGACGATGGCCGTGGAGGTGAAAAAAGCTTCCATGAAACACTTCCGGGGCCGGGCAGGAAACAGACGCAATGCCACCAGCAGCCCCGCCCAGCCGGAACGGACCGCCGATGCCATTGGTCTCGCCTTGGGCAGCTTTGCGCTGCCCCACATGCACCATGGCCTCTCGGCCAAATATGTTGATGCATGTCCCGCTTCCCTATGGAAACGGCTGGCTACTCCCCAGATGACGGCTGCGCTTTATGCGCCGCCCGATGTTTTGACAAGTCCCGCTTTGCTATCGAGCAAAAGCGATCCAACCCACGATCGCCAGAAAAGGCAACCCCGCCAGATCGGCCAGCGCTATGCTTTTGAGTGCCGGTGGGGATCCCGCATGCCAGTAAATTGCGAGGAAGGAGAGCATGCTCGTTGCGATCACCGCAACGGCAAGGCGGCGCGACGCGGGATCGACCATCGCCCAAATGCACGCGAGCACAACAATGGCAAACAATGCCGCGCGATGCTGGAGCAGTGCGAGCAGCGGCCCAATCGCATCGATGCGGTAGAGCCGCCCTATCGCCTGCGGCCGAAATAACATAGACGCGGGGACGATATGGATGAGCGCTAAAACAGCGAAACAAAGCTTCTCAATCATTGATGCCGCCTCCCTAGATCCGGGTCCATTCCATCCACCAATTCCATTCCCAACTCTTGCCGCCATTGCTGGAGGTAGACTGGTGCCAGCGGCAACCAGTTGGAGTGATCCGGTCCCACACGCCGCGATACAGCCACTTGACCCCCTCGACCTCGTCTTCCGAAATAAAAACGCCTTCCCCATCGATGAATTCGCCTTTTTGCGGCGGGTTGACCACACCGTTACCGGCGCTGGTCCAATGATCGGCCCATTTCTTTTCCTGCGGCAACCAGACACGCACGCCCATGCCCATGTCGCTGCCATCGGCCTTGCGCAGCTCTTCGATACTGCCCATGCCATTGAGGACGCGGTGGACGGTGGCACCGCTATCGAACCGCTGCCATTCGTCCTTGGTGCCATCCTTCAACCGTTTGTGCCGGATGCGCCGCTCACCCGCGAGGAAGTCGAAATCACCCATCCCTTTGCCGGTGATAATGCCTTTGCCTGCGGGCGTGTAATCGGTGTCGATCGGTGTTTCCATAATACCTCCTGATGCGGCGCGTGCGGATAAAGCGGTAGCCAGCGCGCCAAGCAGCAAACCAGTGCCACCTTGCAAGACAGTCCGTCGTTCCATGTGCCAGCCTCTTTTCAGATACAGAAAGAGCGGCGATACAGCCCAATAACTGACAGGATTTGTCAGTTATTTTTTGCTACATGAAATAAATGCGAGCCAGCCGCCTCTTGTCGATCCTGATCCTGCTGCAACTGCGGCAACGGCTGACTGCGGAAGAACTTGCGGAGGAGTTCGAAGTTTCGGTCCGCACCATCTATCGCGATATCGATGCGCTTAGCGCAGCGGGTGTCCCGGTCTACGGCGATCGCGGACCAGGCGGGGGATTCCAGTTGCTCGACGGTTATCGTACCAAACTCACCGGGCTGGATGCATCCGAGGCCGAGGCGATGCTTCTGATCGGCCTACCGGGCGAGGCACAGGCCATGGGGCTCGGCGATGCAGCAACCCGGGCGCGCAACAAACTGCTTGCCGCGCTGCCCAAGGCAGGCAGCGAGGAGGCCAACCGCATCGCCGGACGTTTCCACCTCGACAGTCGCGACTGGTACCGGGCCGCCCGCCCGACACCCTTCCTGTCGCGGGTCGCGCGCGCGGTGCTCGACCGGCGTTTGCTGACGATGACCTATGATAGTTGGAAGGCGCGGGCGGATTGGCGGGTTGAACCACTGGGCCTCGTACTCAAGGCCGGGCACTGGTATCTGGTGGGGCGCGGGCATGGAAAAGTACGGATTTTCAACATATCCGATATCCAGTCGCTTGCGTTGCTTGATGAAGAGTTCGAACGCCCCGGTGACTTTGATCTGGCTGCTTGGTGGCAAACCGAGCAGGCGCGGTTCGAGACTGAACTTTTCTCGGAAATCGCGACGCTCCGGCTTTCCCCGCTGGGACTCAAGCGCTTGGCGGCGCTGTCACCGCGCGGGGCAGCGGCCGCGCGATCGGCGCAAATCGGCGATGACGGCTGGGCACTTGCCGAAATCGCCATTGAGAATAGCGATCATGGCGCGCGCGAAATTTTGATGATCGGGGCCGAAATGGTGATCCTGTCGCCCGCGAACTTTCGCGAACGCGTCCATGCGCTGGCCGCAGGGATTGCAGCGTTGAACAAGGGAGCAATCGGATGACATGGCAAAGTTCAAAAAGCGCAATCGACGCGATCCTGGCGACGCAGCCCGTAGACCAGCAGTTCCACTATCCGATCCGTCACGGCACGATGCGCGTCGGACTTTATGTACCCTCCGGTATCGACGACCAGACACCGCATGATCAAGATGAACTATACATCATCGCCAGCGGAACTGGCTGGTTCGTAAATGGCGAGGAGCGCATCGCCTTCGCTCCGCATGACGTCCTGTTTGTCAAAGCGGGGATCGCACATCGTTTCGAGGATTTCAGCGATGATTTCTCAACCTGGGTAATATTTTGGGGCCCAAAAGGTGGGGAATTGGCTTGATCACCTAAAGGGCATATGATGCCGCCGTGGAGGGCAGATCATGACCAGAGCCGAAAACAAGACCAAGGCAACCGATGTCAGCGTAGATGACTTTATCGCTGCCGTCGCGGACTCAAGCCAGCGCTCCGATGCGGAAAACATCAGGGCGATGATGGAGAAGCTTTCGGGCGAGCCCGCCAAAATGTGGGGCCCGTCGATCGTCGGATTCGGCAGTTATCACTACAGATATGAAAGCGGACGTGAGGGCGATATGTGTCGTATCGGCTTTTCACCGCGCAAGGGGCAGACCGTGCTGTACCTGATCGATGGTTTCGAAGGGCATTCCGAACTTTTGGCGCGCCTTGGCAAACACAAAACGGGCAAATCATGCCTCTACATCAAGCGCCTTGCCGATGTGGACCCAGCGGTACTGGAGCAGTTATGTCATCGCTCATTAGCTTACATGGCGGAAAAATATCCGTCCCGCTGACCGATCAGTCGAGTCCTTTGCCGCGGCCCGATTGACGATATTCAAAGGCGCGCCGCGCCCTGATCCGGGCGATCACCAACCAAGTGCCGCCTGCAAGCATCGCGGCCAAAAGGCCGAGGGCAATGACAATCCTGTCTTCCATTTTTTCAACTAACCCGTTTTTTGCCGGATCGTTGTCCGGCTTTGTTGGCGTTGTATCTAGCTTTTTCAACTCACCTTTCAATGTGTAACATTGACTAATTCGGTCGTAACCAACTCCATTCGTCGCATTTCTGGAACCAAATAGGATCTATGCACTTTCTGCTTTTGCTGGGCGTAAAGTGCGGCTAGGGCACGCGCAGAGCATAAAGCCGATCTCCCCAGGCCCCAAAACCCACCTATTGGAGCCAATATGTCAGACTATGTGAACCGCGCCGGACTGCAAATTGCGTCCATTCTGGCCGATTTTGTCGAGAGCAAGGCTTTGCCCGGAACCGGTGTAGAGGCCGCTGCGCTTTGGCAAGGGCTTGCCGATATCCTTGCGCGATTCGTGCCGGTCAACCGCGCGTTGCTTGCCAAGCGCGATGACATTCAGGCCAAGCTTGATACATGGCACAAGGCAAATCCCGGCCCGATTGCCGATATGGGCGCTTACCGGAAATTCCTGACCGAAATCGGCTATCTGGTTCCCGAGCCTGTCGGATTTGAGATCGGCACGAAAAATGTCGATGCCGAAATAGCGCTGATGGCCGGCCCGCAATTGGTGGTGCCCGCGCTCAACGATCGTTTCGTGCTCAATGCCGCTAATGCGCGTTGGGGCAGCCTCTATGACGCCTTGTACGGCACTGATGTGCTCGATGCCCCGGCGGCACGCCCCGGAGGTTACGATACAGAACGCGGCGATGCGGTGATCGCTTATGCGCGCAAATTCCTCGATCAGGCAGCACCGCTCGCCAATGGCAGCTGGGCGGATTGGGATGGCGGCGACCTGCAATTGGCCGACGCCTCGGTTCCGATCATCCGCCGCGGTGACGATATCCTGTTGCGCCACAATGGCCTTGGCATTGAAATCGTCATCGATCGCGAACATCCGGTCGGCAAGACCGACAAGGCAGGCATCGCAGATGTGATCCTCGAAGCCGCACTGACGACCATCATCGATCTTGAGGATTCGGTTGCGGCAGTCGATGCCGAAGACAAGGTGAAGGGCTATACTAACTGGCTCGGCCTGATGCGCGGCGATCTAACCGCCAGCTTTGAAAAAGGCGGCACCACCATGACCCGCGCGCTCGAAGATGATCGCGAGTGGGATGAAGAGTTGCTGCACGGCCGCTCGGTGATGTTTGTGCGCAATGTCGGTCATTTGATGACCAACCCTGCGGTGCTGCTATCGGATGGCAGCGAAGCGCCCGAGGGCATTCTCGACGCGGTCTTCACCTCGCTCTGCGCGATGCACGACCTGCTCGGTCTGGGCAAATACAGGAACAGCCGCGCGGGCAGCATCTATATCGTCAAGCCCAAGCAGCACGGGCCAGAGGAATGCGCCTTCACCAACGACCTGTTCGATGCAGTCGAAGACCTGCTGGGTCTCGACCGGCACACGATCAAGGTCGGCGTGATGGACGAAGAACGCCGCACCAGCGCGAATCTCGCCGCGTGCATTTATGCCGTGCGCGACCGTATCGTCTTCATCAACACCGGCTTCCTTGATCGCACTGGCGACGAGATGCACAGTGCGATGCAGGCCGGACCGATGATCCGCAAAGCGGACATGAAGGCGAGCACCTGGATTCAGGCTTATGAATCGCGCAACGTCCAGATCGGCCTCAGCAGCGGGCTTTCGGGCAAGGCGCAGATCGGCAAGGGCATGTGGGCCGCGCCCGACATGATGAAAGACATGATGGCGCAAAAGATCGGCCATCCCAAATCGGGCGCAAACACCGCCTGGGTCCCCTCGCCCACTGCCGCAACACTGCACGCAATGCATTACCACATGGTCGATGTGTTCGAGGTGCAAAAGGAGCTGGCCAGCAAGGAAACCCCGGCACTCGATGCCTTGCTGACCATCCCCGCAGCGCCGCGTGGCCACAACTGGTCTGCTGAAGAAGTGCAGCAAGAACTAGAGAATAACGCACAAGGCATCCTTGGCTATGTCGTGCGCTGGATCGACCAGGGCATTGGCTGTTCAAAGGTTCCCGACATCCACGATATCGGCCTGATGG
This sequence comes from Sphingorhabdus buctiana, assembly GCF_042680825.1. Lineage (NCBI taxonomy): Bacteria > Pseudomonadati > Pseudomonadota > Alphaproteobacteria > Sphingomonadales > Sphingorhabdaceae > Sphingorhabdus > Sphingorhabdus buctiana. The sequence goes on from NZ_JBHUEL010000011.1 coordinate 270,312, forward strand.
AAGACCGCGCCACTCTGCGCATATCGTCGCAGCATATCGCCAACTGGCTGCTCCACGGTGTGTGCACCCCCGAACAGGTCGATGCCGCCTTTACGAAGATGGCAGCCAAGGTCGACGCGCAGAATGCCGGTGATCCGTTCTACGAAAAGCTGGAAGGCAACAGCATCGCCCTCAAGGCCGCACGTGCGCTGGTTTATGAAGGTGTAGCGCAGCCCAGCGGCTATACCGAGCCGCTGCTGCACAAATTCCGATTGGAGAAAAAGGCGGCGGCTTAACGCCCCGCCTTTTCCATTCCCTTCGATTTCCACTCCATCGCATTGCGCACCCGCCATTCAACCGATGGATGGGTGTAGAACAACGCCTCCTGCAAGGCGCTGGGCCTAGGGTATCGATATTCGGCGGTCTTCACCAACGCGCTTGCCAATGCGTCGGGCAGGTTCACATGGCGAAGTGAATAATTGTCTGCCTCACGCTCGCCCTGCCGAATGACCGCGTTCATTACCGGTTGGGCAAATAATCCAAGAAAGCCGACGGTGAAAATCAGTATCGGCAGCCCGTGTGGATCGCCGATGCTGGCCGTACTGCCAAACAGTCGCGCCATTCGCGGAAACAGGCGGTCGGCGAGGAAGAACAGCACCATTGCGAGCAACACCAGTACGCCGACCATCCGCCAGATATGGCCGCTGACATAATGGCCGATTTCATGGCCTGTCACCGCCTTCACTTCGTCAAGCGACGCGCCTTTCAGCGCCACGTCCGAAATCGCGATACGCTTCGATCCGAATAGCCCTGAAACATTGGCGGTGAAATTGTTCGACTGGCGCGAGCCATCATAAACAAAAATGCGGTCTGCCGGAATGCCGGCCTCAGCCGCCATATCCACCAGCGCCGCCTTTACCGGGCCGTCCTGTAACGGCTTATACTCATTGAAGAGAGGCTCTATCAGCACCGGTGAAAGCAGCAACGTCGCGCCCCCTGCGATAGCGGCCAGCCCGCCCGACCATAACCACCAGCGCTTGCCTGCCTTGCGGATCAGCGCATAAATTCCGAGGAAAAACAGCGCGCCAAGTAGGCTGGAAAGTACCGTCCCGATTGCATCTTGCATCAGAAAGTCTGCGAGCGGCTGGCCGGTACGACCATAGGATTTTTCAAAACCCCACTCCTGGTAGATACCCCAGGGCAAGCCTATTACGGCAGAGGAAATGAAATAGGTGAAGCCCACCAGCCAAGTGCGCAGGCTCCATCCCCGCTTTTCCAGTTTCGCCGAAACCTTGTCGAGAATGCCGAGCCGGACGATGATCCAGGTGACAACAGCGGAGGCGAGAAGACCCCAGAGCGACATCCAATGGCTCGCACTGGTATAGTCCGCCGCTTTCTGCAAAGCCTCTGGCCCAAGGCTATCGATATAGCGGGCGGTTTCCGCTGCCGGATTGAATGCCATGATTTTTCTCCCCCATCCGCTGTGTTAACTATGTGATACAGCCATGCTTGGCAAGTCACTTGCCTCGCATCCTTCGAGATGGTTTATTCGGGCAGATGTGGAGGGTGATGATCCTTTATGGATTGGCGCTGGCGGGCGGGGCATTTGTGCTCGAATGGCTCGACTACAAACATGCAGTGCGCGCATGGTCGACCGAATTTTATGTCGGCGTCGTCGCTATCTTTTTTGTCGCATTGGGGATCTGGGTCGGCAACCGGCTGACTGCGCGGCCGAGTGGTCCCGCATTCGAACGCAATATTGCTGCTATTCGCTCGCTCGGCATCAGCGATCGCGAGTGCGAGGTGCTCGATCTGCTCGCCTCAGGTGCTGCGAACAAGGTGATTGCCCGCCGGCTCGGCATTTCCCCCAATACCGTGAAGACCCATGTCGCGCGACTGTTCGAAAAGCTGGAAGCGGCCAACAGGACCGAGGCGATCCACAAGGCGCGAACGCTGGACATATTACCATGAAATCGGGCGATACTGCCCCAATCACCCGTTTGGGCGATAGCCTGCGTCGTAAAGGCGGCTTAGCTCTGGCCCGTCCAGAAAAAGGAGACAGGATATGGGACGGATTATCGGAGTTTACGGCACCATAAGCGGTTTGGTGCTTGCCAGCAGTTTCCTGGTCGGGTGGTTGATGGGTGCGGAGATCGACGATCATAATGTGTTCGTGGGCTACACCATCATGCTGGTCGCACTGAGCATGGTGTTCATTGGTGTAAAAAAATATCGCGACACGGTGTTGGGCGGTGTGATCCGTTTCTGGCCTGCCGTTGGCGTCGGGCTGGGCATCGCGGCGGTTGCGTCGCTTTTCTATGTGATTGGCTGGGAAATCTATATGTACGCCACCGATTACAGCTTCATGGGCGCGTATGTAGACAGCACAATAGCGGCCAAACAGGCGGCAGGTGCACCGGCAGCTGAAATCGCCAAATTCACTGCCGAGATGAAGGCGTTCGAGGTACAATATGCCAACCCGCTGTTCCGTGTGGCAATCACCTTGGCCGAAATTGCCCCTGTAGGGATGCTGGTTGCATTGATTAGCGCCGCGCTGCTCCGCAAGAGCAGCTTCATGCCGGCAAAGACAAGATCCTAGAGACTTGCGTCGATAAACCGTTCGGCATCGAGCGCGGCCATGCAGCCTGTGCCCGCGCTCGTTACTGCTTGGCGATAGACATGGTCCATCACATCGCCACAGGCAAAAACGCCGGGGACGCTGGTTTCGGTTGACTGTTGCTGGTTGCCGCCACGCACCTTGATATAGCCGCCATCCATATCGAGATGGCCTTCGAAAATCTGCGTGTTCGGCTTGTGGCCGATCGCAACGAACACGCCGTGGAGTTCCACATCCTCGGTCGAACCATCCTGCGTCGATTTGATCCGCATACCGGTAACGCCCATCGCATCGCCGAGCACTTCATCGAGCGTGTGGTTCCACTTGATCGTCACCTTGCCCTCCGCCTCACGCGCGAAAAGCCGGTCTTGCAGGATCTTTTCGGATTTCAGCTTGTCGCGACGATGCACCAACGTGACATGGCTGGCGATATTGGCAAGGTAGAGCGCCTCTTCGACAGCGGTATTTCCGCCTCCGATCACCGCCACGGGCTTGTTGCGATAGAAAAAGCCGTCGCAAGTGGCGCAGGCCGAAACACCTTTGCCCATAAACGCCTGTTCTGACGGCAGCCCCAGATACTGTGCGCTCGCACCTGTTGCGATGATCACCGCATCAGCCGTGTAGTCACCTGCACCGCCGGTAAGCGTGAAGGGGCGCTTCGAAAAATCGACCTTTTCGATATAGTCATTTTCGATCCGAGTGCCGAAACGCTCGGCATGCTTCCTCATCCGCTCCATCAGCTCTGGGCCCATCACCCCAGCATCGTCGCCCGGCCAGTTGTCGACCTCGGTCGTGGTCATCAACTGACCACCGACTTCGACCCCGGTGATAATCATCGGCTTTAGATTTGCGCGCGCGGCATAGACCGCAGCGGTATAGCCGGCGGGGCCGGAGCCAATGATGATAACGGGCGCGTGACGGTCTGACATTTGCGAGAATCCTGTTGCTTTGGTTGCCGGACATAGGGAGCGGCCCGCCCAAGGCCAAGTGCCCGATGATTTTTGTCCACAAAAAGTGGCTTCCCTTAACGTCAAGCGCCTTATATCAGGCGCGCAAATTCGTGATTAGTACAGGGGAGTTCCGCATGCCCAAGATTACCGTCATTGCCCGCAACGGCTCGGCACAGGAAGTTGAAGCCCAGAACGGCCTTTCGTTGATGGAAGTGATCCGCGACAACGGCTTTGACGAATTGCTGGCGCTTTGCGGCGGCTGCTGCAGCTGCGCGACCTGCCACGTCTATGTCGACAGCGCCTTTGCCGATAAGGTTCCGGCGATGAGCGAAGACGAGAATGACCTGCTCGACTCAACCGACAGCCGCAATGAAAGCTCGCGCCTGTCGTGCCAGATCCAGGTGAACGACGCGCTCGAAGGCCTCGTTGTCACCATCGCTCCGGAAGATTGATCTAAACCGCAGTCACCAACCCGATGACCGCACCGGTCATCGCGGAGGCGAGGTTGCCGGCAATCCAGCTCTTCACACCCAGCGCTGCGGCCTCGCCGCGGCGGTCGGGGCAGAGCGTGCCGATGGTTGAGACCAGCAACCCGACGCTCGCCAGATTGGCGACGCCGCACAGCGCATAAGTGACGATCAACTGGCTGCGCGGCCCGAGTTCGCCCGCCGGAAGCGCTGCCAGATCGAGATAAGCGACATATTCGTTGAGGATCGCCTTGGTGCCCATCAGTGCGCCTGCAGTGGGTGCCTCGCTCCATGGAACGCCGATCGCCCACATCAATGGCGCAAACAACCAACCGAACATTCGGCGCAGCGTCAGTTCCTCGCCGCCCACCATTGGCAGCACACCCAGCATTTGGTCCACAAGTGCGACCAGCGCAAAAACCACGATGATCACGCCAATCACGGCGAGGAACAGTTGTATCCCATCCATTGTGCCACGAATGATCGCATCGATGCTGCTGTCATATTTGAGGCTGGTATCATCGGGATCGGTCGCTGTACTGCCATCGCCCGGCAACATCAGTCGCGCGATCAGCACTGCCGCAGGCAGTGAGATCAACGAGGCGGAAATCATGTGCCCTACAGCGTTGGGCACGGTCTTGGACAGGGTCGTGGCGTAAAGGATCAGGATAGCGCCCGAAATTGTCGACATGGTGAGCGCCATCACCATGAACAATTCGCTCCGGCTCATCCGTTCGAAATAAGCGCGCAGCACCAAGGGCGCTTCAACAACGCCCAAGAATATGTTCGCGCCGCCGCCCAGCCCAACAACGCCGCTAACGCCCAGGGTTCGCTGCAGTGCCCAACTCAAACCCCGCACAATCCAGGACAGGATTTTCCAGTGCCAGAGCAGGGCCGAGATTGCCGAAAAGACGATCACCAGCGGCAGGATCTGAAAGGCTATGATCAACGGCGGCTGGCTGCCCTCCGCCATTGGAAAGGGCAAAGGGGCACCACCGAGATAACCGAACATATAGCTGGAACCGACCAATGTTGCCTTTTCGATTGCCTGTACTGCATGGTTGGCAAGATTGATCGCATCCCAGATCAGAGGCACGCGCACGATCAAAATCGCAAGCGCCAGTTGCAACAGCATCGCGCCGCCAATCCAGCGCCAGCTTGGAAGCTGTTTGCGGTTTTCAGAAAATGCCCATGCCAAAAGGACGATGAGCACAACGCCCAATAGCCCCTGAAGCTGTTCGAAAATCGCCAAGCGTCTAGCCGCGCGTTGCCGTGGTCATTGCTTCGGCCACCACCGGATAGCCGTGCCCGTCGGGAATGCAGATGTGCGGAACGCCGTCACGCTCCTCAACATAGGTCAGCAACAATTTCACTGGATATTGGGCGGCATGCGAAGCGGCATCTTCAAAACTTTCAAATTGCGCCAGCCGTTCCAGGTTGCGCACGGTTGGGAATATGGCCTTAACTTCTTTGCGGGCGATCTTGTCTAGTATCCCCGGCGCGCTATCCCAGAACAGCATGCGGTTTTCGGTGTTGTCGACCACTGCTGGCAGATGCGCATCGCCAGCATCCAACAGGTAGAAGCGCGTATCGAACACGCGCGTTTCAAGATTGGGTGGGCGCCAGCGTGCCCAAGGCACCAGCTGGTGGAGTTGCGGGGTCCAGCCGAAATCGTCGCAGATTTCTTTAAGGCTGGCACCGTCAAAGAGTGCCGCACGCGCCTCTGCACAATCGGCGGCGTCGGTCACTCCATCAAGCGCCAGTGCAAGGCCTGCCTCTTCGATGGTTTCCCGGATGACGGCCAGTCGCGCAGCGGCTTCATGCAAGTCCAGACCATGATCGAGAATACCAGCATAGGCCCGGTCATGATCATCGACCTTGCCGCCCGGAAATACGACCATACCCCCGGCAAAGGCCATCGACTTCACCCGCTCGACCATCAGGATCAGCGGCGGGCCGCCCTCCGGATTGTTGCGGAATATTACCATGGTGGCTGCAGGAGTCGCGGGCGGCATGACTTCGCCGGTGACGGGGTGGATCAATAATTCTTCAGACATCGACGGCCAATGCAGCATGAATGGAGCCCGCTGCCAAGCCATGATTTTTTCGCGAAGGGTTTTTGTAACCGCTGCGTTATATCATCGATGGCCAGGAAACAGGGTGAATGATGGCGACACAGCCGCAGCATTTGATCGATCAAAACGACGATGCGCTAATGGCGCAGGTCGCCGCGCGTGACACATCTGCGCTGCGTTTACTCGCCGATCGCCATGCCGAAATCGCCTGGCGGATCGCCTATCGCATGCTCGGCGACCGGCAAGAGGCGGAAGATGTCGCGCAAGAGGCATTGCTGCGGCTTTGGCAACATGCAGATCGCTGGCAGCCTGGAGGCAGCGGCGTTGCCGCTTGGCTGACGCGCGTTGCCACCAACGCCTGCCTCGATCGCCTGCGCCGTCGCCGCTTTGTTGCCGACGATGCAGTTCCGGAGCGTGCAGATGAAAGCCCGCTTGCCGATGAAACCATCGAAGAGGATGAGGTCCGAAACGCCGTCGCCAACTGCATCGAGGCACTGCCGGACCGCCAGCGAGCGGCAATTGTGCTCACTTATTATGAGGAAAGGCAGAACCGCATGGCTGCGGAAATCCTGGCGATGCAAGTGAAGGCTTTTGAATCGCTGCTGTTCCGCGCGCGCGGTTCGCTGCGCGACTGCGTCGAAAGCAAGGGAGTCGTGGCATGAGCGAGCCAGCATTTCCGCCAAATGTCTCCGCTGCGCTGGACCGGCTTACCGTTCCGCCTTTGCCGCAGGGATTTGGCGATCGCTTGATTGCCCGCATCGAAGCAGGCGACCTGCCCCATATAGCGACCGATGTCGCCCAACATTTGCCATCACCACGCCGCCGCTTTGGTGGAAGTGGCTGGCGTCGCTCGGGCGGCATAGTTGCGATTGCGGCGACCTTCAGCCTTGCCACGGCCACGGCTGCCGCTTCAGGATTTTTCGGGGAACCGATCTATGTCCCCGTCGTCAGCGATGCACTGGCCAAGGCTGACCTGGTCGAGTTGCCCAAACGGGAGCAGATCGCCCCCAAGCCCGCGGCGAAAGCCGCCAGCATGTCGGCCGAGAACGGGGACGCGAAGATCCAACCGACGCCGCAAGGTCGCGAAGCGGTGCGCAGTCTTTACCAGCGACTTCGCGACGATCCCGAATTCCGCACGCTGCCACGGCACGAACGCATGGCGATAGCCCGGCAGGAAATCCGCACATTGGTGCAAAATGGGGACGTCACCATACCGGAGCTGCGCCATGCCATGGCCGAGCATCGCTTGCGGACCGACCCGGCCACGCGCCAGACAATCCGCCGCGAAATCGTCCGGCGGAAATTGCAGAGCGAAGCGGCGCCCGTTGCAACGACACCGGCCGATGTTCCAGAAGGACGGCTGCAACCCGCTGTCGAAGCAAGGCGCGAGGCGTTCCGCGAATTGGTACCCGAACAACAGGGCCGCATCCTTGAACTGCGCCAGCAGTTGCGCAACGCTTCGCCAGCCGAGCGCCGCGCGATCCGACAGGAATTGCGGGAAATGTTGCAATCGCACACCGATGCGCCGGTGGAAGAAAAAATCGAACCCACCAGCGAAGGGAATCAGACGGTCGTGCGTTGAATGTCTGAAGGGCTGAAATTGGCCCTTTCGACAGACAGCAAAGGACCAAGTCATGAAAAAGCTGATTGCGTTTACACTCACCGTCGCTCTTTTGACCGGCACCGCTTTTGCCGAGGCACAGACCCGTACCTCAACCTTTGACGGCCCCAAGGCCAGCGGTACAAAAACCACCGTGCGCGACAAGGATGCTGGCACATTCAGTTCCGACAAGTCGGTCACCCGCAAAAGCGACGGTGCCGTTGCGACCACTTCGCGGGACCGCCAGCGCACCGACACCGGCTTCACGAGCAGCGGCACGCGCACCGGTTTTAACGGGCAAACATCCTCTTATGATTATGAGCGTACCAAGACCGAAAATGGCTGGACCGCAACCGGTAGTGGCACTGGGCCCAAGGGTGGCGAATATAGCTATTCAGGCTCCAAGGCCCGCACCGATAACGGATTTACCGCCAACCGCTCGGCTTCGCGCTATGGCATCGAGATCTATAACCGCACCGATACGGTTTCGCGCTCCAACGGCATGGTAACGCGCGACACCAGCGTCACGCGCAAACCACGCAAACGGTAAATCCGACCATCGCCCCCCTTGGTCATCCCGCCGTCAACCACACACCCGGCGGGATGACCTACCCATCCATTCACAAAAGAGTGAGCGGCGCTTTCGCGTAAACTCTTGCCCCTGCCCATTGCCACCACCGAACTAAGCTGGCACCATCGTTTCATCCGAAACTGATCCACGGAGAAGCTGGATGGGTATCGTCGAATTGCTGGGGCTCGCCGCAAGTGTCAGCCTGTTATCGGGATGGCGGCTCTATCTGACCGTTTTCGCAACCGGGCTTGCCATGCATTTCGGCGCGGTTGACCTGCCCGAAAATCTCAAAATGCTCGATGTGCTCGCCAATCCCTGGGTGATCGGCATTTCAGGGCTCGGGGCGCTGGCAGAATTTTTCGCCGACAAGATCGCCTGGCTCGATTCGATCTGGGATGGACTCAACACGCTCGTTCGCCCGCTGGGCGGCGCGTTGCTCGCGCTGGCGGTGGTCGATGCAGGCGACCCGGTGTGGCAGGTCATCGTTTTCTTGCTTGGTGGGGGTGCCGCATTGGCCAGCCACGCGACCAAGGCAACGACGCGTGCCGCAGTCAACACGAGTCCAGAACCGGTCAGCAACATTATCCTGTCAACCGCAGAGGATGTGGTAACGGGCGGCCTGCTCGCACTGGCCTTCGCCTATCCCGTGGCCGCCGCCATCATTGCGCTGGTCCTTTTGGCGCTCACAATTTGGGGGCTGTTCGCAGCAAAGCGGATGTTGAAACGGCTATTTGCACCACAAAGCGGGACTGCACCCCCGCAATCCTGACAACACGGCGTTTCAGTCGGTGCCGGTTCCCTGGCGGAACAGGACCTGCTGGAAAGCCGATTGGGGTGCCGCTGCGGGTTGCATAGGCGTGGGCTTTCCACGCTGCGCCAGCCCTTCCTTGCCCAGCCCGGCATAGAGGAAACCACCGTCGCGGAGCCGGTCGTAAAGCCAATCGCGCCGGTGCGGTTCGACTACGAAACAGCCCTCGCTCGTTCCCGGCTTTCCGCCGCGTGCCGATAGCAGGCTGTAGTTGAAATAGCGCCGCCGTTCGGGCGCATAGCTGTGCACCACGATATCGCGTTGGCGCATCGAACTGTTCGAGGGATCGAGCCCGTCGAGCCGCAGCGACAGGCCGTTGCGCCCGCGATAGAGCTCCCCGCCGCGCGCCGCGCCGAGCGAGGACATCCAGCTATCCTGCACATCGCCAAAGGCATCGGCAAAGCCATCGTCATCGGGATCCGAACCGATGCCGTGTGCCACGACAATCGGCGTATCAAGCCCGTGCCCGCTTTCCAGATCGACAACATAAAGCCGGGGTTCGGAACTGCGCTTGGCGAAATCGACCACGACGATCTGCGAAGGCCCGGCCCCGCTGCCCCAGCGGCAGACATGCTTTTCATAGCTGGCGAGCGCCTCGTCGAGCAGCGATCGGTCGAGCCGCTGCGGCAATGGCGCGGTCGTCGCAATCGAAGCCTCGGTCACTTCGGCAGGATAATGCTGGGTCAGCCGTGCCTTTGCTTCGGCAAAGCCCGTACATGCGAAACGCTTGTAAGCCAGAACCGGCTGCATCACAGGCGCGGTTGCGGGATCGCCGGTGCCGGGAGCGAAAATGATTTCGGATTGTGCCGATGCGGGTGCAGCAAAGGCTGCGATGCCCAACAGCGCATAGATTGCGTTTCGATACACAGCGAATCTGGCCCCTATTCTCTGCATAATGTTCAATTTACAGCAAAAGCGCCGGGTTGCAAAACCCCCCGCGAGCCGCCATCTCGAAACCGAACAGCGCCCTCTTGCGCATTGCGAACAAATCTGGAACATATCATTTCATGAGCCTGACCCATATTTCGGTGCGCGGTGCGCGCGAGCATAATCTCAAAGGCGTCGATATCGATTTGCCGCGCGACAAGTTGATCGTGATTACCGGCCTTTCGGGCAGCGGCAAATCGAGCCTTGCCTTCGACACCATCTATGCCGAGGGGCAGCGGCGCTATGTGGAATCGCTCAGCGCCTATGCGCGGCAGTTCCTCGAGATGATGCAGAAGCCCGATGTCGAGCATATTGAGGGCCTCTCCCCGGCTATTTCGATCGAGCAGAAGACCACGTCGCGCAATCCGCGTTCCACGGTTGCGACGGTTACCGAAATTTATGACTATATGCGCCTGCTATGGGCGCGGGTTGGCGTGCCCTATTCGCCGGCAACCGGCCTGCCGATCACCGCGCAGACGGTGACGCAGATGGTCGACCGGGTGATGCAGTTGCCCGAAGGCACGCGCGCCTATCTGCTCGCCCCCGTGGTGCGCGGGCGCAAGGGGGAGTATCGCAAGGAACTGCTCGAATGGCAGAAAGCGGGCTATACCCGCGTGCGCATCGACGGCGAATTCTACCCCATCGAAGAAGCCCCCGCGCTCGACAAGAAATACAAGCACGACATTGAGGTTGTGGTTGACCGCATCGTCGTGAAGGACGGCATCCAGACGCGGCTGGCGGACAGTTTCGAGCAGGCGCTGAAACTGGCCGAAGGGCTGGCCTTTGTCGATCTGGCGGATGGCACGGTGGCCGAGGCGATGGGTGGCGCGGATAGCGTTCCCACCGCTTTTGGCGAAGCGCGCGCTACCTTCACCCCTGCCCCAAGCAACGTCACCGGCGGCGCGATGAAAGGCACAGGCCTGCCGCCCAACCGCATCGTGTTCAGCGAGAAATTCGCCTGCCCCGTCAGCGGCTTCACCATTGCCGAGATCGAGCCGCGCCTGTTCAGCTTCAACGCGCCGCAGGGGGCGTGCCCCGATTGCGACGGCCTTGGCGAACGGCTGGAGTTTGACCCGCAGCTCGTCGTCCCCAATGAGGGGTTGAGCCTGAAGCAGGGGGCGGTGGTACCCTGGGCGAAATCAAACCCGCCCAGCCCCTATTACATGCAGGTGCTGGCGAGCCTCGCGAAAGCCTATGATTTCGACCTCACCACCCCGTGGAACCAGCTTGAGCCCGATCAGCGGATGATCATCCTGCACGGCACGGGCGGGCTGCCGGTCGAGCTGACCTTCATGGACGGGCGCAAGGAATATACCGTGCGCAAGCCGTTCGAGGGCGTGATCGGCAACCTCAATCGCCGCATGTTGCAGACCGACAGCGCGTGGATGCGCGAGGAGCTGGGCAAGTTCCAGACGAGCCAGCCCTGCGAGACCTGCCACGGCGCACGCCTCAAGCCCGAGGCGCTGTCGGTCAAAGTCGCCGGCACCAACATCTCCGAACCCACGCGGATGAGCGTGGCGGACGCGCTGAACTGGTTCAGCAATCTCGACGCGCAGCTCACCCCCACGCAAAGCCAGATCGCCCGCGCCATCCTGAAGGAAATCAACGAACGGCTGGGTTTCCTCAACAATGTCGGGCTGGATTATCTGAACCTCGATCGCACCAGCGGCACCCTATCCGGCGGGGAGAGCCAGCGCATCCGCCTCGCCTCGCAAATCGGCTCCGGCCTGTCGGGCGTGCTCTATGTGCTCGACGAACCCAGCATCGGCCTGCACCAGAAGGATAATGACCGGCTGCTCGCCACGCTCCAGCGGCTGCGCGATCTTGGCAACACCGTAATCGTGGTCGAGCATGACGAGGATGCGATCCGCACTGCCGATTGGGTGGTCGATCTCGGCCCCGGCGCGGGCGTGCATGGCGGGGAGGTGATCGCCGAAGGCCCGCTCGAAACGATCCTGAAGGCAAAGGGCAGCCTGACCGCCGATTATTTGAACGGCACCCGCGAAATCGCGGTTCCGAAGAAACGGCGCAAGGGCAATGGCAAGAAGCTCACCCTCCACGGCGCACGCGCGAACAATCTGAAAAATGTCACGGCGTCCATTCCCTTGGGCACATTCTGCTGCATCACCGGCGTATCGGGATCGGGCAAATCGAGCTTCACCATCGACACGCTCTACGCCGCCGCGGCGCGGCAGCTGAACGGCGCGCGGGTGATCGCGGGCGCGCATGACAAGGTGACCGGGCTGGAGCATTGCGACAAGGTGATCGACATCGACCAGTCACCCATCGGCCGCACCCCGCGCAGCAACCCCGCCACCTATACCGGCGCCTTCACCAATATCCGCGATTGGTTCGCAGGGCTCCCGGAGTCAGAGGCGCGCGGCTACAAGCCCGGCCGGTTCAGCTTCAATGTGAAGGGCGGGCGCTGCGAAACCTGCCAGGGCGACGGGGTGATCAAGATCGAGATGCACTTCCTGCCCGACGTCTATGTGACGTGCGAGGAATGCCACGGCAAACGCTATAACCGCGAAACGCTGGAGGTGAAGTGGAAGGGGCTGTCGATCGCCGACGTGCTGGACATGACGGTAGAGGATGCGGTGGAGGTGTTCAAGGCCGTGCCCCCGATCCGCGACAAGATGGCGATGCTGGCAGAGGTCGGCCTCGGCTATGTCAAGGTCGGCCAGCAGGCAACGACGCTATCGGGCGGCGAGGCGCAGCGCGTGAAACTCGCCAAGGAACTCAGCCGCCGTAGCACCGGCCAGACGCTCTACATATTGGACGAGCCCACCACGGGGCTGCATTTCGAGGATGTGAGGAAGCTGCTCGAAGTGCTCCATCGGCTGGTCGAACAAGGCAACAGTGTAGTGGTGATCGAGCATAATCTGGATGTGATCAAAACTGCCGACTGGATCATCGACCTTGGGCCCGAGGGCGGCGTCAAGGGCGGGGAGATTGTTGCGGAGGGGACGCCGGAGAATGTGGTTAAGGTGGCTGCGTCCTACACGGGGCATTATTTGAAGCCGTTGTTGGAGAAATAGCCTTCCTACAAATCCTCCGCCTCCCGCACATAGCCCCACTCGCCAACGCCATCCCATGCCCGACCGTCGGGAAAATGCAGCTTCACCCCTGACAGCGCGGCGCGCTTGACGGCAGGCGCTGTCTCAAGCGGTGCCACGATCCGGAAACGGGCACCCGCATCCCGCTGTCCTACACGCCAACAGCTCTGCTAATATGCCCAAAGCTCTTTGAAACGCCCGCGGCCTTTGTGACGCAGCGCTGAATATCCTGTCGTTTGCATGCGTGCGGCGACGCGGCTTTAGCGTGCTTTGCGCGCTTGGCGTGAGGGGGAGCAAATCAGCTCCTTCCGCGCAGGGCCTATAGGGGGTGGGGAACGCCTCTACTTTCTGAAGAATCCGCCATTTTTTGCCCCCCCTTCAAAATCCCCCGCCCCGCCCCATATCGGCAACAGCACTCAGGAGGAGTTCTTTATACCATGCGCCTTTCCGCCCTTTCGCTTGCCCCGATTGCCCTATTGTCGCTCGCCGCCTGTGGCGAAGGCGGGGCGATTGACGAAAATGTGAAAGCCACCGTGCGCCAGTCGATCGTCGCCAGCTGCGCCGCGACCGCGGAGGGGCAGGTGCCCGAGGGCGTCAATGTCGACCTCAATAAGGTCTGCGATTGCGCCGCCGACAAGCTGATGGCGGGCAAGAGCGTGCAAGACCTGGTTTCCAACCCGCCCACCAGCGTGGAAGACCTTGCGCCGATCAAGGAGTGCCTGAAGGAAATCGGCCCGGTAACGGTTGCGCCCCCACCGGAGGGGTGAGCTCTCTTTTTCGTTTCACGCAAAGACGCAAAGGCGCAAAGAAGTCCAATCTGCGAAGCCGCTTTACATGTACGACCACTGCTTTTGACGGACAGTAACGATAATGGAGAATGCGCTTCGCGCGGATGAACTCTTCGCGCCTTTGCGCCTTCGCGTGAAACCCTTCTGCATCTGCCGCTTCCGGCGCGCTTAGCCGATAAAACTCCGCGCCTTGGCTATCGTCTCGGCCAATCCGGCGCGCATCGCCGCCCATGCCGCGCGCTCATCGGCTGCGTCTTCGGGCAGCGTTTCCTCGATCAGGTCGATCCCCGCCCACAGCATCCCTTCATACCAGCCGGGCTCGACTTTGAGCGTTTCCTGGTGGTGGGGGATCGAATCATAGAGGATGATGCGGATCTCCTCTGGCCGTTCGAACCAGGTCATCAGGCAATAGAGGACATTGCCGACCATCTCCGCTTCCAGCAACGCGCGCTTGCCGAGGCCGTGATGTTCGAAGCTTTCCTCTGCCGCCGGATGCGCGGCGTAGAAGCGCGCCATCAACGGTTCGGTGATATCGCCGATCGCCTCCGCCACGCGCTCAAGGCTGCGTTCGACCAGCGCCAGTTGGGCCTTCCTGTCTTCCATTCCCATCTCCCTTGAACGCATTTGTGGCACAGGCTGTGCGCGGCGGGAATTGATTTTGCGCAAGCCCACACGCTTTCGATAGCCGGGCGTTGCCATTTCCGGTCGGGGGCATTTTTCCACCGTTATATGCCTTTGGACAGATTCCCATGGCCGGGACAATGTGTAAAAACCCGTCACAACGCACAGAGCGATAGCGTAATCCCAGCCTTTCGGGTCGCACCGAAAAACAAATCCGGAGGAAGGGACATGGCGACCGCTGCCCAAACAATCGACGCCGAACGGCGTTTCTATGGGCGCATGGCGCTCGCCATCATCATCGCGATCTTCATCGGCTTTGCACCCAGTTTCTACCTGATGCAGATGGTCAGCTATCCCCGGCCTAATCCGCCGCTAACGGTGATGACGATGCTGCACGGGCTGGTTGCAACCGGCTGGCTCGCGATATTCTACACGCAGGTGCGGCTGGTTGCGGCGAAGCGGCGCGATGTCCACCGGCAGCTGGGCGTTTGGGGAATGGCGCTAGGCGCAGCCGTGATTCCGATCGCCTATCTCACCGCGATGCAGGCAATCCCGCGCGGGCTGCACCCACCGATCATCGATGCCGAAAGCTGGTCTGCCGTGCCGCTGCTCGCGGTCCCGGCAATGGCTTTGCTGTTGTGGATGGGCTGGCGCAATCGGATCGACCCGCAGGCGCACAAGCGTTTCATGCTGGTCTTCACCATCTGCATGGTGGAACCGGGGCTTGGCCGCTGGCCGGTATTCCCGCCGACCATGGCCGGGCATGTGATCAGCAACCTGCTCGCCTTTGCCTTCATCATCCCGCTGGTGATGTGGGACAGGAAGACGATCGGCAGCCTGCATTGGGCGACCAAGGTCGCGATGGGGGCGCTCGCCTTTGGCTGCTTCGCGCGCTACATCGTATGGGGCCTTGGCATCTGGCCCGCGGTGGTGCGGGTGCTGCCGGGTTAGGCGCCCAGCCGCTCGTCCACCATCTTGCGGATATCCGCCTCTGGCCGCGCGCCATAATGGCTGATCACCTCCGCAGCGCAGACGGCACCCATGGTAAGGCACGCCTCGAGGCTGCGCCCTTCCGCGAGCCCGGCAAAAACGCCAGCCGCAAACAGGTCGCCCGCGCCCGTGGTGTCGACCACCCGATCGACTGTTTCGGCCGGAACGCGCGCATGTTCGGCGCCGCGATGCGCCTCTGCCCCCGCCGCACCATGGGTGCAAACCAGCATCGGCACGCGCTGCGCCAGCGCCGCGACTGCGGCTTCGGTATCGTCGGTCTGCATCATCGCGCGCACTTCGGTATCGTTGGCGAAGAGCAGGTCGAGCGAACCGTCAGCCATCAGCGCAAAGAATTCATCGCGATGCCCGTCGACAACAAAGGCGTCAGACAGCGTCAGCGCAACCTTGCGACCGGCGCTTTTTGCGATGGCAATCGCCCCCGTCATCGCAGCACGCGATTCAGGTGCGTTCCACAAATAGCCTTCCAGATACAGCCAGGCTGAATCTTCGATCTTGCCTTTGTCGATAGCGGTCTCGGGCAGGAATTGCGCCGCACCGAGGAAGGTATTCATCGTGCGCTGGGCATCCGGCGTCACCAGGATCAGGCAGCGCGCGGTCGGCGGCTGTCCTGGACGGGCGGGCACATCAAAGTCGATACCCGTCGCACGGATGTCATGCGCAAAAACGTCACCCAATTGGTCTTGCGCAACCTGCCCGATGAACGCGGTCTTGTGGCCGAGCCGCGAAAGCCCCGCCAGCGTATTGGCCGCGCTGCCTCCGCTGATCTCCCGACCCGGACCCATGGCATCGTACAGCGATTGCGCGCGATCGGCATCGATCAGCGTCATCCCGCCCTTGTTGAGCTTCTGCGCCTCGATAAAGGCGTCGTCGGCGTCTGAGATCACGTCGACAATGGCATTGCCGATGGCCAGCACGTCGTAGCGGGTTTGTGTCATCATTGGGTCCCTGATTGCGTTTGGCGCGCCCTAATGTGCCTTGGCCAAAAGGGCAAGTGGCTTGCATGTGTAATACACCTGCATTATCTTGGGCGGATGTTGAGGGCCATCTCGTTCGGCTTCGCCAGCCTTTCGGACAAGGGGATCATGATGATCCTCATCCGTGTCATGCTGCTGACGCTGCTCGCATTCGTCTTGCTCGGTATCGGGCTATGGTATGCGATTGACTCGGCGTTCCACTATTTCGGTTATGCCGACGACGGCGGGTTAAGCGCGGTGGCAGCCATCGCGATGTTGGCCCTGTCGGGCCTGGTGCTGTTCCGCATGGTTGCGGTTGCGATCACCTGGGTCTTTTCAGATGACATCATCGATATCATCGAGGCGAAGCATTATCCGTTCGAAGCGGCGCGTGGCAAACGGCCGAGCAACTGGCAGTCGGCCAAAATGGGACTGCGATCGGCGATGCGGGCGCTGGGCTATAACCTGCTTGCACTGCCTTTTTACCTGATCCTGCTCGTCACGGGCATAGGGGCTCCGCTGGTTTTCCTGGGCGTCAACGCCTTGCTGCTCGGGCGCGACCTTGAGGATATGCTGGTCGCGCGCCACGGCCACCACCTTGCTGCCTTTGGCAAGGGCGAGCGCCTGATGCTCGGGCTGGCCGGGGCGGCAGGAATGATGGTGCCCTTGCTGCAATTCGTCGTCCCGGTTGTCGCGACCGCATCTGCAGTGCATATGGCGCATGGAAAATATCGGGTGAAAGTTACGTGACGCGAATTGCAGCCATCATCAGCGCACTGGCCCTGCTCACTGCCGGGGCCGCACAAGCCGATAACAAGCGCACGAACGCCAATCCGATCCCGCTCGATCGCCCAGCCGCATCGACGCCGGCTCCTCGACAAGCCCAATCCGTGCGCGGGCTGGATGCAGTGATGGGCAAAGACATGGCGACGCTGGTCCGCATGTTTGGCCAGCCCCGGCTCGATGTGGTCGAGGTTCAAGGGCGGAAGCTGCAGTTCAGCGGACGCGCCTGCATCCTCGATGCCTATCTCTATCCTGAAGGGCGCAATGGGCAGGAAATCGTAATCCATGTCGATGCCCGTCGCAGCGACGGTGCAGAGGTCGATCGCGCACAATGCATCAGTGCGCTTTCGGCGCGCTAACCTGCCATTCGGTTTGCACCGATTCATCTCGTTCAAGTTTGAAGCGCGCTTCTCGCTCTGCGGCGAACCGTACAGGATCCAATTGCGCCAGTGCCCATACGGCCGCGCCTCGAACGATGGCGTTGGCATCGTCAAGCAAGTGCACGATTTGGGGCACGAGACCAAGGTCTTTGCTGTTGCCCGATGCGATCAGCGCATTTCTAATGAACCTGTCGCGCCCAGTGCGCTTGATGGGCGTACCGGCAAAAAGCGCGCGAAAACCGGCATCTTCCAGCGCAAGCAGGTCTGAAAGAGGCAATTCGGATAGCTCCAGCCGCTGCGCCATCGCCTTTTGCACGGAGGCGGTTTCGGCAAATTTGTTCCACGGACAAACGGCAAGGCAATCGTCGCAGCCGTAAATATGGTTGCTCATCGCCTTGCGGAATTCATGTGCGATCGGGCCCTTATGCTCAATCGTGAGGTACGAAATGCAACGCCGCGCATCGACGCGATAGGGCGCCGGAAAGGCATCGGTCGGGCAAGCCGTCTGGCACGCAGTGCACGATCCGCACCGTTCTTCCCCTTCCGCATCGGCTTCCAGCTTCGCAGTGGTGTAGATAGCGCCTAGCAACAGCCAACTGCCATGCTCACGGCTTACCAGATTGCTGTGCTTGCCCTGCCATCCCAACCCCGCCTTTTCGGCGAGGGCCTTTTCAAGGACCGGGGCGGTATCGACAAAGACTTTGACCTCATCTCCGGTCTGGTGGACGAACCATTGCGCCAACCGCTTGAGCGCGCCTTTGACGACATCATGATAATCCTTGCGCTGGGCATAGACCGAGATGCGGCCAAGATCCGGCCGATCCGCCAGCGCCATCGGATCGCTTTCAGGGGTATAGCTCATCCCGAGCATGATCACCGAGCGCACCTCGGGCCACAGTCCGGCGGGGCTGGAGCGCTGCTCGACCCGCTCCTCCATCCACAGCATGTCACCGTGCCGCCCTTCCGAAAGCCATTCGCGTAGCCTTTCGCCGGCAAGCGGGGATATCCCCGCATGCGCGATGCGGCACACGGCGAAACCTTCCTCCTTCGCCTTTTTCTTCAGCGCGTTAACCAAATTTGTCTTGTGTCTTTTCACGCGCTGTCCCTATCTCGGGTGTCGGATCAGATTTGAGGCGATTTACCATATGCATGCAATCGAGGCACGCGGGCTTGTCAAGCAGTTCGACGGATTCCGCGCGGTAGACGGCATAGACCTGAATGTGCCGGAAGGCAGCATCTACGGTATCCTGGGCCCCAATGGCGCGGGCAAGACGACGACGATCCGGATGCTGCTGGGTATCATCGATCCCGATGCGGGTACGCGAACCTTGCTCGGTTCGGATCGCCCGCTCAGCCAGTCCAAGCTGGTCGGTTACCTGCCAGAGGAGCGCGGGCTGTACCAATCGATGCGCGCGGTCGATACAATCGCTTTCATGGGCGCATTGCGGGGCCTGCCATTGAAAGACGGCGAGAGGCTCGGCCGCCAATTGATGGAAGAGGCGGGGCTTGGTTACGCTGCAAACCGGCAGATCCGGCAACTGTCAAAGGGCATGGCACAAACCGTCCAGCTGTTAGGTACGATTGTCCATGAACCCAGACTGATCGTTCTGGATGAACCTTTTTCAGGCCTTGACGCGTTGAACCAGGCAAAGCTGGAGCGCATGATCCGTGCACAGGCCGAACGCGGCGTAACCGTTATCTTTTCGACCCATGTCATCGCCCATGCTGAACGGTTGTGCGAGCGCATCGCGATCATCGCCAAAGGCAAAGTCAGCTTTGACGGGCTGGTATCGACCGCGCGCGACCGGTTGCGCCCGCAAGTTCATCTGGAAACCGAAACACTCGATGGTCCATGGCGCAAGGCGCTGCCCGATACGGTTCGGCAGGAAGGCAATTGGTGGCACTTCACATTGCCCGACAGCGGTGTGGAGCCGTTGCTGACCGCACTTGTCGAAGGCAAGGCGGGCGTCAAATCGCTGTCCATCGAACGACCCGGGCTGCACGATGCCTTTGTTGCCATTGCTGGTGAGGATGCCGCAGCCGAAATGGACGCGCCGACCGCGGAGGAACTGCTATGATCGAGACCATTCGTGCCGCGTTCGTGATCGGCCGCCGCGATTTCACCGCAATCATCTTTTCCAAAGCCTTCTTCTTTTTCCTCTTGGGGCCGATGTTCCCGCTTCTGGTCGGCGGTGCTGCCGGTTTGCTCGGCGGGCAGGTGGCGAAAGATATCGACCGGCCGGTAATCGGCGTGGCGATGTCTGTTGAAGACAGCCGCCAATTGCTTGCCGCGCGCGCAACTCTTGCTGAGCAAGTCGGCGAACGACGCCTTCCTGAATTGAAACAGCTCGACCAATCTTCTGCCACCATTCCACCCGAAACTCTGCTCAAAGACCAGAAAAACGGGCTAGCAGCGGTGCTTGGCGGTACGCTGGACCAACCGGTGTTAACCGGCACACAGGGACCGATCGAAAACTATCGCGGCGAAATCGCGATGTTGAGCGCTTTTGCCCAAAATGCCGAAACAACAAAGTTGCCGCCGGTGGAAACCCGGCTTGTGGAAAGCAGTGCCGGCAATGAAAAACAGCAAAGGCTGGTTACCGCGCAAGGCGCGCAAGTGCTGCTGTTCATGTTGACGATGCTGCTGGCTGGCATGGTACTTTCCAACCTTGTGGAGGAAAAGGCGAACAAGATCATCGAAATCCTCGCCGCCGCGGTGCCGATGGATGCCGTCTTCCTGGGCAAGTTGTTTGCCATGCTGGCGATGGCCTTTGTCGGCATTACGGTCTGGTCCAGTGTCGGTTTCGGGCTAGCTGCACTTTCCGGCCCAGCCTTGCCCAGCCTGCCCACACCGGCGGTTGGCTGGCCGCTGTTTGTGCTGCTTGGCGTGGTCTATTTCACCATGGCCTATTTGATCCTGGGGTCGCTGTTCCTTGGCATCGGCGCGATGGCGGCAACGGTGCGCGAAGTGCAGACGCTCTCGATGCCGGTGACCATGGCGCAGCTGATCAACTTTTTCCTCGCCATGTATACAGTCACGAAAATGGGCGAGCCGATTGAACTGTTTGCCTGCCTTTTCCCCTTCACCTCACCCTTTGCAATGATCGCGCGAGCAGCGCAGGATGGGGCGCTATGGCCACACCTGCTTGCGGTGGTTTGGCAGGCAGTCTTTGTAGTCATCATCCTGCGCATCGGTGTCTATCTGTTCCGCCGCAACGTGATGAAATCAGGCAGTGCCGGCCGCATCAAGGATAGCGGAGGCAAAAAGCTGTTCGGTTTGGTCAAACTGCCCGGGTAAAATCCTAACAGCAAATTAAGTTGCGTATCGAAATGGGATTGACATTATTGTCAGCAATGGCACTCTTCCAGCCAAAGAAGAGGAGTCTCAAATGGCAACCGCCCCCATTGTAGATGCGACTGAAAACGAAACCGGTGAAAAGCTGCCTTGGAAAATCGTCCAGTGCCCGACCGAATGGGACGTCACCCGTCCCGAAATTTATGTCGAGGACCGCTGGCATCCGATTTTCAAGGAAATGCGGGAGCAGGCCCCAATCAACAAAGTCGAAGGCAGCGGCTTTGGCGGCTATTGGAATGTCACCACGCTGAAGGCCATCCAGCATGTCGAGGCCCTGCCCGACATCTATTCGTCGTCATTTGAGCATGGCGGCATCACGCTGGTCGATGACGAAGCGCTGGACGAGCCCATCCCCGAGGAAGAACGTATCGTGATGCCGATGTTCATCGCGATGGACCGTCCCAAGCACACCGAAGAACGCCGCGTGATTGCACCTGCTTTCACCCCGGGTGAAATGGAACGCATGGCTTCGGATATCCGCCGCCGCACCGGCGAGTTGCTCGATTCCCTGCCCATCGGCCAGTCGTTCGATTGGGTAGACAAGGTTTCGATCGAGCTGACCACCCAGATGCTCGCCCTGCTGTTCGATTTCCCTTGGGAAGACCGCCGCAAACTGACCGAATGGTCCGACTGGGCCGGTGATGTCGAACTTTTCCGTACCGAAGAGACCCGCAAGGCGCGCCTAGAAAAGATGTTCGAAATGGGTGCCTATTTCCAGCGCTTGTGGGATGAGCGTAAGGACAAGGGCGAGGCGCCCGACCTTATCAGCCGCATGATCCATTCGCCGATGAAGGACATGACACAGTTTGAGTATATGGGGAACCTGATCCTGCTCATCGTCGGCGGCAATGATACCACCCGCAACTCGATGTCGGGCTATGCCTATGGCCTGCACAGCTTCCAGGATGAACGCGAAAAGCTCGAGAAAAACCAAGAGCTTATTCCGAACGCAGTGAGCGAAATCATCCGCTGGCAGACCCCGCTAGCTCATATGCGCCGCACTGCGCTGCGCGACCATGACCTGTTCGGTGCACCGATCAAGGCAGGCGACAAGATCGGCATGTGGTATATTTCGGCCAACCGTGACGAAACGGTGTTCGAAAATCCCGACAAGCTGATCGTGGACCGAGAGAATGCCCGCCGCCACTTGTCGTTCGGCTATGGCATCCACCGCTGCGTCGGTGCCCGCCTTGCCGAACTGCAAATTCGTGTATTGCTTGAAGAAATGGCAAAACGCCGCTTGCGCCCCAATGTGGTGGCAGAGCCTGTGCGCGTGGCTGGCTGTTTCGTGCACGGCTATCGCTCGATGGATGTCGAACTCAGCAAATATTGAGCATCGGCGTGAAACCTTTGGCCTGTTTTCATCGTATTTGATGCAAGACAGGCGAAAGGCAAAATCATGACCAAACAGGACAAGCGCAGTTTCCTTAAATCCGGCGTGGCCGCGATGGCGGCCTTCGCGATCGGGCTGTTTGGGGCCGCAGGTGCGCAAGCGCGCCGCACCTTTGCGGTGGTGAAACCGGATGCCGAATGGCGCCGCATCCTATCGCCGATGGCCTATCGCGTTCTGCGCAAGGAAGACACCGAACCGCCTTTCTCAAGCCCGCTCAATAACGAAAAGCGCAAAGGCAATTTCCTGTGCGCCGGATGCGGGCAAAAACTGTTCAACGCCGCGGCGAAATATGAAAGCGGCACTGGCTGGCCAAGCTTCTACACCCCGATCAAAGGGGCGATCGGGACGAAGATGGATTATGGACTGCACCTGCCCCGCATTGAAGTGCATTGCTCACGCTGTGGCGGACATTTGGGGCATGTTTTTGATGACGGCCCGCGACCGACCGGCAAGCGTTATTGCATGAATGGTGCGGCGATGAAGTTCGAACCCGTTTGAAGCGGGTTATTTGGGTTCGGCAATTCCGCTGAAATCCAGTTCCCCGGATTTCTTCGGCTCGTCGGCCTGTCCACCGCGTTCGATGATCGCCAAAATGGCGCTGTTGCGCCCGTCCTGCGCCGCATATTCGCGCGCGCTGAGGCCCGCAACTGCATCACGCTTGTCGGGATTGGCGCCCGATTTCAGCAGCAGGCGAACCATTTCCGGGTTGCGCAACTGCACCGCGCGGATCAACGGAGTCTCTCCGCTGCGATTGGTGCCATCAACGCTTGCCTTGTTCTTGATCAGGCGAGCAGCACCTTCGACGAAGCCCAACTGGGTCGCCAGCATCAACGGGGTTACGCCTTTGCGGTCCGCAAGGTTCGGATTGGCTCCTTTCTGGAGGAGATAGCTCAGCCAAGTTTCGTCGCGGCGGGCAACAACGATATGAAGCGCGGTTTCACCGGTGCCATCGCGCTTGGTGTTAACGATGACCGATCCGGGCTCGTCCAGATATTTTGCCGCCTCGTTCCCATCGCGTTCGTCGACCGCCTTAAGGAAGTTGTAGCTGTCGGAAAATTGCGCCGAAACTGGCTGAACAGCCAGACCTGCTGCCAGAAACGCTATGAAGAGAGCGCGCGCCTTGTTCCGCATAAGAAGCATGACCCCTGTCGTGAATCGATTGATGCAAACTTGAAATCGCGCCCTTAACAGACCATGGCTGGCGCTGCCATGAACAAAAATGCCATCACGCTTATTCTCGCCCTTTCTCTTGGTCTCTCCGCTTGCGGTTCCCCAAATGATCAGGTGCCTTTGTCGCAAGCCCCGCTCGCCGGTGCGGCCATAGGCGGGCCGTTCACCCTGACCGACCAGGATGGAAAGCAACGCAGCTATTCCGAATTCGACGGCAAATATCGGATCATCTATTTTGGCTACACCAATTGCCCCGATATCTGCACGCCCGACTTGCAGCATTTGATGGCGGGGCTGAGCCAATTTGAGAAGGCCAATCCGGAACTTGCAGGTAAGGTGCAACCGCTGTTCATCACCGTAGATCCGCAGCGCGACACGCCCGCCATACTCAAGCAGTTTGTAACCGCTTTCCACCCACGCCTTATCGGTCTTACCGGAAGCGAAGACCAGATTGCCGCCGCGGCAAAATCCTTTGCGGTTTATTATCAGAAGATGGAGGGATCGAGCCCCGACGCCTATCTGATGAGCCACAGCCAAACGCCGTTCCTGATGGGGCCCGATGGCAAGCCGCTTGCTTTGATGCCAGCGGATACACCGAATACCGAGGCCAATGAGGGCGATCCCAAGCTGGTTGTCGCAGAACTCACCAAATGGGTGCGCTGAGTTGAGCGATACCCCCTTCTGGGAACGGCCAATCGAAACGCTTGCCAGGGATGAATGGGAAGCGCTTTGCGATGGCTGCGGCAAATGCTGCCTGCACAAGGTGGAGGATGAGGATACCGGCCGCATTTATCCCACAAACGTCGCTTGCAAATTGCTCGATCTGGATAGCTGCCGCTGCGCCGATTATCGCAATCGCCGGATGCATGTGCCCGATTGCATCCGGTTGACACGCAAGACAATCGACGATTATCCTTGGCTTCCATCGACCTGTGCTTATGTGCTCCGTCAGAATGGGGAGCCGCTGCCCGAATGGCATTATCTGGTCTGCGGTGATCGCGAGGCGGTGCATAAGGCTGGCATCTCGGCCAAAGGTCGGGCAATATCCGAATTGCATGCTGGACCGCTTGAAAACCATATTGTCGAGCAGCCTCTCTGATCCATCGGGCGGCGATCCCGTCGTGGATATTGAAGGGCGGCAAGTGCCGGTTCGCATCAAGCGCACGCGGCAGGCTAGGCGCATTTCGATGCGGGCTGACGCGATCAAGCGCGAAATCCGCATCACCATGCCGGTATATGCGCCAACCGCCGCTGCGCTCGATTTTGTGCACAAGAAAAAGCAGTGGATCGCAACGCGTCTCGAAACGGCACCATTGATCAAACCGCTTGGCCCAGATTCAACGGTCGCCTTCATGGGTGAGGCGCACCGGATCGTCTGGAGCACGGGAAACAGCCGCCGCGTCAGGCAAGTGATTGGCGATCAGGGTCCTGAACTCCATCTGGGTGGCCCTGCAGAGCTTGTCGGACAGCGCATCATTCGCTGGCTACGCGAAGAGGCCCGTCCGGTCTTTGCCGAAGATATCGATCATTATTGCGCGAAAGCCGGTGAACCCGTGCCACAATTGGCGATAGGCGATCCGCGCAGCCGATGGGGCAGTTGCTCATCGCGCGGCACGATATCGCTTAGCTGGCGGCTGATCATGGCACCGCACCATGTCCGCCGGTCGGTCATCGCGCATGAAGTCGCCCATATGCGCCACATGGATCATAGTCCGGCCTTCTACGCCTGGTTCGAAGAACTATTCGAAGGCGACCGCAATGCCGCCGATCGTTGGCTGAAGGCGCATGGCACCGCGTTGCAGATGATCGGTCGATAGCGACCCGTCAGTCGTCTATATTCCTTTTGAAAGTTTCTGGCAGGAACAAGAGCCCTGCAATGACGGTCAATGCTGCCACGACAATCGGGTACCAAAGCCCGTAATAAATATCGCCGGTTGCCGCGACCATCGCAAAAGCGGTTGTGGGCAGGAAGCCACCGAACCAGCCATTGCCGATATGATAGGGGAGCGACATAGAAGTGTAGCGGATCCGGGTGGGGAACAATTCCACCAGCAACGCTGCGATCGGTCCGTAAACCATGGTCACCAGCAGCACCAAATAGGTAAGCACCGCAACCACGAGCGGCTTGTTGATCTGTGCGGGATCGGCAAACAGAATTTTCTTGGGTGCCTTTTCATCCTTCGCCGCTGCCGGATTATCCTTCACGGGATAGCCCGCGGCCTGCAAGTTGCTCATCACTTCTCCGCCAAACGCCTTGATCGCTAAAGCCTTTTCCTCTCCGACCAGTTTCGACGGATCGGGCGCGGTGATAACCTTGTCCCCGATGCGCACAGATGCAACCGTGCCTGCCGGAGCACTAACCACGCTGTAGCTGACCGCATTTTTGGCGAGATAGGATTTGGCGATATCGCAGCTCTTGCTGTCGAACTTATTCCGGCCAATGGGGTCAAATTGCAGCGAGCAATCATTTTCATTGGCAGTAACCGAAACAGGCGCCGTGACACTTGCCTTCGCCATCGCCGGATTGGCGACATTGGACAAAGCGTTGAACGCAGGGAAATAGGTCATCGCCGCCAAGCCACATCCTGCAAGGATGATCCACTTGCGGCCAATCTTGTCCGACAACCAACCAAAGAAAATGAAGAATGGCGTTCCAATCGCCAAGGCGATGGCGATCAGGATATTGGCCGTCGCGCCATCGACCAGCAGCATTTTTTCGAGGAAGAAGAGCGCGTAGAATTGCCCTGTATACCAGACAACCGCCTGCCCTGCGACCGCACCGAACAGCGCAATCAAAACGACCCGTCCGTTGCGCCAATTGCCAAAGGCTTCTGAAATGGGCGCTTTAGATGCAGTCCCCTCTTCCTTCATCTTCTGGAAGACCGGGCTTTCCTGCAATTGCATGCGAATCCAAAGCGAGACACCAAGCAGGATCACTGAAATCAGGAATGGCACGCGCCAGCCCCAATCCTTGAATGCCTCTTCACCGATCAAGGTGCGCGTGCCGATAACCACCAGCAGCGCCGCAAAAAGCCCGAGTGTCGCGGTGGTCTGGATGAAGCTGGTGTAGAGCCCGCGCTTGTTGTTCGGCGCATGCTCGGCAACATAGGTGGCCGCCCCGCCATATTCGCCGCCCAGTGCGAGCCCTTGCAGCAAACGGAGCAGGACGAGCATGATGGGCGCTGCGACCCCGATACTCGCATAATTGGGCAGGATGCCGACGGTGAAGGTAGCAAAGCCCATCAAACCCATTGTTACGAGGAAGGTATATTTCCGCCCGACAATGTCGCCCAACCGGCCGAAGACCAAAGCTCCGAACGGGCGCACGGCGAAACCGGCGGCGAAGGCCGCCAAGGCAAAAATGAAACCGGTGGTTTCGTTTACGCCTGAAAAAAACTGCGCCGAAATGACGGTGGCGAGCAGCCCATAGAGATAGAAATCATACCATTCGAAAACCGTACCCAAGGATGACGCCAGTATGACCCGCTTCTCGCCCCCTGTGGCTTCGTGATGCTTCGGCATGGAATCTGATGATGCGGCCATGCGCTTCTCCCCTCATTGGCGCCTTATGCGGCATCCTATCGGTTGCTGGTGCCGGGTGGTCAAGCACGCAGAGAAAAGCAATCAGACCGGTACTGCAATTTGCTTGCCGCCAAACACCGACTGCCAATTTTCAATTTCTGAAACGACGACATCGTCCATGGCGTGGACCAGTTCCGCCACCTGCGCATAGCGAAGCGAACCTTTGGGGGCATTCAATAGGATCGCGATGCGCGCCTCGATAACCGCCAGCTTTTCGGCGGTCACTTCGGATATGGATGCAAAACGTTCGAAGTCGCCAAAATAACGGATTCCGGCAAAGGCACCGCCCAGCGCGGGTAAGACCACACCCAGGAATGTGAATGTTTTCGAGCTTTTGTGGACGAAGGAATCGGGGATCGCGCCCATATAGCTGAAAATGATCAGCAAAAGATAAGTTGCCACAGACAGCACAGCCAACACGAACAGCCGCTCTGACAAGCGGTCGAGACGGTGGTGCACATGGGTCAGCCGCTCCGCCTTGCGCTGGTGGTAAAGCCGCTGTCGTGACACATGGTCTTGGAGCAGTGATTTAAGGGCGGCGCGCAAATAATCCTGCCCGATCCGAACCGAGGGAAGCCCGATATCGCAGAGCACCTCACGCGCATAAAATTCAGGCCAGCCGGTATCGGTGCCCCGGGGCCACCGGCCAGCCGCGCGGGCAACGCCCAATACCAGCATGATGGGTGCATGGCGGAAATATTCCGCCACCCGCCGCGTTTCAAACCATCGCCCGTGCCAGCGTCGGCGCTGCCCGATGACGGTGATTGAAAGGATCGTGGTGAGCAAAAGGAATTCACCCAAGGCAAATGGCCATTTTGCATCGACCGTGACGAGCGGGAGATAAGCAACGCCGATGGTAATGGCCAAAGCGGAAAGCAGGAAGTTGGTTACCATTCCGCCGCGATAGGCATCTGACAGAAACGTCGAGAGCCCGTCCGCCCACGCGAACCGCTCCATTATCTCGCGTTGGATTTTCTGGGCAAAATCGGTGTCGCCACCCGGCAGCTTGTGGGCCGCATCCAATATATGGGCGCCGCTCCCTGTCGCGATCTGCTCCGGGGTCTCATAGCTTTGCACCAACGGCCCGAAACGTTCCTTTACCCCACTGCCGCCGAACAATGCCTCTATACGGCGATAGGCGTGGAACCGTCGCAAGCTGCGCGCGTGCCATTGTTCGGTGTGGAATCGTACGGCGCGTTCATTCTGGTCTGAATCTGGTGGATTCAGCGTTGTTTCGATCACCTGTTCCAGCGCGGCCTGATCGAGCGGCTGCAGACTTTCATGGGCGAACAATTCCTCAGGCGTTGTCAGCAAAGCGATGCGATCGGGCCGTTCGGCATTGATCCACAATACCGGGGTGCCAAGGCTGACTGCGACCGAAATCGTATGCCGCGTTCCGCCAATAGCCCCGGGGGTGACGCCGTCCCAGATTGCAACCAACAGATCCGATTGTTCTATCATCACCCGACCGGCGGTCGCGACGCGCTCTGCTACAATCGTCAGATAATCCTGCCGCGCTTTTGCATTGACGGGCTCAGCCAGATGCGATTTCAGAAGGGCGTTTACATGCTCATCCTGTTCGGCGAGTTCGAACAATTTCAGACGCTGTGCGATATTGCGCATATACTGGGCTTGCTCGACATCGTCCCCTGCATGCATCGCGACATTCAGATCGATGCCAAACGGCAAGGGCGCGGTAACTTCCCAACCGTGCTGTAATGCGGTTTCGACCGCTATCATGTCGGCCCCAAACGCCAGCAAGGCATGCAGACGGGTTGCGCCGACACTATCGCTCTGTCGCGCGGTGACGGCGTCGATCGTTGCAAACAGTCCGGCGAGACGGGTCTCGATCGCCGCACGGTTGGCGGCGAAGGCGGCGTTGCTGTCCCGATGCCCGGTGATGCCAACACAGATCCGGGCAGGCGGCAATGCAATCGAGTTGGACATAAAAGGCTGATCTCGCTTCCTTGCCCTCTATCGTAGCGGCAGCCTGCGTATCGACAAGCCCTGTCGTGGAATTGGCTATCGCGCAATTTGCTTGTGTAAAGTGATGAAAAGCAGCACATTAACGACTTGCTCTGCAAGGCCAGACAGGGGTGCGATTGGCGGATGGAACAAGGCAATCGGGCACAAGGAACGCAGCAGGACGCGAGTACGGTCTTTGTCAGCTATTCGCGCGAAGACCGGCAACGGGCTTTGCCTATCATCAAGATCATCGAAGAAGCCGGCTTCATCGTCTGGTGGGATGGCTTGCTTGAGGGCGGAGAGCGTTTTGCCCGCATAACGGAAGAAGCGCTCGAAAGGGCAAAAGCCGTCGTCGTACTTTGGTCTGCAGCCTCTACCAAGTCGCACTGGGTGCATGACGAGGCAACCGTCGGCCGCGATCGCCAGCGGCTGGTGCCGATTTCGATCGATGGCAGCGAACCACCGCTCGGGTTCCGCCAGTTTCAGGTGATCGATGCGTCTCCAATCAAAGTGAAAAGCAGCTCCGCCGAAATGCGGCAGATGCTGAAAGCGATTGCAACCCTGCATGGTCGGCAAGCGGATTTTGCTGCTCCAGTATCGCGCCCTGCGAATGGCCCCAACAGGCGCATGCTGTTGATCGGCGGAGGTGCGACCGCACTTGTGGCAACGGGCGCCGCAGCATGGCTGACCGGATTGATTGGATCTGGCAAGGCTTCAGCAGTCAGTATAGCGGTACTTCCATTCGATAATTTGAGCGGGGACCCGCAGCAGACCTATTTCTCCGATGGCCTGGCTGCAGAAATTCGCACCCAGTTGACCCGCAACGAATTGTTGCAAGTCGCTGCACAAGCCTCTTCCAACCTGTTCCGTGAGGATAAGGCCGATGCAAAAGCAATCTCGGACAAACTGGATGTCGCCTATTTCCTCGACGGCAATGTCCGGCGTGCCGAAGATATCGTCAAAGTTGCCGTGCAACTGATTGACGGGCGAACGGGCAGCGCCAAATGGGCGGAGAGCTTTGAGCGCCCGTTGACCAATGTATTTGAGGTGCAAAGCGAAATCGCACTCAAGGTCGCAAGCGCGCTTTCGGTTGAAATCGATCCGTCGAAACGCCGCGAAGCTGGGAAGAAGAGTTTGGCGGGAACCAAAAGCGTTGCGGCATTCGATGCCTATCTGCGCGGCAAGGATCTTTACGATGCAGGGATTGATGAGAATAGCGATCGGCAGGCGTTGGCGAAATTCAACGAAGCGATTGCCGACGATCCCCAATATGCCGCAGCCCATGCCGCACGTTCGCGGGCGCTGGCGGTCATCGCCAACCTGTATACCGGCGGCGCCGAACGAAAGGCCCTGTATGCCGAGGCCGTTACGGCAGCCAAAAAGGCAGTCGCGCTGGCCCCCGAATATGCCGAAGCACATTCCGCGCTGGGCTTTGCGATTGCCTTTGGCCAACTCAACATGAAGGCGGCACGGGCGCCTTATGAAAAATCGCTTCAACTCGGCAAAGGCGATGCCGATGTGTTGAGCCGCTATGCCGTATTCCGCTCGCGCTTTGGCGAATATGAGGCAGCGAACGCGGCTATCCTGCAATCCTCTGCGCTCGATCCGTTGAACCCCCGCACCTTCCGTTCAATCGGCGACATAAATTACGGTGCTCGTCGATATGACCAGGCTATCAAGGCGTTCGACCAGGCACTGAAGCTCAATCCGAAACTGAGTGGCGCCAAGGCGTCGATCGGTTTCGCGCTTTATATGCAAGACAGGCTGGTTGAAGCTGCGCGCTATTTCGCCGAGGAGAGCAGCAAGATCAGGCGGCTGACGGGAGAGGCAATAATCGCTCACCGATTGGGCCAAAAGGCCGTCGCAGAAAGCAAGTTGGCCGAAATGAATGCAGAGTTCGGAACCGAAAGCGAATATCAATATGCGCAGATCCAGTCGCAATGGGGCAACACCGAAAAAGCGCTGGCATCATTGCAGTCGGCACGCGCACACGACGATAGCGGGTTGGTGATGATGCAAAATGATCCGTTGCTCGATCCGATCCGAAAAGCGCCGGAATTTTCCAATTTGCTTAAGTCATTGGGTTTCGTGTAAACCGATGTTCCACAAAGTAGGGGTAGAGATATGCGTAAAATCATAACATTGGGATTGATCGCTTCCGCTTCGTTCGCGTTATCAGCGTGCAACGACAAGACGGCTGAAACCGAAGAAGAAGTCGTCACCGAAGAAGCAGCTCCTGCCGAACAGGCTGAGCCTGCTGCTGAAACCACCGAACCCGCAGCCGCAACGCCCGCAGCCGAAGAAAAAACCGGCCCGGATGAGCGCACTGGTCCCGACGAACGCACCGGTCCCGATGAGCGCACCGGCCCAGACGAACGCTAAGTTATCTGCAAGGGCGGGCTAGTCCCGCCCTTGTCTCTTATTGCTTTGAGAAGCGCTTGCGCGAAGCCTTCGCGCTCTTGATCCACGACTGGTAGGCAGAAACGCGGGTATAAAGACCCGGATAACCGGGATTTGCGCAACCGACGCCTTGCGAGACAATGCCGACCAGAACCCTGTCGCCGTTAGGCAACGCACGGGTCAGTGGGCCGCCGCTATCACCTTGGCACGAATCCGCATTTTTCGGACCAAGCGCAACGCACATGGTTTTTGCGCTCGCTATGCCCTTATATTCCGCAATCGCCGCGCATTTGCTTTCATCGGTCTTGAACACCGTCGCCTGCTTGAGTTGCGCCGGGTTGCGCTGCGGTCTGCCGCCTATGTCGACCCGTGCCATCGTCGATTTCTTGCGCGCACCCTGCCAACCCCAACCGCTTACGCGTAGCGGCTCATTGCGTATTGGCGGGGCGTTGGGCACATTGGCCTGCATGGTGATTGGCGCGAGCGCGCCTGATGCAAGCAATTTGATCAACTGCCCATTATCGGCGACCTTGATCAATGCGATATCATCCTTGGGAACTTCCTCTGTGTAGCCGGCATGGGTGATCACCTGCGCAATCGCAAAGGTCGCACCGCCTGCTGCCAGATTCTGCGTTCCCATGCGAACGCGTCGATGCGTGAACACGTCAACCGGTTTGCCATCGACCATGCCAAGGCCGGTCACACAGTGCGCTGCGGTTAGAATCCAGCCGTCGCCAATATAGGAACCGCCGCATTTGTGAGCCAGTTCAAAGCCTTTGCGCAGGTTCAGATATTTGCGCTTTTCAGGCGGGGTGATTTGCGGGTTGGCATCATCGGCAATCTCCTTGGCGGTGTAACTTGCAACGGTCGAATAGATTTCAATCTGCCAGGGGGCCGAATTGGGCGGTGCATCTTCACCACCGACAATGCGGCCTTCATCGTCAATTTCTTCCTCTTCATCGACCGTTGCCGTCTCATCAGCTGCCGCTGCATTCTGGTCCGGGGGCGCCGTTTCGACCTGCGAAGCAGCCGCATTTGCAGTGGGAAGGGTGAGCAGGAGCCCCAAGGCGAGTTTTTTCATCTGTGGCTGGTCCTCATTCCACGATCACTGTTTCTACAATGGCTTTCCAATCGCCGGCGCGGGGCACCGATGCACCGCGCACGCCCTTTTGCGCATCACACAGCAGCCGTTCGAGCGGAGATGCACAGCCAACAACGCTGCGGCTATTGGTGCCATCCTGTTCAAGCGCAGCAGCATTGATCGGGCGTTCGGTGGCGATGGTCACGAAGCGATAGGTTCCCTTCGCCAGCGGGACCACTGGATCGTGCACGTTGCGATAGGGCTGTAAAGGCGCGACTGCCGGATCAACATCGCCCGGCCGCGGCAACACCAGCGCCACGCCAAAGGTCGGGTCAATCCCGAACACATAAAAATAAAGCGGCTTATCCGATTCGTTGTTCACCGTGACAATTGCCTGCGCATCTCGTTTCAGCAGGCGCATCTGCCGCTTTTCCATCGGGGGGCACCCGTCGCTGGGGGCAGCATATTCCTGGTCATCAACACAGAATCGGATTGCCGATTGGGCGGCACCATTTTCGGTTCGCAGGTCTAGAAGTTGCTGCACGCGCAGGATTTTGCGCAGCTTGGATGACAGTTTTTCGGCAAATTCGGGTGCATCGACAGGTCCGAGTTCCCCTATCTGGGTGCCATCAACGGCAAACAATACCGCCTCCCCCTTTTTTTCGGGGTGCGAGCCGATTTGCGCCTGAACCGGTGATTTGCCACCGCCAAAAAATGGAAGTGCATCAAGCGCCAATTGCACCTTCGCACGCTCGGTTTCCTTTTTGACAATGTTAGCGATGCGCAGCTTCAATTTGCCTACGCCACGCATGGTTTCAACGGCGACCAAATCGGTGCCCAAATTGGGATGCGCCGCATCAAGGGCAAGCTTTGCGACATAATCCTCAACGTCGGTAACCGTTGCAGTGGCCAGCGGCTTTGCGTTGATGGCCACTGCCTGGGCCTGACTAGGAAAGAGATTAAAGCGCGAGCCTTCGACGATACCGGTCAATCGCCCGGCCTGGAGCTGCATTTCGCCTTCGACCAGCTTCGCTTCGAAAAGCGCCTTGGGCCGCGCGGCCGAACCAAGCGACGCAGTGAGCTGCCCTTCGCCCACCGGGGTCTGCGTTATAAGTCCGCCAAGCGCTACACGAGTCCGTACTTCGCGTATCAGGTCACCAAAGGTGGCTCCGGGCATAGCAAACATTGCTTCAATCAATGCGGTAGTGAAAACGCCTTCGCGTTTGCCGACACTGCCGGCGGGAATTTCCTGTGCCTGCTCGCCATCCTGTGCTGCGGCAAGGTGCACCCAATAGCCGCCACCCGGCCCCACAGGCGTTGGAACGCCCCCCCGAACCGGGGGCCTGACGGTTAACATGGGGACGTTGCGCGATTCCCCACTGGCACCATCACGTGTTGCAGTTCCCGAATTGCAGCTATCGAAGATCGTGACAAAACGAATGCCGGCTGCGGCTGCCTTGTCCTTGATGGCCTTCAATTCGATATCGAGAATGTCACCTTTGGCGATGCTTCCGGGTTCGCGGGCGTCGCTGGGCAATATGGTGCCGTTAAACCCCGAAGCCTGATCGAACAGGCTGTCGCTTGGATATTGTGAGCCGTGCCCGGCAAAGTAGAACAGCACCGTGTCTTGTGGAGCCGAGCGTGCAATCAGCGTTTCGAGCGCGCCCAAAATGGCGTCGCGCTTGGCACAGAAGTTGACCAGCGTTATCGAATTCGTCGTCTCGCCTTTGCAGTTTTCCGGGCTGACGACGTCCTCGGACAGTGGATCAAGTTCGAGTCCATGGAGTTGCGCCAACGCCTTCTTGAACCGCAAACTGTCGTTAACCGCCCCTTTGAGGTCTTTGAAGGCCGCTTTCCTTCCGGGCGCGGATGAAAATTGGTAGCTATCTATACCGACGAACAAGGTCCTGATCTGCTGCGCGTGCGCCGGAACGGGAAGTGCAGCGACAAGCAGCAACAGGAACCCCAGAAACTTCATTTGGCCGGCCCCTTCAGGATAACCTTGCTGGGAAATCCATAGTCGAACAAAGTGGGCTGCTGGATCTTTTTGAAAACTTGTTCGACCCTTCCGGGAAAGCGGAAACTGCTGCCTTCAACTTCGGATCCACCCGTAATACGTGCATCGTCGTTCAGGGTCGGCAGGCGGTAAATCGGATAGTTTATCCACTCATCTAGGCTGATCCGATCGTCCAACGTCCCATCAAAGAAACCATCCGCTTGCACAAGACCTTCGTCGGGTCCTGCCAATGCATAAGTCAGCAAGCCATGGCGCAATTTGGAATCTTCAAAAGCAACATCTTCAGCCTGGGTCGCTACCAATATTTTGATACCTTTGTCATAGGCCAGCTGTCCCAATCCTTTGTCGCCCAAAGGGCCCGGTTTGAAATTGGGCGTATTCACGCTTGCCCCCGCATGGCATGCATCGATGATCAATACGATGTCTGCAGCGTCCATCACGCGTAACCACATCGTCATTTCGTCCATATTGACCAAGGTATGGGGATGCGGTTCTCCTGACCCATCCGCTCCTTCCGGCCAGGCCGCATCGGTTGGCAGAAGGAAGAAGTTGCGTTGCTTGTCTGCCCAGCCATGGCCGGAAAAGCTGATAATGATGAGATCGTCGGGCGACGACAGATCTAGTGCTGAACCGTCTATTCCGTTCGCCGCCAGAATCTTCAGACCCTCCTCTCGCTCGAAGCCTGCCAGCATTGCCATGATCATGTTGATCGCATCCGCCGTCGGCTTCACGTCGCTGCCGTCCTTGGCAGCAACAACCATCCTGCGCATTTCATAGCCCGGGATGTCTGTAACCTGATCGTTGATCAGTTGCGCATCGGCGGCTGCATAATCCAGCTTGAGCCGTTTTTCGTCATATGCGTCTATACCTATCGAGATCACAAATGCGCGCGGCTGAAATGACTGCATGTCGGGCCGGACATAATCGGTATAGATTGCGGTCTCGCTTTTCACCCTGTCTTCGTTGAACGCATAGGCGGTAAAGACAGGCTTGTTGGCGTCGGCAGCGCTTGGCAACCGCACCCGGAATGTCTTTTCATAGATGCCATCGCCCGGCTTGGCATCGTCGTCGACAAGCTTGTTGTGCGCGCGCCAATCCGCCAGCTCGTCCTGTGGTTCAAGATCCTGATTGTCGGGGGTATGCGCTGCAAAACGATAATCGCGAAACAGCCGCAAATCGTAGACGCCGCTCGACTTTCCATCAGGCGAAGCCGTATCGCGATTTTCGGTAACTTTCACCGAGACAACGGCTTCGTCAGGCGTTTCGCCGGTCTCGACTTTGACAATTTCGACAAGTGGCAAGATGCGGTTGAGCTGCGCAATGGGTTTGGGTGGGGGGATGACGGTGTCGCAATCACGAATGTAAGAGCAGGTCATGATCGCCTCGGTCAGCCCGGGCATATAATAATCGCGCATGAAAGTTTGGGGCGATAGCGACTCAAAAGGTCGATCGGGCATCACCCAACGGAAACTGTCGCTGTCCGGGCCCAGATTGGTATCATAGCGCCCATCAGGCAGCGCAGCGACATAGCCCTGATCGGCAAAGAAATGCGTGGTCAACAGCACCGGCCAGCCGGGCTTGCTGGTATCCCACATTCGTAGGCCATCATGCGCCGAAAGCGCCCAGAAAATCGGGGTTTCGCTCAAAAATCCACCCGCAATGACGCGGCCGAATGAAAGCGGCGCCAATTCCTGTTCCCCCGCGACATCCGACAGGCTGATCAGGTCATCGCCTTCACCAGCCATCGCAACGACTGAACCATCGGTTTCGAGCACCCTGGTGCTGGTGGACCGTCCCTCCATCGGCAACCATTCGTCAAATTCGAGCCACCATGTGCCTCCGCCGCTGTCGCTCGATACCAGCAGGAATTCATCGAACAAAAGCTGCGATTTCGTAACCGGGCCATCGCCTTCAAACTGGCGTTTTTTGACCACCGCACCGGTGCGTGTATCTATAGCATGAAACCATGTCGCTCCATCTGCGGCGACCGTGACTGCTGACAGGGTTTGCCCGGTGTCTGAAACCGAAATCCCGGTGATGCGCATATTGGCTTCGAGTTTCAGGTCGCCGAAATTACGCCAGCGTTTCTTATTCCCGTCGTAACGCTTCAGGCCGAAATCGCCTTTTGCATGCGCATTGCAATTCGACAGTCCTGCTGCAAAATAGCCGCCGTCGGGTGCAATTTTGATGAAACAGGCGGGGTCGAAAGACTCCACGATCTTGCCATCGTCGGTGTTTATCAAAGCGGCTTTGGCTGCAGCGCCTTTTGCGCCCTTGTCGAGAGATTCCGTTTCGACGGTCGATGTCGCCAGCAACCGGTTGCTATCCGCCCATTGTACGCGGAAATAGTCTCCGGGCAGCTTGACCGTATTTTGGAACTGCCCGGTCGACGTATCAAACAGTTCAATGGTGGACGTGCGTTTGTCGCTGTCTTGTCCCAATTCGGGCTCAGACAGCATGGCAAGAATACTGCCATCGAATGATAAAGCCGCATCGCGAAACCGTAGCGAGCGGGTGAGCGTGAGGGCCAAATCTGGCTTCCCTGCCTCCCGGATCAACAACCCGTCTTGATCGCGCACAAGGGTGCGTTTGCCATCATGTGAAGCCGGCAAGGGTGCAAGTTCGACGACCGGTTCCTGTCCGCTTTCGCTCTGCGCCAAAAGCGCTTCGCGTGCTTTACGAGCTTCCTCAAATTTGGCGCGGTCTTCCTCGGTCCATTGCTCCTGAAGTTTCGTCCGTTCTTCAGCGCTGGTTTCCGAAGGGAGGCGCATCACGCCTCCGCCAACCGCTGTTGTGAAGATCGTGCGCGTTTGCAGGTTCAACCGGTAAGTTTGGCGCGCGATCCCATATCGTGATTGGTCGGTGAACAATCGCTTCTTTGCGTCGACTTCCTGCGACCTTATTGCGACCTCGGTTCCGTCCTCAGAAACCGTCATTCCCAATAGGCGCTTGGTAACCGTCGCGCTTCGGCTGCTCCCTCCGGGGAGCGGGATGCGATCGACGACGTGCCCTGTCTTGGTATCCCATATGAGTACGAGCCTGCTCGCATCGCCGGCGGTTATCAGATAGCGATCATCCGGGGTCCAGGCCGCCACTTCGATCCCGCCATAAGGCAATGTCTGCAGGACAATCTTGGGATTTATCTGTTCGTTTTGCTGGGCATGAAGCGAGGACACTGCGAAGAGCAGGCCGAAAAGCACAAAGCCAATAGCTTCAATCCGCGAAAACACGGCAAAGCAAGGACATACATGGTCCCCCAGTCAGGTGACAGACATATACACCGAATTACAGTTAGGCGAAAGTCCAAGCTGGAAGAACGAAAACCAGTTGATGGCCCTCAGCGCCGGGTGGCACATTCGGTGTACCCGACTGGCTAAATCCCGTTGGCGGATTGATTCATGAAGCGGAGTGCGTCCACTTCCGAGATGACTTCGGCATATTTCGACCGCAGGTCAAAAAGATTGGCCTCATGTGGTGCAGGATGCCGATCCCCGCACCCGTCGCGCACAACAAATGGGGCAAAGCCGTTTTGCAGGGCATCGAGCGCGGTTGCGCGCACGCAGCCTGAAGTCGACATCCCGGTTATCAGCAGCGTATCGATGTCCTTTGCACGAAGCTCGGCGCAGAGCGCTGTCCCGAAGAATGCAGAGGCAAATTGTTTCGAAATGATGGTTTCGCCTTGTTTCGGCGCAAGGCTGGGCGGAAATTCGCCCAGCGGTGAACCAGAATCGAAAACGCGAAGAGCAGGGATTTTCTTATAGAATAATCCGCCATCGGCTCCGCCCGGTTGGTAGACCACATTGGTGAAGATCACTGGAATGCCAGACGCGCGTGCCGCCGCTAACAGCCGTTCATTGCTCGCCAATGCCTTTTCAGCCCCGGCATAAAGCGGCGAGCCTTGATCGAGATAGGCCATAACAAAATCGACGATCAGCAGGGCGGGCTTGTTGCCAAAGGCCAAATGCCCGTCAAAGGCCCCCGAGTAGTTCGTCGAAAGGTCATCGTCACCGGTTGGCATCAGATGGCACCTGCTGTCTTGAGCGCGCCGATTTCGGCTCCGGAAAGTCCCAACAAACCGCCATACACCTCTTCATTATGCTGCCCGACGAGCGAAGGCGCCGGAGAGCGCACCCCGCTCGGGGTGGCGGATAATTTGGGAAAGGCGCCCTGCATTTTCAGCTTGCCGAAGCGTTCGGTTTCAACCTCGATGATTGCCTCGCGCGCCTTGAAATGCGGATCAGCCAGCATTTCGGGAGCTCGATACACCCGGCCTGCGGGTATGGAATAGGCAATCATAAGTGCATCGACTTCGTCGACTGTCAGCGTCCTTGTCCAACTATTGATCAGTTCATCAAGCTCCAACTGGTTCTGCCCGCGCGCCAGATGGGTTGCATAGCGTTCGTCAGTGCCCAGCTCTGGCCGCCCCATGGCTTCGGCAAGCCGCTGCCAGAGCGAGTCCTTGTTGGCGCCGATCATATATTCGCCATCTTTGCAGATATAGACGTTCGATGGCGCGATGCCGGGAAGAATAGAGCCTGATCGTTCGCGGATCACGCCTTCATGGTCATATTCGGGCACGAGTCCTTCCATCACCTGCAGCACGCTTTCATACAGCGCAGCATCGACAATCTGGCCCTTGCCGGTTTGGCTACGATGATGCAGCGCCGCAAGCACACCTATGCAACCATAGGTGGCCGTCAGGGTATCGCCGATCGAAACGCCCATACGGCTAGGCGGACGGTCGGGTTCGCCGACAATATAGCGCCAGCCGCCCATGGCTTCGCCGATGCCGCCAAAACCGGCGCGGTCCGAATAGGGCCCGGTCTGGCCATAGCCAGACATGCGCGCGATGATGAGACCCGGTTGTTCGGCCAAGAGGCGTTCAGGCGACAGCCCCCACTTTTCCATCGTGCCGGGTTTGAAATTCTCGATCAAAACATCCGCGGTCGCGATGAGCTTTCGAACCAGTTCCTGCCCTTCGGGGATGCGGAGATTGGCCGATACGCTCTTCTTGTTGCGCGCAATGACTTCCCACTGAACCTTGTCTTTGCCCTGACCCCAGATACGCATCGGATCCCCCGCGCCCGGTGGTTCGACCTTGATGATATCCGCGCCCATATCGCCGAGCAACTGGCCGCAAAAAGGGCCTGCCAGAAGCTGGCCCATTTCGACAACTCGCAATCCTTTTAAAGCGCTCACTCAGCTGCCTCCAGCATAGGCCATACAGGCTGGACGGGGGCTTTCAGGCCTGTTTCCGCTTCACAATTTGCGCGCAGGGTCTCGATACCGGGGCCATAGTTGAACAGCGGCAATGCGCCGCGCTCGCTGCGCATTTTGCTACGCAAGGCTTCTGTCGCTGCGATATCGATGACGCCCTGTTCATTTGCCACGACACCATAGGCCTTTGCACCATCCGGGGTAACAAGTCCTTGGATGATCTCCTTGCCGACCAGTACCGGGTCGCGTTCGAGCGGATCGCCCCAGCCACCGCCGCCCCAGGTGATGAAGTGCAACTGATCGCCCTCTTCAACCTGCACTTCCTCGACCTTGTTGCCGATGATTTGAGAAGTGCCATCGGCCTTTTCGAGGATTTTGCGCGCACGCTTGCCGGGCTCTCCGCCATTGACACCCCAAGGGGGGACGAACCAGCGGTCGTCGTGGATGGAGATCGTACCACTGGCGAGGAAACGGTAAGTCATATGAATGCCGTTGCCGCCCCGATGCACGCCTGCGCCACCGCTGTCGGGTTCGGTCTCGTAACGTTCGATCAGCAGCGGGAAATAACGCTCCAGAAACTCATTGGGTACGTTGGTGAAGCCCGGCCAAAGCGAATGGCCGTCGGGTCCATCTCCCATAGGCCGGCCGGGGATGCCGCCGAAACCGATCTGGAAGAGCTGGAACCATTCGCCTTTCTTGTCGTGCCCCGAGTAGAAAAGATGGGGGCTGGAGGAAAAACCGGCCGCATTCAGGAATTCCGGCGTTTTTTGGCCCAACAGCCCGCCTAGAATGTCGAAAATGCGGCCGAGCGCATGGGTGCGACCCGAAAGCGCTGCAGGAAATTTTGGTTTGAGGAGCGACCCTTCGGGGATCCGCACGTCAATCAGATCGTAGAAACCATCGTTGAACAGGATCTGCGGGTCAAAGACCATGATCATGTAGATGCCGAAGAACATCTTGAACATGTTCTCGTTGAGATAGAAGTTAATCGAGGCTTGGCTCTGCGGGTCGGTTCCCGCGAAATCGAGCACGACCTTTTCGCCTTCGCGCCACATCGTGCATTTGATCTTGTAAGGGCCGGCGCCCATGCCATCATCGCAGATATAATCTTCGAAGCCGACCGGTTCCTCGCCAATCGCCATCGAAATCAGCGATTTCATGGCGCGGTGGTTGCGGGCAAGCAGTTCCTGCGTCGCGGATACATAGACGTCATCACCAAAGCGCGCGGCCATTTCAATCACCCGTCGCGCCGCAACCCGGCAAGAGGCGATCAATGCGTTGAGGTCCGCCTGGCACCAATCGGGCTTGCGCGTTTGGTGCATGACGAGCTTCATCAGGTCTTCGTTATACTCGCCATTTTTCCAGATCTTGACCGGCGGGATGCGCACCCCTTCTTCAAAGATCGAATGCGCATTGATCGGCATCGAACCGACCACCTTGCCGCCGATATCTGACTGGTGGCCAAACATCGAGGTATAGGCAATCAGGCGCCCGTCCTTGAACACCGGAAGCAGCACCAGCCAGTCGTTCGAATGGCTGACCGCGCCCGCGCAAGAATAGGGGTCGGACAGGAAGATCATGTCGCCATCTTCCAGCGTGCCATCATAATTATCGAGGAAGCCGCCAATAAAGCTGCCGAACTGGCCGACGATCATCTTGCCTGTATGATCGGCGATCAGCGGAAAGGCATCGCCTTGTTCGCGGATACCCGGTGACATTGCGGTACGAACGAGCGTCGCATCCATTTCGATACGGGCATTGCGCAGCGCGTTTTCAATGATGTCGAGCGTGACGGGGTCAATCGCGACCTTGTTGAACGGGGTCTTGTTGGTTTCAATGATTGTGGCGGGCATAGTGTCGCCTCCTCAAGCCAGATTGATCAGGATGTTGCCGACCTTGTCGACGGTCGCAACGCATCCGGTTTCGATGAGCGTGGTGGAATCCATTTCGACGACGATGGCCGGTCCAGGGATGATATCCCCCTGGCGCAGCTTCGACCGGTCATAGATCACCGCCGCCTGTTCCTTGCCATCCATCCACAATGTGTGATCGCGCATTTTGGCGGCGGCTGGATTGCCGTCACCCTTGGGCAGTTCGGCGGCAGGCAGATCAAGTGCCTGCCCCAACGCCACCGCACGCAGGTTCACGATTTCGTGAGGCGTATCCATGTTGAAGGTGAAGAGCCGCAGATGCTCCTCGTCGAAGCGCTTCAATATGCCGTCGATGCCATCGCGCTCAAGCACTTCGGGCGTGATGGTCAATGGCACTTCGAATGCTTGCCCGGCATAGCGGACATCGATTTCAAACTCGCTGCTGATATCCGCATCCGCAATACCATCCGAACGCAGTTCTGCCCGGGTCTGGTCAGCCATTTCCTTGAGGATAGCGATCAATTCCTGCGCGTCGGTGGTGGTCGCCAGTCGCGAGAAGGAGCGTGCGGTTTCGGTGCGCATCCGCGTGGTCGCATCCCCCAAAGCACAGAGCACACCGGGCGAAACCGGCGAGACCGCAGGCCAGCTTCCCATCAACCGCGCAACCGCGTTGACATGCAATGGCCCGGCTCCGCCAAAACCCATGAGCGCAAAGTGGCGGGGATCATAGCCTTGCTGCACCGAAATCATCCGCAACGCGCCGAACATGTTTTCGTTCACGATATCGATGATACCGCGAGCTGCAGACATGAGGTCGATGCCGAGCGCATCAGCGATGGTCTGCACCGCCTTTTTAGCGCCCTCACGATCGAGCTGGAAACTGCCGCCCAGCAGGTTTTCGGGCAGGTAACCCAGCACAACATTGGCATCGGTCACGGTCGGCAATTCACCGCCCTTGCCATAAGCCACCGGCCCCGGAACCGCACCGGCCGATTGCGGGCCGACGCGCAGAGCGCCGGTCAATTCGGGCACATAAGCGATCGATCCGCCACCAGCGCC
This sequence comes from Sphingorhabdus buctiana, assembly GCF_042680825.1. NCBI lineage: Bacteria > Pseudomonadati > Pseudomonadota > Alphaproteobacteria > Sphingomonadales > Sphingorhabdaceae > Sphingorhabdus > Sphingorhabdus buctiana. The sequence continues at coordinate 313,008 of NZ_JBHUEL010000011.1, forward strand.
CACGGTCTTCACGTCGAGTGACGAGGCACGCACCGCGAGATGCCCGACCTCGGTGGTGCGGACACGGCGCGGCTCCAGATTTTCGATCAACGCAACGTCGGTCGAGGTGCCACCGACGTCAAGCGTCAGGATATTCTTGATTCCGGCATTTTTGCCCACCCAGAGCGCTCCGGTAACCCCACCTGCAGGACCGGACATCAGGATGTTGACTGGATGCTCTTCCGCCTTTTGCGCAGACATCAAGCCGCCGTCCGAACGGAGCAGCGAGAGTTTTCCAGCAAAGCCTGAATCCGCGAGCTTGTTGCGCAGGTTGGAGACATATTTACTCACCACCGGGCGCACAGCCGCGTTGGCGACAGTCGTCAGTGTCCGCTCATATTCCTGCATTTCAGGCAAAACTTCGTGGCTCAGCGACACGGGAACATCCTGCATGATTTCACGCGCCAGTTCGCCAACGCGCTTTTCATGCGCGCCATTGGTATAGGCATTCATGAAGCTGACAGTGATGGCTTCGACGCCCTGGTCCTTCAGTTGCGTTAACGCTGCGCGCGCCGAGCTTTCGTCGAGCGCGCGGACTTCCTGACCCTGCGCATTCATCCGCCCACCAACCGTCACGGTGTCTTCGAGCGCCGCCAGCGGTGTCGGTTTGGGCCAGATGATCCATGCAGCGAGGCCGCCGGGAACATAGGACCGGGCGATCTGCATGATATCGCGGTAGCCTTCGGTCACGATCAGGCCGACGCGGGCCCCTTTGCCTTCAAGCACGGCATTGGTGGCAACGGTGGTGCCGTGGAGGAAATATTCGATTTCCGCCGGCTTCACCCCCGCATTGGCGCAGATCGCGGTCACGCCGTTCAATATCCCTTCGCTGCTGTCGTGCGGCGTAGAGGGCGTCTTGTGGCGCCAGAATGCACCGGTGTCGGCATTGAACAGCAACAGGTCGGTAAATGTCCCGCCGACGTCCACGCCCAAACGATACCCCATTATAGTCTCCTCAAGCTGCTTTGGGGAAATGTGGCGCTTGCGCGACCATTCCCGGCAGTTTTCTTCCCATGACATCCGAGAGCCAATTGCTGGCCTCGATCAGTTTATCCAGGTCCATGCCAGTGCCGACACCTGCCCGCTCCAGCATGTAAACCACATCTTCGCTCGGCACATTGCCGGCGGCACCCGGAGCGAACGGGCAGCCGCCCAACCCGCCGAGCGATGCATCGACAACCGTCGCGCCCGCATTCACCGCAGCCCATACATTGGCGAGCCCAGTGTTGCGGGTGTTGTGAAAATGCACGCGCACCGGAAGCGGCTGGACTGCCTGACGCACGCGCTCGACCAACCGTGCGACGTGCGCCGGGTTGGCGACGCCGATCGTGTCGGCAAGCGCGATTTCGACCGGCCCCGCCTTGGCAATCGCGACCGCCATCTCGACCACCCGGCCTTCAGCCACTTCACCTTCGAATGGGCAGCCAAATGATGCAGCGATGGTGCATTGGCCCGTGCGCCCCTGTGATCGGGCCAATTCGATCACTGCCTTGGCGGCTTCGACCGATTCGTCGCTGGTTTGGCCCTGGTTCGCCATTGCGAAAGTATCGGTTGAAACTGCGACCGCACCCAACTGGTCGATCCGGCCAGTTGCAATTGCGCGTTCCGCGCCACGCTGATTCATCACCAGGCCGATATATGTAACGTCATCGCGTTGAGGCAGGCCAGCGCAGACTTCTTCGGCATCTGCCATCTGCGGCACGCGTTTCGGATTCACGAAACTGGTCACCTCGATACGGCGTGCACCCGCATCGATCGCGCGACCGATAAGGGCCAGCTTGTCAGCGGTCGAGACCAGAATCTTTTCGTTCTGGAGCCCGTCGCGCGGCCCGACTTCAACAAATTCTATGCTGCGAGGATTGTCCATGATGGGGGCCTGATGCCATAATTGTATACAAATTCAAACAGGATTATGCCGCCTCATCCGCCTTTCCCATTTCGGTGCCGCGTGCATGCGCCTCTGCATAAGCGTGGAACGCACGGCGAATATGCGCCGTCATCACCGCAGCCGCCCATTCGCCGTCGCGGTTATCAAATGCCATAACCAGCTCTTCATGCTCATTATGGGATCGCCGCAAATTTTCGAGGTCATATTGCTGTGCGGTTCGCAGCACGACTGGTTGTTCGGTGACCTGCGCGAGCATGCCCGTTATTCGCGCAGAACCGGACGCTTCCATGATAATGGCATGGAATTGGCGGTTATGGTCGAGGAACTTTGGAATATCGGGCTTTGACGCGCTGATTGCCTGTTTGATTGCCTCATTATGGCTGCGCAGGCGCGCCAGCTGATCCCAGGAAATGCGCGTCGCGGCGCGCCTCGCGGCATATGCTTCCAGCATTGCGCGCAACTGGAACGCCTCTTCAAGATCATCGAGCGACCAATCGGCAACAAAGCTGCGTTGCGATTCGTTGCGGCGGATGAACAACTCCGCCTCCAAACGGCGCAGTGCATCGCGAACGGGCGTCCGCGATACGCCGCACAGCTCGGCAAGCGCCTCTTCGCGGATCTGCAATCCAGGTTGCAATTCGCCCGACAAAATCATGCTGCGGATGTGGCTGTAAGCGCGATCCGATGCCCGGGACATAGGTAAATTGCTCCTCTTGACGAATGCTATTTGTATACAATAAGCTGCCTACAAAGCAATAAAAGCTATTACAGGGAGTTTGGTAACATGCGTCTTACAAAAAATACGCTCCTCGCATCGATTGCAGTCAGCACGTTAATTCCCGGCATCGCCCAGGCCCAAGAGGCAGAAGATGGCGCCGAGGCCCAAGAGATCATCGTTACCGCTCGTCGTCAGAACGAACGACTAGTCGAAGTTCCGGCCTCGGTATCGGTGATCGACGCTGAATCGCTCTCCAAGACCGGGGCAGACAATGCCCAAGGCTTTGCGCAACTCACGCCCGGCGTTACCATCGTCACCGGCACGGCTGAGGCGGGCGATACCCAGATCAACATTCGCGGCATCAACGGCGCGCGCGACGCGGAAAGCTCTGTCGCGCTGGTGGTGGACGGCATCCTGAAGACTAACACCGCGCAGCTCAACCAGACCCAGGGAACGCTGCGCCAGATCGAAATCTTGAAGGGTCCGCAGGGCGCCATCTACGGCCGCAACGCCGCCGCCGGCGCTATTGTCATCTCAACCGTCAAGCCCGGCGACACACTCGAGGGCGCGGTCAAGCTGAGCTACGCCAATGAAAAAACGGCGGAAGGCTCCGCCTATATAGCCGGTCCGATTGGTGAAGGTGCTGGTTTTGTGCTCTCGGGCAATTACCGCACTACGGACGGCTTTTACCGGAACCTCTTCCTCGACCGCAAAGTAGTTGACGATCAGGAAGTCTATTCAATCGACGGCCGCGTCATGGTGGAACTTGGCGAAGCGACCAATCTCGACCTGAAAGCCCGCTACTCGAAACTTTCCGGTGCTTCGATCAACTTCAACTCGGTATTCCATATCGAAGCATTCGGCGGCGCGTTCTTCGAGGATGTCGATGATCATGAGCTGCGTTACTATGGCAATATCCGCCCAACCAATGACCAGCGCTCGATCGACTTTTCGGCGAAGCTCGAGCATGATTTCGGTTCGACCCGCCTGACCGCTTGGGCACTCTATTCGGATGTCGACCAAAGCCTGACCGCAGATGGCACTTCAGCCGACTTTGCACGCTATATCTCGCCCGCTTTAGGCGCACCTGCCAATGCGACCAATCTGGCCGTCCAGAACCAATGCTTTGCAACCACCGCAGCACTGACCGGATTTCCGGTGAACGCACCCGGCTTCATCGGCCAGATACCGGTGCCCTTCATCTTCGCGCCTGCCACTGGGTCGACCTTCGGTGCTTACAGCCCGACCACCTGCGACGGCACGCAATTGCAGATCCGCAATCAAAAGGACATCAGCGGCGAAATCCGCCTGGCCTCGACCGGCGATGGTCCGCTGAACTGGCAATTGGGCGTCTATGGCCTGCACATCGACCGTTCGGTCGGCGTCAGCTTGGGTGCCGATCTTGGACAAGGCGTCAGCCGCGAGTTGTACAACGCCCCAGGCAGCAGCAACCCGACGTCGCAGTTGTTCTACGACAAGTTCAAGACCGATGTGTATGCCGCTTTCGGTTCGGTCGACTATAAGATGTCGGATCAATTCAAAGCCGGTCTCGCGCTGCGCTATGACGTCGAAGATCGCAGCACCACCAATCTCGTTCCCAATGTGCTCGACCCGATTACCGGGGCGAAAATCAATCCCGGCCTGCCCGCAACCGGAAGCATCGCCGACAAGTCGGCCAGCTTCAAACAACTGCAGCCAAAGCTCTCGCTGAGCTATACCCCGAACAGTTCGACCAACATCTATGCCAACTGGGGCATCGGTTTCAAATCGGGCGGTTTCAACAACACTGGCTCTGCCGCGCTTGTGAACGCCAATTTCAACGTTCCCGCCATTGGCGCCGGCGTGACCATCAACGACCAGTTCCGCAAGGAAAAGTCGAGCGCATTCGAAGCCGGCATCAAGGGCTCGCTTTTCGACAACCGGGTCACTTTTGATGTAGCTGGCTATTACACCCGCATTACCGACATGCAGTTCTTCGAATTCTTCGTTGGCTCATTCGGCCTGCTGCGCGTGGTTTCGAATATCGACAAGGTCGATGTCAAAGGCATCGAAATCAACAGCACGGCAAAGATTGTCGATGGCTGGAAGATATTCGGATCGGTCAACCTGACCGACAGCGAAATCAAGAAGAACGCTTCGCGCCCCTATACCGTCGGCAACAAATCGCCCTACACGGCCGATTATACCATCAACCTTGGAACCCAGATTGATGCGCCGCTGAACGATGCGATGGATCTGGTGCTGCGTGCCGATTACCGCATCACAGGCCCGACCTGGTTCCACACCGTACAAGACCAGACACGCGCAACGATCTTCAGCCAGTTGCTGCCGATCTCAGCGCTGGCCCTGTCGGGCTTCGTCGGTAACGCCAATTATAGCGTGGCAAAGCGCAATGCCTTTGGCGTGCTGAACCTGCGTGCCGGGCTTGAAGGGGAAAACTGGAACCTGACAGCCTTCGCCGACAACCTCCTCGATCGAAAATATATCAACGAGGCGATCCCCGCGATCGAATTTGGCGGTTCGTTCATCTCGCCGGGCGCACGTCGCCTGATCGGCGTCGAAGTGGGTTATAAGTTCTAACGGAGTACCAACCGGGAAGCACGCGGTAGAACCGAGTGCGCGATCAGGCCAGTCGGCACTCAGGTGCCACTGGCCTTTTTGTTCGGGCGAGCCATTAGCTTGCTGGAAAAAGCTTGGAATACTGAGAGGAATGGTGGAGCCTAGGGGAGTCGAACCCCTGACCTCTTGCATGCCATGCAAGCGCTCTACCAACTGAGCTAAGGCCCCAAAATGCCGCTAACCGGGCGGCTATGTCCGTATCAGAGGCGCGCCTTTAGCCGCACTGCCCCTCAATTTGCAAGCGGGAAAATGGGCCTGCCATTCCCCCGCCTGAAAGCATTATTGTTCGTCGCCGTCGTCGTCCGTGCCGGCAACGCCAAGGTCGTCATCGCCGCCAAGATCGACGTCATTGTCGGGCGAAACATCGCCGTCGACTGCATCGACATCGATGTCGAGATCATCGTCACCCAGATCGGCATCGTCCTGCTTCTTCTCGACTTCCTCGAAGGGCAGCGGTTGCTTCGACTTGAGCACAGGCTCCGGATACCACTGGTTACCGCAGTCGATGCACTCGACCGGTTCATCCTTGGTCAGATCGTAGAATCGCGTACCGCATTTCGGGCAGGTGCGCTTCGTTCCCCATTCAGCCTTCACCATGGTGGGCCTGTAATCCTTTCAAATTGCGTGAAATGCGGTCTCGTAGAGGAGACTCGCTGCAAAACAGGCGCCGCCCTTGCCACAGAGCAACGCTGCTGTCAAAAATTAGTGTAAGCGTTGACTTGTCAGTCGTGCAACAGCAAAGCACCCCGCCATGCACAGCGCCCAACCCCGCCCCGCCTCTTTTTCTCCTCGCGGCCCCCTTCGCGGCACGATCAAGGTGCCCGGCGACAAGTCGATCAGCCATCGCTCGCTCATGCTCTCGGCGCTCGCCATCGGTGAAAGTCGTGTGGCTGGGTTGCTCGAGGGTGAGGATGTGCTCTCCACCGCCGCTGCGATGCGCGCGATGGGGGCAACCATCGAACGCACCGGCGAAGGCGAATGGCGCATCCACGGTGTCGGCGTTGGCGGGTTGCTGCAACCACAAGCCGCACTCGACATGGGCAATAGCGGCACCTCAACCCGGCTGCTGATGGGGCTGGTCGCCAGCCACGCGATCACGGCTACCTTCATTGGCGACGCCAGCCTTTCAAAGCGCCCGATGGGGCGGGTAATCGATCCGCTCTCGCTGATAGGTGCCGAGTTCAACGCGAGCCCCGGTGGCCGCCTGCCGCTGATGGTGCGCGGTATCTGCCCGGCAGTGCCGATCAGCTATCGATTACCGGTAGCGTCTGCGCAGGTGAAATCGGCGGTTCTGCTCGCGGGTTTGAACACGCCCGGAATTACCGAAGTCATCGAACCCGTCCCGACCCGCGACCATAGCGAGCGGATGCTGGCCGGGTTTGGAGCCGATCTGACGGTCGAAACCGATGGTGACGGTGTGCGCCATATCCGCCTCGTTGGTGAAGCCGAACTGAAGCCCCAAACAATCGAAGTTCCCGGCGACCCTTCGTCGGCAGCCTTTCCGGTGGTGGCCGCGTTGATCACGCCGGGCAGCGAAGTGACCGTTACCCATGTGGGCATGAATCCGACACGCACCGGTATCTTCAAAATGCTTGAGGCGATGGGGGCGGACCTAACCTATTCGAATGAGCGCATCGTTGGCGGTGAGCCAGTGGCAGATATTACCGCCCGCCATTCGAACCTAACCGGCATCGAAGTGCCACCCGATGTAGCGCCGAGCATGATTGACGAATTTCCCGTGTTCTTCGTGGCCGCCAGCGTGGCGCAGGGGCGCACCGTTACCAGCGGGCTTGATGAACTGCGCGTCAAGGAAAGCGATCGGCTCGCGCTGATGGCGGCGGGCCTCACGGTAATCGGAGCGAAGGTAGAGGAACGCGAGGACGGGCTGGTGATCGATGGCAGTGGCGGCGAACCGCTTGAGGGCGCCGCAACCGTTGCCAGCGCGCTCGACCACCGCATCGCCATGAGCTTCGCCGTCGCCGGGCAGCATTGCTATCATGCTGTGTCGGTTGACGATGTGTCACCAATCGCGACCAGCTTCCCGACCTTTGAAGCAATGATGGCCGGGCTGGCGGGCGCATGATCATCGCGGTCGACGGGCCCACGGCGTCAGGCAAGGGGACCATTTCGCGGGCGCTTGCCGCGCATTATGGCCTGCCCTGGCTCGACACCGGCCTGCTTTATCGCGCTGTCGGTCGTCAGCTCGCACTGAACGGAGGCAATCCCGATCTAGAAGCGGACGCCGTGGCAGCCTGTGCATTCCCCGACAGCCTGCTTGATGATCCAATCCTGCGTGATGAGGCGACAGGAGGCCTCGCCAGCCGCGTCTCGGTGCATCCCGGGGTGCGTGCGGCACTCAACAAACGCCAGGTCGATTTTGCCAACCAGCCGGGCGGAGCCGTGCTCGACGGGCGCGATATAGGCACGGTAATTGCCCCGCATGCCGACGTGAAACTGTTCGTAACCGCCTCCGCTGAAATCCGGGCGGAACGGCGTTTCAAGGAAATGCAGGGACGCGATGCTTCGGTTGAATATGAAACCATCCTCGCCGATATCCGCGCCCGCGACAAACGCGACAGCGAACGCGCCGACGCGCCGCTGAAACCCGCCGAAGACGCGCACTTGCTAGATACCGGCAATTTGACTATAGGCGCGGCCGTTCAAAGGGCGATTGCACTGGTGGACGCGAAGACAGAGAACCGGTCCGCATAAAGGCCGGCCAAGCCAGCACACAAACAGGGTACGCGGCAGGAACGCCTCCGGGCGAAGCTTGCACCGCGTTGCTCAACATGTGCTGGAATTTGTCTAATCGCTGAAATCAAAGCGATAATCCTGCGAATGCCTGTGCAGCATGGGGCTGTATGGGCAGTCTGGTCAAAGACCATCGGAACCAACCGATTGGCCGGATAAAGCGTAAGTAAGGAAACTCACATCATGGCAACTTCGCCAAACCCTACCCGCAACGATTTTGAAGCGTTGCTCAACGAATCACTTGGTGGTGCAGAAGGCGGCTTCGAAGGTCGCGTTGTTAAGGGCACCGTCACCGCAATCGAAAACGACTTCGCAATGATCGACGTCGGCCTGAAGAGCGAAGGCCGCGTGGCCCTGCGCGAATTCTCGATGCCCGGCCAGAAAGCCGACCTCAACGTCGGTGATGAAGTCGAAGTCTATGTCGACCGCGTCGAAAACATGAACGGCGAAGCCGTGCTGTCGCGCGACCGCGCGCGCCGCGAAGCCGCATGGGACAAGCTGGAAGGCGAATTCGCCGCTGGCAATCGTGTCGAAGGCGTTATCTTTGGCCGCGTCAAGGGTGGCTTCACTGTTGACCTTGGCGGCGCTGTGGCATTCCTTCCCGGTTCGCAAGTCGATGTTCGCCCCGTTCGCGATGTCGGCCCGCTGATGGATATCGCACAGCCGTTCCAGATCCTGAAGATGGACCGTCGCCGCGGCAACATCGTCGTTTCACGCCGTGCGATCCTCGAAGAAACACGCGCTGAACAGCGTTCGGGCCTGATCCAGAACCTGGCTGAAGGCCAGATCATCGAAGGCGTCGTCAAGAACATCACCGATTATGGTGCGTTCGTTGACTTGGGCGGCATCGATGGCCTGCTGCATGTCACCGACATCAGCTATAAGCGCATCAACCACCCGTCGGAAATGATCAACATCGGCGACACCGTGAAGGTGCAGATCGTTCGCATCAACCGCGATACCCAGCGCATCAGCCTTGGCATGAAGCAGCTGGAATCGGATCCGTGGGAAGGCGCAATCGCGAAATATCCGGTTGGCGCACGCCTTTCGGGTGCTGTCACCAACATTACCGAATATGGTGCATTCATCGAACTCGAACCCGGCATCGAAGGCCTGGTCCACGTTTCGGAAATGTCCTGGACCAAGAAGAACGTCCACCCCGGCAAGATCGTTTCGACCAGCCAGGAAGTCGACGTTGTTGTCCTCGACGTCGATATGGACAAGCGCCGCATCAGCCTTGGTCTCAAGCAGGCTCAGGCCAATCCTTGGGAAGCCTTTGCTGAGAAGCACCCAGTTGGCTCGACCGTCGAAGGCGAAGTCAAGAATGCGACCGAATTCGGCCTGTTCATCGGCCTCGATGGCGATGTCGACGGCATGGTCCACATGTCGGATATCGCATGGGGCATCTCGGGCGAAGACGCGCTGCACCTTCACCGCAAGGGTGAAATGGTCAAGGCAATCGTCCTTGACGTTGACCCTGAAAAGGAACGCATCAGCCTTGGCATCAAGCAGCTTGAAAAGGGTGCACCGACCGCAGGTGGTGCTGTTACCAGCAGCGGCCTGAAGAAGGGTGCGACCGTCACCGTCAGCGTTCTCGAAGTTCGCGATGGCGGCCTCGAAGTGCAGGCTGGCGAAGATGGTGCAACCGGCTTCATCAAGCGTGCCGATCTGGGCCGTGACCGTGACGAACAGCGCCCCGACCGCTTCCAGGTTGGCCAGAAGTTCGACGCCATGATCACCGGTTTCGATCGTTCGAAGAAGCCGAATTTCTCGATCAAGGCGCTGCAGCTGGCCGAAGAGAAGCAGGCTGTCGAACAATATGGTTCGTCGGACTCGGGCGCTTCACTCGGCGACATCCTTGGCGAAGCTCTGAAGAGCGCCAAGAAGTAAGCTCCGGCATAGTGTCAAAATGGGGCCGTTCCGTTCTGGAACGGCCCCTTTTTGTTGCGCAATCGATTTTACAAACCGTTATAATACCATTGTAAGTCAGGCACTTTTCTGCCAACATCCGACATGTTGAGGGGTTAGAACCGAGTCTATTGGCCGGTTTTTTGGGAGCATGAGTCATGATCCGATCTGAACTGGTGAAAAAACTCGAAGCAGAAAATCCCGGGATGACGGGCGAAGAAGTTGAGCGCATTGTCGACCTGTTCTTCAACCAGATTATCCAGCGGCTTGCCGAAGGTGGCCGCGTCGAAATTCGCGGTTTCGGCGCATTTTCGACCCGATCGCGCAATCCGCGCAAAGGACGCAATCCTCGCACCGGCGATGCAGTCGACGTTCCTGCGAAGCGCGTGCCTTATTTCAAGCCCGGCAAAGAAATCCGCGAACGCCTGAACAAATAGTTCGGGTCGATTTCCAAAATACAACGCTGGAAACGCAGCGATTGCTGTGCCATGCGCTTTCGCGTGCGGACGTGGCGAAACCGGTAGACGCAACAGACTTAAAATCTGTCGCCCTTTGGGCGTGCGGGTTCAAGTCCCGCCGTCCGCACCAAGTTGTTATTGCTAGATAATTTCTCGAAACTAAGCCGCTTTCCGGTCGGCTGGTTTTGGGGCCGTGTGTAGTTCCTGTGTAATCGGTTCCGGTAAACCTATGTCGATGGCAGCAATTGCTTCATCGATGTGAGCGCCTGCAATGTGAACATATCGCATTAGGGCGCTTAGGGTTTTGTGGCCGCTGATCTTTTGGATTGTCGGCAAGTCTGCCTTGGCCTGCACCAGCCGCGTTATTGCAGTATGGCGCATAACGTGGGGCGTTACCTTGGCGGGGTCCATGCCTGCCCGTTTCACTATTCGCAGAAACTGCTTTGTCATTGCCTGACGGTGTGGCGTGGTGCTGTTGCTCTTGGTTGCAGGGAACAGCCAGCCGCTTTGGTCCTCGCGCTGGTCGCGTTCCTTGGCCAGCATGTCGGCAAGGCTCGGTGTGATTGGCTGGATGCGCTGCCCTGCCTTTGCCAATGGGACATAGATTCGCCGGTTCGCAAAATCGATCTGGTCAAGCCGGATGCGCAAGATTTCACTGTGCCGCATGGCGGCGTTCAATCCGATTGCAACGAATAGCCAGCCCTGCGGGTCTTGGTCGGTTATCGCAGCGCGCAATAGGTCCTGCTGCTGCTCTGGTGACAGGATGGTGATTTGCTTTTGTGCCTCGGCGCTCTTTTCAATCGTAGGGCAATCCTCGGCTTTCAACCATTTCCATTTCACCGCGCGGCGGAATAGATGGGACAGGGTGCTTAATTCGCGGTTGACAGTGGAAGGGCTGGCTCCATCCGCAACGCGCTTCTTCGCATAACCCTTCACTGCAAAGTCTGTCAGCTTGTCCAGCCGGTGCGCTCCGAGGGCTGGCACAAGATGCTGATTAAGGTTGCGGCGCTTGTTCGCTATGTCGGCAAAGCCTTTGTCCTGTGGCCCTGTGGTGGCTTCAAGCGTGGTAAGATATTCGGTGGCGGCTTCGCTAAAGGTTCGGTGCGTTTTGCGTTTGGGGGCAAGGTCCAGCCGATCTTCCCGCGCTCTGGTCCTAAGTGCCTCAATGGCATCCTCTGCCTGTTTTCGTGTTACGCCTTCGCTTTCCCTTCCGATAACGCGGTGGATGCGCTGGCCGTCTGCCATAATGTTGATTGAATAACGGACGTCGCCTGCACTGGTGCGCTCGGCAACAATGCCATGCTCTGCAATGCGCTTGCCTATTTCAAGGTTGCGGATTGCGGGGCGGGTTAGCTTGGCGAAGGTTTTTGCCATTAGTCTTTACTCCCTTCCTTCTCTTCCTCGCCAAATTGAGAGGGCAGCAACTCATAAAGCCTTCCCCTGAAGGCATTTGGATTGATGTTTGAAGTTGCCAGCAACCCCAGCAAGGCATTGGGCGGAGTAACGAGCCTTCGCCCTTCCTGCTCGGCCTCAATCAATGGGCGCATAGCCTCGGCCTCTTCGGCCTCCAGCTGATTAATTGCCGCGTCCAATTTCAGGACTGAGCTAAACAAATCCTGACATTCTTCTTTCGCCTTGCCATCGGGCATTGCATTTATTGCGGCCTGTTCCCAAAGCCTTGACGATTGCGGCTCTGGCTGACTCCGACCAAATATGCCGCGTCGGTGTTTATAGCCAAGCAAAGGCGCAGGCTTTGGGTCAACTCGAATAGACACGCCAAGATTTGCCAGCAACGCAACGGCAGTTAAGCGCAATCGCTCATGCTCATTGAGCCTGTCTCGGACTTCCTGCACCACCTCGTCGTCCTTGACCTTCTCGGGCTTGTCGTCCTCAATGACGCGCGCGAGCATTTCACTGACTGCGGCCCAAGCCTTCAGATTTTTATGCCATTTGCCGTGCGCCTGTTCCTCAAGTTCTGCAATTCGGTCGGCTATTCTATCGAGCAAAGCATTGGTCTCTTTGCGGCGCGATAGGTGCTTTGCCAAAATGCTTTCAGCCTCGCTCGCAAGCGGTCGCCCCGAATCGGTGGCCAATGTTTGTAGCCTCTCCCTATCCGCAACAAGCAACCGGACATTGACCTGAATCCGACGCTCTTCCGCGCTTTTTGGGGGTCTTCCCCTGACAGGCCCTTTATCGCTACTCATAATTATGCGTCCAAACATTGCCTAAAATACGAACATCTGCTATATGTATCGCATTGTTGAGACGAAAAGGGAATAGTTGCGATGCTTGCTGACAATGTTGAAATGCTGAAGGTGCGGGTCTTCCCCGACAACAGGGTGGACAGGGTAAATGCCGCGATTGCCTTGGGGCGATCTGCGAAAACGCTCGCAAGCTGGAAGTGCAAGGGCATTGGTCCGCGTCCGGTCAATGTCGGCGGGCGTGTTTTCTACGATTGGGATGAAGTGCGGGCAATGGCGCGGGGTGAGAAGCCTTTAGTGCCTGCGGTTGCTCTTGCCTGAAAGCAAAAGCCAGACATTCCATACGGGGCGGAATATCTGGCTTCAATCGCGTAAGCGGCCTTGGTCTGGCCTTGCGAGTATAACCATAAGCACCGGTTTACGCAAGGTCTTGCGCCGCTTCCGCAAAGTTAGGGAAGCGATGAATGAGACAAACACTTACAGTTCGAGATCGGGGCATTGAGGCCCTACTTGCTGGCTTGCCAATAGAGCCTAGCGAGCGCGACAACGCGCGGCGGTGTGCCGTGGGGTTGTCCAATTCACTGGCGCGATGGGACATGGAGCGCCGCAAGCGCCGTGCCAACGGTGATCGCAATGGGTAGCCATACCGTCACGATCAAACAGGAGCGCGGCTTCGTCCGGCTCATTGTCCAGCCGGTTCCACCAGAGGGGACGGGGCTACCTTCAACCTATTCGAGCCTGCATCTCGCGCAAGAGGCTGCGGAACGTCTGCACCGCGAACGCGGGTGGATGTTCAAGGGGAATGGCCATGCAAATTGAAATCAGAACGCCTGCTGATGCGGGTTTCGCCCTGCTGCTCGCTCACCGCGAAGGCAGAACCAAACTTAACCGGCGTAGCGCGCAATTTGCAGGGCAATTGCTGGCGAATGACGATCCACTGACGGAGCCGCAAGCGCGCTGGTTAGCCCAGTTGATGGACCGTGCTGGTCTTCCTGATTTTACCAATGGGGGCATTGATGACTGACAACTTAGACGATTATCCAAAGGGTCCCGGCTATCGCCGCAACTGCGAAGCCAGCCGCGATGGGGCAAAGGCTGCTGCGCCTGCCAAGCAAACGCAAGAGGCTGTGCTGCTTAGTCTTGCAACAAAGGCAGGGAACAAGGGTGTCACCTATCAGGAGGCTTCGGACGCGGTAGGCGATGCAATCCGCCCTGATGTGGTTCGCGCTAGGCTTTCCAGCCTGATGAAAGCCGGAAAGCTGGTGAAACTGAACGCGCGACGCATGGGCGGCTATCGGGTGAATATCTCGCCCTATGTCCTGCCGCAGTTCGCGCCGAAAGTTGATAGCCCGCAAGGCGATCTGCTCTCCTGATGCGCTTTCTTCCGCAAGATGAGCGGGACATTCCACTATCGGTTCGATTTGAAACGAGCGGGGTTTGGCCAATCCTTCGGGAAATGTATGGCTTGGACGCCACAGGGGCGGCCATTGCCATGGCGTTGCTTGACGCCTTCCTATATTACCAGATGGTTAGCTATTCCCGCTCGCGGTCGCATTACGATGATCGAAAAAATCACCCGCTTTTGTCATACCGCAAAGTGGTCGGGGCCGTTGACTTCATGGGCGCTCAGGGTCTGATTACCGACAATAAGCAAATGCCAGGGTGCCGAGGCTGGCAATCCGCTATGGCCGGAACCAATGAGTTTTTGGAATCCATAGCCGGAATGAGCGACGGGTTGCCTTTAGATTTGCCGCGCTATCCTATCGAACTTAGGGACAAAGACGGAAGGCCTATAGTCGTTCCGCCCTGTCGGGAAGTTGGGCGCATGTTGCGCCAACTTTGGGAGTTAAACGAAGTCATAGCTTCGACCGCTATCCTGTCGGGCGATGGGCGTAGGCTAGATGCGGCCTTAGTCCGCATTTTTAATAAAGAGATGTCGAGGGGCGGGCGCTTTTATGCGTGTGGTCGCAGCTGGCAGAATATTCCGTCGCTAGAGCGCCAATTCGTAACGATTAATGGTGAAGCCACAACTGAATTGGATTTCGCAACCTTACATGCGGCAATGCTCTATTCGGAAGTCGGGGCAACGCCACCAGATGACAGTTACGCTATCGAACCTTGGCCGCGCGATCTGGTCAAGCGTTCGTTCCTGACGCTTATCAACGCGAAAACATTTCAAGCGGCTCTTGGTGCTATTGCGAATAGCCGAGAAATGCTCGCGTTCATGGGCCATGACATGCGGGGCCGATTGGCCAGCGCCAAAAATTTAATATCCGACATCAAGGGCAGGCATCAGCCTGTCGCAGAATTTTTTCATAAGGATGCTGGGGCGCGCCTGATGCGCAAGGATAGCGACTTGGCGGCGGCAATTTTGAAAAAACTACTAGCTAATGGTGTTGTGGGCCTTCCCGTTCACGATTCCTTTTTGGTCCCGGCCTCAAAATCGGCCCAATTGGAGGAAGTGATGCACGATTGCGCGGCTCAAATTGGTTTGAAGGACTCAAAGGTCACATATCCAACCCTACAACCCCCACCTACCTCCACAATCTCTCCATATGTGGTCACGTTTTGAGGTTACTTTTTGGAACTTAAAGAAAAACCACGCCGCGCAAGAAGAGTTAAATTGGCTCAGTCTGTTGCCGTTTTCTATCGGGCAATATCGGCGGTTCCACCAATAAAAAACCGGCCCAACATTGCGCGGGGCCGGTCGTTTGGTTTTGGTGCTGGTAGCTGATTATCGGAAGGCTTGCGCCTCGACGTTTACGGGGCTGCATCCCGCGACAAAGGCAAAGCGTTGGTCTTCCAGCCAGTCGCCGCTTGCGTCGTGGCTGTCGGGTTCGCGCTCGTCAATTGCCTCCTGATCGCAGTTGTCCTCAAGGTCGGGGTCTCCGTCCAGTGCGTCCAGCCGGTCAATCAATCGCTCTGTGAGGGCCGCTAATTCGTGACGGGAGAGCATGGGGATTGCTTGACTGATGAGTGACAAGGGAAGCGCCGTAGCGCCTCCCCGAATTTGTTGGCGGCGGCTCATGCTTCTACCTCCGCTTCAAGGCCTTTGCAGCATTGCCGCACCATGGCTTTCACTGCCGCGCCTCCGTTTGCGGCTTCCATGCGACGGGTAAGGCTGCGGTGGCGGGAGTTAGTAGGGTCGCCACAGACAAGGGCTTCACCGTCTCGGACAAGGTAGGAGCCGCCCTGCGTTTCCCATTCGTGAAGCCATAGGTCAGGCTGGAAGATGGGGCTGACCGTTGCGCCGCTCAATCGCCGCAAGTCGGCAAGGATGGAAGCCGTAGCCTCTGGCGGGGGAAGTTCCGTGTCGTCGTTGGCGATTTCAAACTTCACCAGCACCGCCATAAGATCGGGCGCGGCGGTTTTCCACATTTCAGCTTCAATGCGGCTAAGGCGCTGAACGGATGCGTCCCCCGCTTCTTCCGTATCGGCCTCGACCATAAGGTGGTGGCGCTCGGCCTTGTATGCCTCAAGCAATGCCGCGAATGCTTGCTGTTCCGGGGTTGGTTGGTTAGTCGTTTCCATAGCTTCAATCCTTCTCAATCAAGGGTTGTGGTTAGAGCCGGTGCTTGGGGCCTAATCCTTGCATCGGCTCGCATTATCTGTTATCAACAAATAATGAGTGCGTCAATAACTGATAACAGAAAAAGAGGGCGAGGCCGTCCGCATGTGGGCTCCACATTGGTTGGCGTGCGCTTTCCTCCCGACGAATTGGCTGCGTTAGACGGCTGGATAGATGCACAGGGCGATAGCCTGTCGCGGCCGGAAGCTGTGCGCCGGATCGTGGCAAAGGCGATTGCGCGTCTTTAACTTTCACTTTAGCCTCGCCGCATAGTGAGAGGTAAATGCCATGCTTAGAATAGCTGTGACGATTGTCTTGGTTTCAATGGCCGGGGTGGCCTCGGCACAATCCAGCACAACCAAATGCAGCAAAGACTATTGGGGCAACGTAACTTGTAAGACTGAACAGGACCGCCAAGTAAATTGGGACAAACTCACGAACCCCGTACCTGCCCCTATTTACGTCCCTCCGCCACGGCCGCAGATCGTTTATGTGCCGCAGCCCACGCCACAAGCGGCACCGGCTGCACCAGTGGCAGCGGCCTCCGCAATGACGCAGTCACAGTTTCAAATTGGTTCTGTCGGTTGGTTGAAAGACTTATGCCGAGATGGCCGCGAAGCTTGCCTGACTTACCTGTATGGCGTGATCCAAGTGGGGTATCGCAACAACGAACTGAATTTGTGTCCACCGGCTGGCATCACCCTAGGCGACTACCCAAAGATTATACTGGCTGACCTGAAAAACAATCTTGTGCTTACAGACGGGGTATCGTCTGACATGGGGGTTATCGTGA
Source organism: Sphingorhabdus buctiana (assembly GCF_042680825.1). Taxonomy (NCBI): domain Bacteria; kingdom Pseudomonadati; phylum Pseudomonadota; class Alphaproteobacteria; order Sphingomonadales; family Sphingorhabdaceae; genus Sphingorhabdus; species Sphingorhabdus buctiana. The sequence continues at coordinate 329,951 of NZ_JBHUEL010000011.1, forward strand.
GCCTCAACACGCAATTGGGATGCAAGCCCAAGCCCGATGCGGAACAGCCCACCCCACCACAAAAGTAGGGGCATATTCCTGCGCTGGGGACTCGCTGGGCGCTATTTCATCGTTGCTGGCTGTCATGCAGCGGCTTTTGCGTATCGTGCCTGTATGGGCCTTAAAATGACTCTGCTGCGCTAGCGTTATTACGCAGGCAATACGCAATCGCCGGGATAGCTTTGCGCATTCCGTGCGGGCGCGCGAAATAGGACCAATACGCGCGCGCGTTAATTTATATATAGGGCCGAGTCGGTCCTTTTTTCTTGACTTTAATGGCCTACTAATGTAGGACAGCATTACTGACCTATTAGGGGGTTGTTATGCGTCCACAGATACAAGGCACGCCTATTAGATTCCGGGTGAATGGTGTCCTTTTAGCAAAGGCCATGGAGCGGGCACAAAGCGAGGGCGTATCGCTCTCGGAGCTTGTTCGTACTGCATTGCGCCGGGAGTTGGCGCAGTGACTTCACAAGCCTTCCCGGAGGAGCAAGCGCCAACGCTTGGCGAAATTCTTGCGGCATGCCTAAAGCCCGGGCCTTTGTCTGATGACGAGGCGATGCACTTTGCAGGCTTCCATCTGGCTGGCCTGATTGCCCACAATTCAACCGCCGACTTTGAGCAAGTCTGGCGCGAGATGACACACTTGCCAGAGGGCTTGCTGGTCCTGCTCGATAACCGGGAAGGGTGGCAGGCCCTTTCATCTGTCATTTGCGGATTGCTTGGCGTCGATACCGCGCCGGTTACTCCGGTCATTCATTAGGGGGAATTTATGAACGCACTATCAGGCCTTCGTTACGACTTGCTGCAATCCACCGATATTGGCGGGGCTTTCAATCGTGGCATGGAAATGGGCACGCAGATGCGCGAGCGACGCGATCAGCGAAATGCGCTTAATCTTTACGCGACCGATCCGGCTGGGGCCATCAATGCCCTGATGCCGGTAAATCCTGAAATGGCCATGCGCCTGAATGATGATTACCGCGCGGGCGAAAAGACCAAACGCGAGGCGACCTTTCGCGAAGCTGCCTCCGGTTACATTGGCGGGGATGGTGATGCAGCCGATGCGGAGTTTCTTCGCATGGTTGAGATTGACCCCATGGCGGCCATGAAAATCAAGAGCGCCAAACGTGATGAGGCTTTCGACCGGCTCAAGAGCGTGGATGGTGCTTACGATATTGCAATCCAGCACCTTGGCTCCGTTACTGATGAGGCTGGCTATCAAGCCGTGCTTGGCGCTGTTGAATCGCGCCTGCAGCCATTGGGCCTAGATATTCGTTCGATGGTTCCGCCGAACTATCCGGGGCCTGATGGTGTCCGCCAACTGCTTCAATCGGCAATGACGGCAAAGGAACAGCTGGCAGCCTTGCACCGTGGCGATCGATTGGAAGCGGACATGGAGGATGACAAGGCAGACAATGCCCGCGCCGACCGTGTGGCCGACAATCTCATTTCAACGCGAACCCGCAATGCTTCCACAGCTGAACGCCGTGCCACTGTCTCGGAGCGTCGGGGCTCTGGCGGGCGCGGCGGTGCCAGCCGTCCAACTGCAACCGGCCCGAACGGTCAAAAAATCCAATGGAATGGCCGCAACTGGGTCGATGAGAAGGGCGCAATTGTAAAATGAGCAATGTTCCTCCCCCGCCTGAAGGCTTTACGATTGACGAAACCAAGCCTTCCAAGCGTGGGGGCGGACGTTCACGCAAGGCCAAGGATGCCCGTATCAAGGCAAAGCCGGTCGATGGCGACACTGCAGGCGTAAAAGCCCGTCTATTGGGCGTGGATGCGTTTGAGCGCGGTCAGACAGGCGTGGGCTATGATTACAGCGTCATGCCCCTTGGCGAGCAATCTGCGGGCTTTCTGGCAAGCCAGCTTGGTCCACAAACCGAAATCAACTTTGTGCCAGGGCAATCCACCTATGGCCGGGCTGTCGCGACGTTCAACAACAACGGCAAGGATGTCGGTGCGGAAATGCTGCGTGCAGGCCAAGGCGTGCTTGTGCCGGAGTATGTTAAGAACAATCCGCAATTGCTGTCCGAATATGAGGCGGCGCAAGATGAGGCCATCCGTAACAAGCGGGGGGCATGGGCTGGCAGCTTTCGCACGCCTGCCGATTACCGGACATTCCAGCGCACTGGCAGCTATCCTAATCCCCTAGCTATCAACGTCACGGGCGATGTTGGCGATACCATCACAAACAACGCGCCGGGAACGGTTCGAGTAGACCCGAAGGAAAAAGACACCTCTGCACTGCAGGCGGCTTTCGATGCGGGTAAATCATTCGATGAGATAATGGCGCTAGGCAATCAGGCTGGCGTGCCAACCCCGAACGAATCCGATTTGCGCCTTGCGATTGCTGAGCGGGACAAGGGCGTGAAGGGCATTACCTTCTCGGCTCCCCCTTCGCAGTTGGTTCCCGCCTCTGACGTTCAACCACAATGGGCCGTTACTAGGCATTTGGCGGCCTTCAATGAAGGGCTTGCCGATACGCTGGGCGCGCCTGTCGATCTGGTGAATATGGGCCTGAACGCTTTGGGCGTTCCTGTTTCTGACAAGCCTTTCCTTGGCTCGGAATCTATCCGGTCGGGGCTTCGTGCGATGAACATGGGGCAGATGGACGCAAGCTATGCTCCGCAGTCGGATCTTGAACGCTATACGCAAGCGGGTGCGAGGGGATTGGGGCAGGCTGCTATTCCAGCCGCTGGCACGATTGCGACGGGGGCACGGCTGGCTGCATCGGCTGCACCTGTGGCGGTGCGTGCCACTGGTCCGGTAGCCCAAGGGTTCCGCAATGCAATGCTCGATGCTGCAAAGGCTCCGGGCGTCACGCTGGCGACCGAAGCGGGGGCCGGTGCTGGCTCCATGCTGGCGAATGAGGCGGTGAATGATTACGCGCCTGACAATGCTTTGCTCCGAATTGGCGCTCAAACTATCGGGGCGTTTGCTGGTGGCGGTCTTGCCCTCAAGGCAGCGCGTCCGCGTGGCGCGAATGTTCCACCTCCCCCGCGTGGCTACACGATTGATGAAACTGAAACGGTTGCGCTCAATAATACAGGGCTAGAGTCTGACGTTGTGCAGTCCGCGCCTGTTCGCCAGCCGGATGTGATTGATGTGCGTCCAACCACAAGGCCAATGCAGGCACCGGTTACCGAGGGGCAAGTGCAGGCCATGGGGCAGCGCATTGCGCCTAGCGACGTGACGCCTATTCAGGCCAATGAAGTCGGCTCGGTCGATGAACTGGCACAAGCCAATGCTGGCCTCTATGCGCCACTTGCTGCGCCGGATGAAACTGCAGCCCTCAACTCCCGCAATCTGCAATCGGGTTCAACTGGCAACGTCTTGCCCAAGCGCGGACCGGTCGATCTGGTAACGTGGCTTCGCACGCAAGGGGGTGTGCAGGATCAAGGCGGGGAACTGTCCTCCATGGGCATTACCAACGCGAGCCGGGAATTGGACTTTGCCAAGGGCGAGGCGCGCTTTGGTCCTGTCGTGAATGAGCGCGGCCTGTCTCTGGATGAGGCGGCGCAACGTGCATGGGAGGCGGGCTATTTCCCCGATTTTGCAGACCGTCCAACCGTTAGCGAATTTCTCGACGCTGTGGATGGCACATATCGCGGCACGGCTCGCACCTTCCTGCCTGAAGACTACACCGAAATAGACGCCTTCGAAGCTGCGCGGACGCAGCGCACCGATGTAGAACGTGCTGCTACGGAAGGCCGTCCATTGTTTGAAGATCGTGGGCAGCCTGTCTCGCTCGAAGATGTAGAGGCTAATACTCCCCCGGTGCAGGCCTATGAGGAATGGCCAGCCGGTGGGCCTGACTTTGCGGGCAACATCAATCTGGCCAAGCTGGAAACACCGCAGGATATTAAGCGGGCGCTAGTCCAGACCAATAACCGCGTCGGGTTCGATGCTGCTACTCGTGGCCGCGTCACGCAGGAAGAAACGCAACGCCTCGCCAATGAACTTGGCATGTCCGCCGATGATCTGCTCACGCGTCGCAAGGGGCAGGCATTGAATGCAGAGGAGGCTTTGGCCGCTCGGCAAATTCTTTCGAAGTCGGGCAACGAACTGGTCAACCTTGCGCGCCGGGTGCAACGCCTCGAAAATCCGGGCGATGAAGTGCTTGCCGAATTTCAACAGGCATGGGTGCGCCATGTCGCCATACAGGAACAAGTTGCAGGCTTTACCGCCGAAGCGGGTCGCACGTTGGCGCAATTCAAGATGCTGGCCAATTCGCGCAACGTCCCCGGCTCCGTGCTGGCTGCAAAGATACAGGGCGGGGGTGGCACCAAGCGCCTTGTTGAGGCCGCTGAAGCGATTGTTGATGCTGCCGATATTGAACCGGGCAAGCTAAACGAATTGTCGCGTGATGCGCTCAAGCCCAAATTCAAGGATAAGTTAGTTGAGTTGTGGTATAACTCGCTGCTGTCCGGACCTCAGACGCATGTTGTTAACATGATGTCGAATAGCCTGACGGCTCTTGGCCAATTCCCAGAATATGCAACTGCTGCAACGCTTGGACAGGTGCGCCGAGTGCTTCCAAAGGCTCAACAAGATCGTGTGCTGTTCTCTGAACTTGGCGCGCGGGCGGTTGGCTTGCGTTCCGGTGTCCGTGAAGGACTGCGCGAATTTGCTCGTGCCCTCAAGACCGGAGAGCCTTCGGACCACGTTACCAAGGTGGAGTCTGCCTCGCAGAAAGCAATTTCAGGGGTGAAGGGTGAAGTTGTTCGCATTCCCTCGCGCCTCCTGACTGCTGAAGACGAACTATTCAAAGCAATGGCGCGCCGGATGGAGATGCATGGGCAGGCTATCCGCACCGCTCGATCTGAAGGCCTCAAAGGTGAGGCCGCAAGGAAACGTGCTGCGGAACTGGTCGCCAACCCCACCGAGAAAATGCTGGAGCGCGCGCTTGATTATGGGCGTTATCTGACGTTCCAGCGTCCGCTAGGCCCTGTCGGCTCCAAGGTGGCAGGCATTACGCAGGATTGGCCTATTCTAAAGCTGGTCCTGCCGTTTGTCCGCACGCCTACCAACTTGCTCAAATTCACCGTTGAACGCTCGCCGCTTGCGCCTCTGCTCAAGGAATGGCGCTCCGATTTCAAGGCGGGTGGAGCCAAGCGGGATTTGGCGATTGCCAAGGCGCTGGTCGGCACGGCTGCGGGGATGGCTGTTGCTGAACTGGCTCAACAGGGCGTAATTACGGGCTCGGCTCCTTCAGACAAGGGCAAGGCCGCAATGATGCGCGCCAATGGCTGGCAGCCTTATTCAATCAAGCATGGCGACAAATACTATTCGTATCTGCGAATGGACCCTTTCGCGTCCACCATGGGCGTAGCTGCTGACCTCGCAACCAAAATGGACGGGATGACCGAAAAGCAACAGGATGAAGCGGCCCTGATGCTCACGGCGTCCATCATGAAAAACCTTTCGGACAAGGTTTGGCTGTCGGGCCTCTCTGACGTGCTGGAAGCGGTTAGTGACCCCGACCGCTACATGGACAGCTTTATAAACCGGCTGGGCGGCTCGCTGGCCGTTCCTACTGGCGTTGCTCAAGTGGCGCGCACCATGGACCCTGTGACGCGCGAACGCGAAACGCTGCTGGATGCGGTCAAAGCTCGCATTCCGGGGCAATCCGATAGCCTCTATCCTGCGCGGGATATATTCGGGCAACCTATCGAGAACGAGGGCGGGGTGGGGCCTGACCTTATCTCGCCAGTCTGGCAGTCCACTGATCGTAAAGACCCCGTGATAGAGCGCCTGCTTGCTGCGGGTGTGACATTTGACAAGCCAAACAAGAAAATCGGCGAGCGCGAACTAACGCCAGCCGAATATGACGCCTATCAAGCCAAGGCTGGTGAGTATGCCCGCGAATGGTTGCCGGAACTGGTCATGTCGCCGGGATGGGAATCGATGGACAACGAGGCGCGCGAGGATGCTGTTCGCAAGACGGTGAAGGAAGCCCGCCTGCAGGCACGCACTGACCTGTTTGGCGGACCGGCGAAGAAAGGCGAGGCGAAAAACGAAAAGGCAGAGCCTGCCGATAAGTCCGATGTGCATGGGTATCTGCTCGAAGCTATCCCCGGCATTCAAGTCACGTCTGGTTATCGCTCACAAGCGTATCAGGCAGACATGCGGAAGCGCGGTTACAATCCTGCAAGCAATAGCGGCCATCTGTCTGGCTCGGCTCTCGATCTGTTGCCGCCTCCGGGCAAGTCGATGAACTGGCTAAAGGGACAGGTTAAGCGGCTTTACCCCAAGGCGCGGTTGCTTGTTGAGGGGGATCACCTGCACGCTACGTTCCCCGGCTATTACAAGGCTCCGGTGCTAGGCAATGCACAGTCGTTTGGATTGTCTAACCCTAACGCAAACATGCCCCTTCCCCCTCCGGGCTTCACAATGGAGACGCCATAGGCGGCCCTGTTATTGCAGGTGAAATACAGGCGCGAGACACCGTAAATACGGGACCAATACGGGCAAAGACGCTCAGGTCAAAAAGTGCGATTGCAGCGGAAAGGCGAGTGACCGTGAATAAAAAAACGAAAAAAACTAGCATAGCTGAACGCAAGCAAAGTGGTGTCGTGGTTGTCGATAGTGGCGATAGCGAAATAATCCGCAAGCAAATGGAAGCAACCGTTGACGGGTGGGCTGACATGCCTGCGAAGGTTCAAGACGAGATTGTTGCACTGAACGTGGAAATTCACGCAATGCACCGTTCGCCAGTTATGGCGCTGGACGGTGATAACAAAGTCGGTTTGAACAAGAGCAACCCGCAACTTCACACCATGCGCCTGATGGCAACTCTTGCCAGTGGATCGGCGGAGTTTGTGAATTACGTTGTCACGCAGCTAGCCCAAACGCTCAACAAGGCCGGGGCGCTATCAGTCGAAAACATCAACGCGGGCTTGTCCTTCATTGCGGGCATAGGTCCAAAGAATGAAGCCGAAGCCATTTTAGCCATGCAAATGTTTGTCACGAATGATGCGGCATTGCGGGCCATGAAGGTGATGCACGCGACCGATTACACGGACACAAAACTGGCATTCGGCAACATGTCTGCAAAGCTGATGCGGACATTCACCATGCAAGCGGAAGCCATGGCGAAGCTACAACGTGGCGGCGTCCAGCGTGTGGAGCATTACTATATCGACAATCGGGGCGGTCAGGCTGTGATCGCGGACACTGTAAACACGGGGGGTCAAATTGGAAAACCGCAACAACAATGCGATGCAGCCGGAAATACTGGCGCAGGCTCCCCGATGTGGAGCGAAAACGCGGCGGGGAACGTCCTGCCAATCGCCAGCCGTTCAGGGCAGGAAACGATGCCGGATGCACGGCGGAACCAATCCCGGCGCGCCGAAGGGTAATCGGAACGCTTGGAAGCATGGGCGCTACTCCGCTGAAACGCGACAATTGCTCGCATACCTGAAAGGCGTTGTCCGGAGCGGTGCTGCCGTTATGGCTTGATAGATGTTCGCATATTGTTCCAATAGGTGAATGCACCGAATCAATCGCGACATGCTTAGGGTGGAGTTGGCCGTCACCCTGAAAACGGCCTTGACCCGACATAAGGAATTGCTGCGGGCCAAGCGGCTACCACATGAAAGCGATGCACTATCGGATGCCTTGGCCGTGGCGATCCTTGATCTGGTGGATTGTGATAGTCGAGCGGTGGTCCAGACTGAAACCTATGGCTATTCTGCCCACGGTCCGCGCCAAGGCAAATGGGGCATTGATGAGCCTTCTCCATAGACGTAGTGTCGTCGCCGGAGGGTTCGGCCATGATGTTAATCTTGCAGATTGCAGCCGGGATAGTGCTGGGAGTGGCTATAATAGCTTACCGGCATACTCTGATTTACGTGGCTCAGGCGCTGGCCGTCGTTGCGGCTGTAATTGCAGTCGTTGTAGCTTTGGTCGCACTTGGTTCTATCGGCATAGAGGCGGGCGGGCCTACGCTTGCGAAATACGGTGCCAAGCTTGCCATCGCCATTGGCGGGATGGTCCTGCTTACTTTGATCGTAATCGGTGCCTACGGCTTCGCAGTGTTTTGTGGGGCCGTTAACTTCCAGCCGAAGTTTCTGGAGAGGCATATTGTTCTGTATTTAGTTGCCAATATCGCAATCGTATTTGCGGCGTTTGGGGTTTTAAGTTTCGTTCCACCTGCCGCCGCCTTTTACGAGCTGGTAAATAGCTGGTCACGCAGCAACGGCTACAAAGATGCAGGCACATCGGCGATATTTGGTCTGGCGCAGCAGTGGCCGTGGCTAGCATTGGGCATAATGCAATTGGTGAAGCGCGGGCCTGTGGTGGCCGATGAAACATAGTCCAATCGCAGCGTGTGTAATTCGCGTGTAATCCCGCAAGGACAATTCAGGCAGCGTCGGGAACAATTGAGGAACGGTATTTATCATAATTTCTTTATTATTCTGTGACTTAAAATGCGTTGGGAAGAGTCGGGAATATTTCATTCATTGACTTAAAATCTGTCGCCCTTTGGGCGTGCGGGTTCAAGTCCCGCCGTCCGCACCAACTTCTGCAATGACTGTTGCCCTCGCGCCAGCCACGGCCTAGGCTTTCGCCATGTACCGGCTGGTTCTGCTTCTTGCCTTTTTCCTGTTCGCATGTGGGCCAAAAAGCGAAGAAACCAGCCGTCCGCGCGATGCCATTGTCCGTCTGATGGAAGCGGATTCGCGCGGACTTGACCCGCAAATGGTTTCCGATCTGGCATCAACGCGCGTCGCGGCAGACCTGTTCGAAGGCCTGACCCGTTTTGATGCCAAAGGAGAAGCTGAGGCCGGTCTTGCTGAAAGCTGGAGCGTTTCGAGCGACGGAAAGGCCTGGACTTTCAAGTTACGCCCCGACCTTCGTTTTTCGGACGGTACGCCTATCCGCGCAAAGATATTTGAAAAGGCATTTTCGCGCATCAATGATGAAGCAAGCGGATCGCCGCACGGGGCGCTTTTTGGAATCATCGAAGCCGTTAGCGCAAGCGACGATAGGAGCGTCGTCGTCTCGCTCAAAAATCCCTTCCCGCAATTGCCCGCCCTTCTGGCGCACCCGGCCATGGCCGCACTGCCCTTTCATCGGATCGACGCAGCCGGGGAGAAATGGGCGGCAGAACGCCCGCTGGTGACGAGTGGTGCCTATCACCTGACCGAGTGGAAGCTCAGCCAGCAACTGGTGCTGGAAGCGAATCCGCACTGGCATGGGGGCCAGCCGAAATCGCGCCGGATCATCTGGAAACCGATGGATAACCTCAATTCCGCGATGCGCCTGATCCTTGCTGGCGGAGCGGATATCAGCGGCGAATACACGCCAGCGCGACATCACTGGCTGCAGGAAAACTATCCGGCCATTGTTCGCAACACTCCGTTCCTTGGTACCTATTATTTTGCCTTCAATACCCGCCAGCCGCCATTCAACGATATCAGGGTGCGCCAGGCGCTTTCAATGGCGATCGACCGTGAATGGATCGCGCGGCAAATGGTCGATGCGGGCAATATCCCTGCCTGGGGGTTGCTACCCCCCGGTCTTGATGGCGGTTCTCCATTCAAACCCGAATGGGCGTCGGCAACACGCGCACAGCGAATCGAACGTGCCCGTGCATTGCTGTCAGCGGCGGGTTATGGCCCGCACAAACCGCTTCGCTTCGAAATCCGCTTCAACAGCTCAACCGAACATCGGCGGGCTGCGGTTGCAATGATGACGATGTGGCGTGAACTTGGGGTCGAAGCGAAACTGCTGAACAGCGAGGCAGCGCTGCATTTCGACAGCCTTAAGCGCGCCGATTTCCAATTTGCCCGATCAGGCTGGATTGCAGACCTGCCTGCGCCTGAAAATTTCCTGGCCGTGCACCGCAGCGATGCGGGCGTGCAGAATTATTCCGGCTATGCCAATCCGTCCTATGACGCTGCCCTTGATCGCGCGATGGCCGAGCCAGATGCCAATGCAAGAGCGGCCTTGATGCGCGAGGCAGAAAGGATATTGATCGCAGACATGCCAATCCTGCCGCTCTATTTTTATGCCTCCAGGTCGTTGGTACGTCCCGACATAAAGGGCTGGCAGGATAATCCCGGCAATGTCCACCCGAGCCGCACCTTATGGAAAGCGCCATGATGCGCGGCCTGGTCTTGCTTGCTGGCACGGCTCTGCTGGCTGGATGCTCTGGCGGCATCGACAATAACCGCCTGCGCGTTGATGTGATCGAAGACAGCCCGCGCGAAATCGCGGTGGGCCGCATGCCCCTGTCACCGGCATCCGCCTATTTGCGCACTGCAACCGCGCAAGGTCTGGTCGCCTTTGACGCCGAGGGCCGCGTCGTACCCGCGCTTGCATCACGCTGGATCGTTACCGACGATGAACTTGGCTATATCTTCCGCTTGCAAAAGACGCGCTGGAACAATGGCCGCGAGGTCAGTTCCGCCGAAGTCGCCGCAGCATTGCGGAGCAGGATAAATGAGCTCGGCCGATCGAGGTTCGGAAGCGAACTGGCGAATGTGAACCGTATCCTGCCGATGACTGGAAAGGTCGTCGAGATCCGACTGAACGCACCGATACCCAATCTTTTGGAACTGCTTGCCCAGCCCGAGTTCGGGTTGATCAACAAGGCCAATGGGTCAGGGCCGATGATTGCAGAGCGGATTGCGGGCAACATGCACCTGCGCAACCGCCTCGAGGAGATCGACGGATCGATTGAACTCGACGATAAACGGGTGATTCTCGCCGCCCACCGTCCATCACGATCGCTGGCCCGTTTCGCACTGGGCCAGACCGATCTTGTCCTCAACGGGCGCTTCGAACATCTGCCCCTGTTGACCGCAACCGATGGCAACGAAGCAGGTACACGTTTCGACGCAGTCCCCGGTCTTTTCGGATTGCTGTTTGTGGCCGATGGACCCTTTCTTTCAAACAGCGCGAACCGCGAAGCGATTGCCATGGCAATCGATCGCCCCCGACTGCTGACCTCGTTCAAGATTACTGATTGGCGCGAGACGCTGACGCTGGCGCCAGAAACGTTGAAGAACCGGGAGCAAATAGCGCGCCCTGACTGGGCGAGCCTCAATGTCGCACAACGAAAAGAAAGCGCCAGGGCAACGATCGCCGCTTGGGAAGCGGCCAATGGCGATGTCAGGCCCTTGCGGATTGCCATGCCGCGCGGCACGGGTGGCCGGATCGCTTTCGCCCGGATCCATAGCGATCTCGCCGCGATCGGCCTTGATGCGGAGCGCGTCACTTATTCGCAGCCCGCCGACTTGGTATTGATCGACAAGGTTGCCGACATATCAAGCCCGGGTTGGTATCTCGACCAGCTATCGTGCAATGCGACCCCGATCTGCAGCAGCAAAGCCGACCAATTGCTCGATGCCGCGCGCGTGGCGACGGTGCGCGAAGAGCGGATCCGGCTTTGGGGTGAAGCCGAACGCGAATTGATAGCGACGCGCAACTTCATCCCCATAGCCAATCCGGTGCGCTGGTCGCTCGTCCGGAACGGGTTGCTTGGTTTTGCGCAAAACCCGCGTGGCTGGCATCCCTTGCAATATCTGGGGCGCGAACCGACATAGGTGAATGAAGGAGGCCTTATGCCTTTATCGCAAGACCAGTTCGACGAGCTCGCCAAATCGCTTCCCGCCATGGGTCGAGACCCGCATTCGGTGCGTCAGCGCGTCGAAGCGATGGAACAATTGCTCGAACGCAGTTTCCATATTCCCGGAACCAAAATTCCCTTCGGGCTGGATTCGGTGGTCGGCCTGGTCCCGGTTCTGGGCGATATCGTCACTGCGGTGATGGGTGCCTATATGGTATGGGAAGCGCGCAATCTTGGCATGTCGAAATGGCAGTTGATGCGCATGACCGCCAATGTCGGCATCGATACCGCGCTGGGCGCCATCCCGGTTGTGGGTGACGCCTTTGACCTTGTGTGGCGATCGAACAGCAAGAATTTGCGCATCATCAAGAAGCATCTCGACAAGCACCACCCCGGCACCCGGATTATCGAGGGCTAACTACCCCGCCAGATCTTGATCTGTGCTTTTGCCGAGGCACTCCGGTTGGATGGAGCGCAAGCCTTGGGTTTAAACTTTCGGTCGAGGCAGATTCGCACCTCTTCCAGCCAGCCGCGCCGGTTTGTTTGAATGCGGATCGCGCTTTCCGGCAGTCCGTCATTATGGAGTGCAAATTCCTCGGCCAACCGCCCGGCAGTCAGCGTGCCTTCGCGTTCGCCTTCGCGCGAAAGCCGGTCCATGTCAGGAAATTCCAGCGCGTTGAACAACAATCGTGCCGCACCGAAATAGGTTTCGGGTTTGCGTGCCATGCAGGTGCCATGTTTGGCCCATTCATGCTGCAGTAGCCTGACGGACGGCGTCATGCAGATATTCTCGGCTACGACCTTGCGCGACAGCGGCTCCGCCTTCCGGCACCATTGCGGATGGTTTGATCCGCTGCCCTGTGGCCATAATCCATGAAGGATGAAGCCGAATTCTCCCATGGCTTTGCCGCATTGGAGCGCATCAGCCGGATCATTTTTGCGGCCCCGGCAATGTTCGCGGCTCCAGCTTAGCGCCAGCACATAACCCGTAATCGGGGTGCGTCGGACTTCGCCCTTGTCCGGATATTCGGGCGTCGGTCTGGAAAGATTTGCAGGGGCACGGCATTGCCACGCCTGCGCCAAGGCCGGCTGGGGCGGCGCTGAGGTGGCCAGTAACGCAAGCGCAGGAAGCGCAAGCGCGAGCCTAGACCACATCGAAGTCCAGCCCGATATCGGCGGCCGGTGCACTCTGCGTCAGGCGGCCGACCGAGATATAGGTGACGCCGGTCTCAGCCTTGGCGCGGATGGTTTCGAGCGTTACCCCGCCACTGGCCTCGGTCGGCAAGCGTCCGTTGACCAGCGCAACTGCCTGTTTCAGTTCATCGACATCCATATTGTCGAGCAAGAGGTGCGTTGCCCCGGCTTCCAGCCCCGGTTCGATCTGCGCGATCCGATCAACCTCCAGAATGATGCGTTCGACACCGGCATCTTTGGCGCGCCGTACCGCCTCGGCTACGCCGCCGGCAACGGCGACATGATTGTCCTTGATCATCGCGGCATCCCACAGCCCCATGCGATGATTGGTGGCTCCACCCATCCGAGTCGCATATTTTTCTAGAACGCGAAGGCCGGGAATGGTCTTGCGGGTGTCGAGCAAGGTGCAGCCGGTTCCGGCAATTGCGTCGACATAGCGCCGGGTAAGCGTGGCTATGCCCGAAAGATGCTGCACGGTATTGAGCGCAGAACGCTCCGCCGTCAGCATCGCGCGTGCCTTGCCCCGGATACGCATCAAGTCGGCCCCGGCTCCAACGCTTTGCCCGTCCGCTGCCAGCATTTCGATCTCTATATCCGGATCAAGGTGCCGAAAAAACGCTGCCGCAATGGGAAGGCCGGCGACGATAATCGCATCGCGGCTATCCATCACACCGGCGAAATGCATGTCGGCGGGGATGACACTTTCCGAAGTGACGTCGCGCCCGCTCGGGCCGAGATCTTCGGCCAGCGTGGCGCGCACAAACTCTGCGACATCAAAACCCGGCAAATCGAAACTGGTCGTCATTCTTTTTCCCTCAACCAGAGCCGCGTTCAGCCGTTCGGAAAGGCAAGGTCCTTGCGGCCCAAATCGCCCTGCCCGACAGTTTTGGAGGCCATCTCCAGCATCCGGTCGAGGCTTTTCTTGGCCGCTACCCGCACGCTTTCTTCAAGCTCGACCTGCGGCTGCAGATCGCGCAGCGCGAGATAGAGTTTTTCGAGCGTATTGAGCGCCATGTATGGGCAGATGTTGCACGCGCAGTTGCCATCGGCTCCCGGTGCGCCAATGAAATTTTTCTCCGGCAGCGCCTTTTCCATCTGGTGGATGATATGCGGTTCGGTTGCGATGATCACCGTGTCGCCGGGAACTTCCTTGGCATATTTGAGAATGCCGCTGGTCGAGCCGACATAGTCGGCATGGTCGATGATGTGCGGCGGGCATTCGGGATGCGCGGCAACCGGCGCGCCGGGATATTGCGCCTTGAGCTTGAGCAGTTCGGTTTCGCTAAATGCCTCATGCACGATGCACACACCTGGCCAGAGCAGCATCTCGCGCCCGAACTTGCGAGACAAGTAACCACCCAAATGCCGATCCGGGCCAAAGATGATTTTCTGGTCTTTGGGAATTTGCGCTAGGATGGTTTCGGCGCTGCTGCTGGTGACTATGATGTCGGACAGCGCCTTCACCTCGGCCGAGCAGTTGATATAGGTCAGCGCGATATGATCAGGATGCGCCTCGCGGAAGGCTTTGAAACGCCCCGGAGGGCATGCATCCTCAAGGCTGCAGCCAGCAGCCATGTCGGGCAGGATCACGGTTTTTTCCGGTGACAATATCTTGGCGGTTTCCGCCATGAATTTCACACCGCAAAAGGCGATGACATCCGCATCCGTTTCCGCTGCACGGCGCGACAGTTCGAGCGAGTCGCCAACGAAATCGGCCAGATCCTGAATCTCCGGCTTTTGGTAATAATGCGCAAGGATGACCGCGTTGCGCTCTTTCTTCAGCCGGGCGATTTCGGCGAGCAGGTCGATACCGGCAAGGTTTTCACGGGAGGGGGCGTTCATGGCTCTTCCTTTTCTCCTCTGACGCGCAGAGGGATGAGGGGGACTGGCACCGTCCTTATGCCCGCCCACCCTGTCTCGCAAGCGGGTGTGGAATTATTTCACAATCTCTTCGAGCGGCGTCGATTCATCCCAGCGGGTGGTGACATCGCCGCCCAGTTCATCGGCAAAATAGGCCTCGACCTTGGCATCCAGCCCGGCTGCGCGCAGCGGGGCCTCGAAATTCTGCTTGATCGCGCGCTTGAATGCATCGCGCGCCAACCGCATCGGTACCGGTCCATTGGCTTGGCGCGTTAATTCCGCGAGTCCCTTGTCGCGATTGGCATCATCAAGCACATCATCAACATCAGTAAATGTCCGCAAAATGCCATTTTCGCCATATTCCTGGATGGTCTTGAGGTCGATTTGCGGTGGCGCAGTTTCGATCGGAGGAATTTTGACGCGAAGCGTTCCGGTAGCTGCGTCCCACCGCACATCGCCTTCCTCAAGCTTTCCGAGGTCGACTTCATAGCGCACCAACCCCTGCATGATCAGCGTCTTTTTGGCGGAAAGGCCAAAGCGCCGCTGTTCGCTCGTCACGACCGCAGCATAGTTGGCGGCAAAGGCGGAAAGCCGGTTCTGCTCGCGCAGTCCTTTCAGGCTGGCGCTTGCGACTGTATCCGGTGAAGGTCCATCGCGCAGCGAGCGAAAACCGTCGATCGCCCACCAGACCGCAAGGATGAACAATATCGGCGCCGCCAGCGCAGCACCGCGCATGGCCCAATTGCGCAGCTCTTCGTGGCTTACGCCGCCAGCTGCCATGCCTCACCAGCCAGTGTGACGCGACCCTGCTTTTCGAGATCGACCAAATGCGCAAGCACCGATCGCCCGGCCGCACCTTTCAACCGCGTGTCGAGGCCCTTGTACATTTCGGTGACCATGTCGGGGATCAATTGCGGACCGGTTTCGAGCAGGCCGAGTATCTGCCGTTCGCGCATCCGCCGATGGCCGATCATTCCGCGAACCAACTGTTTGGGATTTTCAACAGCGGGGCCATGTGCAGGGTAATAAACGCGATCCTCGCGTTCATAGAGTTTTTGCAGGCTCGCCATATAGGCCGCCATATCGCCGTCGGGTGGCGAAACGACGCTGGTCGACCATTTCATCACATGATCGCCGGTGAACAGCGCGCCGCTTTCAAGCAAAGCGAAGCAAAGGTGGTTGCTGGTATGGCCCGGCGTTGCCACCGCCTCGATCGTCCAGTCTTCGCCCGAAATCTGTTCACCATCCGAAAGGATGCGGTCGGGTGCATAGTCGGGATCAAAGGCACTGTCGGCACGTGGGCCATCGTCGGCAATCGCCAAAGGTGCACAGCCAATGATCGGAGCGCCCGTCAGCGCCTTTAATGGAGCAGCGGCAGGCGAATGATCGCGATGCGTATGGGTGCACAGGATCGCGGTAACTTTTGCATCGCCCACGGCGCGCATGATTGCCTCGACATGGCCTTCGCCATTCATGTCCTTCGGATCGCCGATGCTGAGGCCGCTTCCGGCTGGACCCGGATCGATGACTGCAATTTCACTTCCAGCACCAACCAGCCAGGTCTGGGTACCTGTGAAGGTATAGGGCGATGGATTGGGTGCAAGCACGCGGCGAACCAGCGGTTCGTGCTGTTCGGTTTCGCCTGCTTGGATGCTGTCGGGCCAGTCGCTCATGCGGCCTATATGGTAGTGCGAACGGCGCTGGGCAATGAAAAAGGGGCGGATTGAACAACCCGCCCCTTCAAACTCAAGCTTAACTTGTCGTGGAAATCGATCGCAGCGGATCAGGCATCCCCACTGGCAGCGCCATCGTCCTTCAGTTGCTTTTCAAGTTTCTCGATTTTCTGGTCGAGGCTTTTGAGAACATCATCGCGCACCGAGGCGGGCATTTCACCATCGGACTTGATTTCGTCGCGTGCCTCTTTCAGCCCCTGGATTGCATGTTTGCGGGCCATATTCGCCTGCCCCTTGCCACACAATACGATGCGGACACGCGATTGCTTCTTGCCATCCGAACCTTCGACATTGGTCGTCACCGGCTGGCCGTCTTCGCACTTGCCCTTAAATTCGGCAATGTCGATTTCGGGGATGAGCGCGGCAATCTTCATTCCGTCGACCATCTTTTCGGTGTCACCCATCATGCGAATGGCATGCGCTTGCGCACCATCCGCCGACGAATGCACGATCACGCGCTTCACCATCTTGTTGCGCTCACCCTCGGCTACGCTCCATTCGGCTTTCGCGCGCGACGCCTCGGCTTCGGCGACCATCTTCTCGACATCCGCCTCGCTCAGCTCCTTGTTCGACCGCAGGATGATGGTCTTGCCATCCTTTTCGATCTTTTTGACGAACGGCGTCTCCGCATCGCCCGACACATCGACGGTCACATCCTTGCCATCGGTGCTTTTCACGACGATTACCTTGTGCTTTCGCAGCTCAACCTTCTTTTCCGCCGGAGCCTCGGCAGCAGGTTCGGCTTGCGCGAACACCGGAACCACGGTGGCGGTCAGCGGCAGCGCGATGGCCGTTGCGGCCAGTATCGCCAGCTTGCCGGACAGTCGGCGTCCCTTGCTGGTCTCGTTCATCATCAGTCTCCTTAATCTCTGGATTATTGTCTTTGGATTGTTCAGCGCCATTGCGAAGGCGGGCAAGCCTTCGGTGGCGGTGCGCGCCAAGGCACGGCCATAGCTTTGGCGGGTGGATGCATCAGCGCCAGCAACAACGCGTGCGTCGCACGCGGCTTCCTGGTCAAAGCGGAAAGCGCTCCATGCCATCCATGCCAGCGGGTTGAACCACATCAGGCACAGGAAAATGAAGGCGGCCATATTGGCAAACAGGTCTCCACCGCGATGGTGGGCCAGTTCATGTGCAAGCGCGAGTTCGCGTTCGCGTGGTGAAAAGGTGCGGGTAAATTCGCGCGGCACCGCGACATAACGTTTGAACAAGCCGAATGCGAGCGGACCGGCAATACGATCGGTCTGGATGATGCGAATACCATCGATCATGTCGATTTCGCGGGCATCGCTCAGCAATTCTTCCCGCATGGCCGCGTACCGGTACATCTGCACGATGAAGAGCAAGGCAGCACCACCCAGCCAAAGGGTGATGGCCACCAGCGTCCAATCAACGACCGGGCCGCTCGCGATTGCGTTGCCCGCATCTACGGCAACCGAAGCCGATATGCCCCCTGCATCGCTGGTGGTATCAACAGCTACCGGTGCTGGCAGGCGAACTTCCTGCGTCAGTGTTGGCATGAAGAGCCGTGCAGCGGGTAAAGCCCAAAGGAAATAAGCAGTGCTAGCGCCGAAATGGCGCGCAACCGGGGTACGGATCAGCAGCACCAGCAGCAGCAATGCGCTGGTCGCCAGCAAAGTGTCACTCAGCCACTCCGTCATGATTTCATCTCCCTCAGCAGCTTTTCGATTTCGGCTATGTCATCGTCGCTCAGGCTTTGCTGTTCGGCGAGGTGCGCCACCAGCGGCATGAGCCTGCCCCCGAAAAAGCGGTCGACAAGGCGGCGCGATTCGCGCGTCACATAGGCATCGCGTTCGACCAGTGGCGAATAGAGGAAGCGGCGCCCGTCGAGATGATGGCCGACGGCTTCTTTTGCAACGAGGCGCGACAAAAGGGTTTTGACCGTCGCCAAGGACCAGTCACGCTGGCGGGCAACCCGACCTGCAACATCCGTTGCGGTCAATGGTGCTTCTTCCCACAGCACCTCCATCACCGCCAGTTCCGCTTCGCTGATGCGTTCAGACATCCAGAATCACCTTATCTACATTGCCCCATCTTCGATTACAGGCGTAGTCAGATCGATTACGGATGTAAACCAACGCTTCGACGAACGACGTCAGCGCGGTTACCAACTTCATGCGAAGCGGCCGTCAGAATGTCGATAAATCTTACAGGAGCAAAGGAGGTTAATTTGCCCGAAACCATATAAGTATCTGAATTTATTAGATTCAGTGAAAATGGCACAGGGTCTGCATAGTATTGGATGTTCAACACCCACTATTACCATGGACGGGTTGGTTGCTTCTCTGGTCTCGCACCAACCCGTCCCGGCATTCCCCAAAAAATCTGCAGTTAGTTTATTCAGCCAACCCATGTTTGGGATCGGCGCTGGCGATCGCGGACGGCATGGCTGCCACCTTGTCGCGCCAGGCCTTGAGATGCGCGGCATCATCAGGGATCGGCTGCCCGACCATTGCGCCAAATTCGACCCAGCAGAACAGCGCGATATCGGCGAGGGTGAAGCTATCGCCGGCAACGAAAGGCTGACGTGCGAGCAATGCATCCGCCTGCCGCAAGCCATCCTGCGCATAGGCCTTGTTGCCTGGTGCCGCCTCGGGCACGCAGAGCATGCGATCCTTGAACATCGGCAGGCCTTCAGCGCTGCGGAAACCGTTCATCATCGGGCTGCCGATGCTGTAATCGATGTGGCGGATGGCCGAGCGAACGGCTGCGCGCGCTTCGGGCGTCGCGCCGACCAACGGCTTTTCCGGGAAGCGCTCATCCAGATAATCGCAGATCACCGTGGCTTCGGAAATCAGGCTGCCATCATCGAGTTCGAGCACGGGAATGCCGCCACGCGGATATTTTTTCAGCCATTCACCCTGACGGTTTTCGCCTGCGCGAATGTCGACAAAGGCACGATCAATTTCGAGGCCCTTTTCGGCAAGATAAAAGAGGACAACTCGTGGGTTGGGGCCAACTGACTGGTATAATTTCATCGTCGCACTCTCCTCTTGCGGTAAATTTTTTATCCGGCGTCCATCCCCGCCAAACGTGCAGACTGGTCTTCGGCTATCAACGCGTCAACCAGTTCGGCGAGGCCGCCGCCTTCCAATATCTCGGGCAGTTTGTGTAGCGTCAGATTGATGCGATGGTCAGTGACGCGGCCTTGCGGGAAGTTATAGGTGCGGATGCGCTCGCTGCGATCGCCCGATCCGACCATTGCCTTGCGCGCCTCGGCCTCTGCACCTTGTGCCTCGTCACGCTCCTTCTCATAGAGCCGCGCGCGCAGCACCTGCATCGCCTTTTCCTTGTTCTTGTGCTGGCTGCGGCCATCCTGGCAGGTAACGATGATGCCCGATGGCAGGTGGGTAATACGCACCGCGCTGTCGGTGGTGTTCACATGCTGCCCGCCCGCGCCAGAGGCACGATAAACGTCGATTTTGAGGTCCTTGTCCTCGATCTGCACATCGACTTCGGTAGGCTCAGGCAAAACCGCGACGGTCGCGGCGCTGGTGTGGATGCGGCCTCCTGATTCGGTGACGGGTACGCGCTGCACGCGGTGCACCCCGCTTTCGAATTTCAGCTTGGCAAAGACGCCCGCCCCCGAAACCGCAGCGACGATTTCCTTGAACCCGCCGACGTCGGAGGCGTTCATCGAAATGGGTTCGACCTTCCAGCCCTGCAGCCCGGCATAGCGTTCATACATGCGATAAAGATCGCCCGCGAACAACGCCGCCTCATCACCGCCGGTACCAGCGCGAATTTCGAGCATCGCCGAACGCTGGTCTGCAACGTCGCGGGGGAGGAGGAGGATGGCGAGTTCATGCTCGGCGGTTTCGATCCGTGCGCGCACGCTATCGATTTCCTCACCCGCCATCGCCTTCAGATCGGCATCGTCCCCGGCGAGCATTTCCTCCAGCCCGGCCAGTTCATCGCGCAAGGACCGCATTTCTGCAGCCGCCTTCGCTACCGGCTCGATTTCGGAATATTCCTTCGACGCCTGCACAAAGGCATCGCCCTCGAGCGTGCCCGACGCCATCCGCGCCTCAAGCTCGGCAAAGCGCGCCTCGATCTGTGCGATGCGTTGGGGGGAGATGGCTGTCATGCAAGCGTTTTGAGAAAATCGAGAAGGCGTACATTCTCACCTTCGGCTGACATGCCGTAATATCCGTTTTCATTCACCCGCAGAATTGCCGAGGGATTGTGTTTGACTGCCTTGTCATAACGTTTCTTTGGAGAGCCAGTCGCAATCATGTCGGCAGAGATGCCTGCAAACCTCAATTGTTTGAGCAACGCGATTGCGTGTTGCATACCGTCGTCATTTTCGAGGACGATCATCGCATCGAGTTGATATCCGACGGGCGCCTCAATCAACATCGCCAACCGCTCAATCCCGGCAGCCCAACCTACAGCTGGCGTGGCAGGCCCACCCAGATTCTCGATCAGCCCGTCATAACGCCCGCCACCGAGCACGGTGCCTTGCGCACCCAGCCGGTCGGTGGTGAATTCGAACGCGGTGTGGCGGTAATAATCAAGGCCACGCACCAGCTTTGCATTGCGCGTCCAGGCGACGCCGGCGGCATCCAATCCCGCTGTGACTGCGCCGAAAAAGTCTTGTGCTTCAC
The DNA here is from genome assembly GCF_042680825.1 of Sphingorhabdus buctiana. Lineage (NCBI taxonomy): Bacteria > Pseudomonadati > Pseudomonadota > Alphaproteobacteria > Sphingomonadales > Sphingorhabdaceae > Sphingorhabdus > Sphingorhabdus buctiana. The sequence continues at coordinate 350,989 of NZ_JBHUEL010000011.1, forward strand.
CGCTCAAAAACTCGTCAATCTTTGGCGCAGCATGGGCGACGCCGCGATCGTCGGGATCCTTGCTGTCCAGGATGCGGAGCGGGTTTTTCTCCAGCCGCGACAGACTGTCTTCGGAGAGGACATCCTTGTGATCGTTGAAATAGGTGATCAACGCCGCGCGCCACGCATCACGGCTGGCGGCATCGCCCAGCGTGTTCAGTTCCAGCGTCACGCCTTCCTTGATACCCAGTTCGTGCAGCAACTGGTCGGCCATCACCAGCAGTTCGACATCCGCCGCCGGCTCGGCAGCCCCGATGATTTCGGCGTCGATCTGGTGGAACTGGCGATAGCGGCCCTTTTGCGGGCGCTCATAACGGAATAGCGGGCCATGCGCGGTCACCTTCATCGGTGCATGCTGCTGCCAGCCATTGGTGAGGTAGGCGCGCGCTATGCCTGCGGTAAATTCGGGCCGCAGCGTGATCGAATCGCCGCCGCGATCCTCGAAGGTGTACATCTCCTTCGAGACGACATCGGTCGCCTCACCCAGCGAACGCGCGAAGACCGCGGTCGGCTCAATCACCGGCAGTTGCAGCCCCTTGAAACCATAAAGCCTGCGCACCCGCTCAAAAGTCGAGACGACATGCGCGAACCGCTCCTCGGTTTCGCCATACATATCCTGCGTGCCACGCACCGGCTGCGGAGTTTGAATTTTTGCCATAATGCGCGCGTCCCTAGCGGGTTTTGTGATATGGGGGAATAGGCCGCTATTCAGCCTTCCGTCAGGCGCGATATTCGACTAGGGGCCGCGCAAAACAACCATGAAAGCCATCTCCCATGCGTATCGACCTTATCCCTGCCGGTGATAATCCTCCTGAAAGCCTGAACGTCCTCATCGAAGTTCCCATTGGCGGCGAACCGGTGAAGTATGAATTCGACAAGGCATCAGGCGCGCTGTTCGTCGACCGATTCCTCCACACACCGATGCGATATCCGGCCAATTACGGTTTTGTGCCGCACACGCTGGGCGAAGATGGCGATCCGCTTGACGCCCTTGTCGTTGCGCGTTCGCCAATCGTCGCGGGTGCAGTCGTCAAATGCCGTCCGATCGGCGTGTTGTTGATGGAAGATGACAAAGGCGGTGATGAAAAGCTGCTGTGCGTTCCCGTCAACACCACCTTCCCTTATTATGCCGATGTCGTGACCTATAAGGATATGCCGCCGATCGTGCTGCAACAGATCGAGCATTTTTTCACCCACTATAAAGACCTTGAGCCCGGCAAATGGGCGAAGCTCAATGGTTGGGGCGATGTCGACGAAGCCAAGCGCATCATCGTCGAATGTGTCGAGCGCGCCAAGGAACACGGCATATGAAAGCGGCGCTGCTGGTTCCAATAGTCGCTCTGGCGCTGGCCGGATGCGCCACGCCCGAAACGCGCATCCGTACCGCACTGACCGAAGCCGGACTATCCAAACCGGTGGCGTCGTGCATGGCAGATCGCATGGTGGACCGGCTGTCGCTGATGCAACTCAACAAGCTCAACGGTCTCAAGAAGCTGCAGAGCAAGAAGGCAAGCCAGATCACCATCGAGGAATTTGTGAAGCGCACCCGGGCATTGCAGGACCCGGAGATTCTGGGTGTGGTCAGCTCCTCAGGCGTGATCTGCGCGATCAAGTCTTAAATCGTTGCCCCTCTCGCCCATGGGAGAGGAATCATCGCCACTGGAATTCTGCGCCTGCAATCCCTAAACAAGGCCAATGAGTTTTTTCCAGGATGCATCGATCAAGGGCGGGGTTGCCGACCTGTTTGGCTATATGCGCGAACAGCGCGGCAGCAAGCTCATGATTTTGCTGCTGGCCTGTGTGCCGACAGCGACAATCATCACCATGTTCTATTTCGATGCGATGGGCAAAGCGACCCCACCACCGCCGACCGTCACTTATATCGAAAGCTGGCCTGCAGATCGATCTGTCGAGGAAAGCCTTGCCGCAATCCGGGAGCACCAGAAGACCAAGGATGCGATGCGCGCGCGCGAACGCGAAGCCTATAAGGCCCTGGGCAGCGTCGTCGGCATGGATGTCGAGAAGCTCGACGCCGAAGCGCGAAAGGAAGAAGCGGCCCGCCGCGAAAAGGCCGAGGCAGAGATCGCCGCACGTTTGGGAGCTTCAAAATAGCCGTCTCGGCTGATGACCGGCGCTGGCTGGCCGCCGCAATTGCACTTGCCGAACGTGGCAAGGGCCTGACCGGCAACAACCCTTCAGTTGGCTGCATCATCGTCAAAGACGATATCGTTATTGGACGCGGCTGGACACAGCCCGGCGGCCGGCCGCACGCCGAGGCGATGGCTTTGGAGCAAGCTGGGCCAGCGGTCAAAGGCTCCACCATCTATGTCAGCCTTGAACCTTGCGCGCATGAAAGCGTACGCGGGCCAAGCTGCGCCGACGGGCTTGTCGCTGCCAAGCCAGCGAGAGTCGTAGCCGCACTGACCGATCCCGACCCGCGCACGGCTGGCAGTGGTTTTGACCGGCTCGTCGCGGCAGGGATTTCCGTCGAACGCGATGCGATGGCGGTGGAAGCGCACGCCAGCCTTGCAGGCTTTATCAGCCGCATCACCAAGGGCCGCCCGCATGTAACGCTGAAGCTTGCCACCTCGCTTGATGGTTGCATTGCGATGGCGGATGGCCGCAGCCGCTGGATCACCAACGATGCGGCCCGCGCCCATGCCCATGTCGAACGTGCCCGATGCGACGCGATCCTTGTAGGTGCAGGCACGGTGCGCGCCGATACGCCCAAACTCAACGTCCGCCTGCCCGGCCTCGAAGGCCGGTCACCGCGCCGCATCATGCTAGGTAGTGGCGACGCGCCAGAGGGGTGGGAGGCCATCCGCACGCCCGATGCCATATCTGCGCTCGATTGCAACAGCCTGATCGTCGAAGGCGGCGCGCAAACCGCGAGCGCTTTCCTGCGCGCGGGGCTGGTCGACCGGCTGATGCTTTATCGCGCACCGATCATCATCGGAGGCGGCAAGCCCTGCCTTGGCGATATAGGGCTGGCAGATCTGTCGGAAGCGCATGGCCGCTGGCAGCTTTCGGACACGCGGATGCTTGGCAACAACCGGTTTGAAGTCTACGAGGCCATCCCATGTTCACAGGCATAGTCACCGACATCGGAACCATAACCACCGCCGAACAGCGCGGTGACCTTCGTCTAATCATCCAATGCGGCTACGACATGGGTGGGGTCGATATGGGCGCGTCAATCGCCTGTTCGGGCTGCTGCCTGACCGTGGTCGATAAAGGTGCAGACTGGTTTGCGGTCGATGCCTCGGCCGAAACCGTCAGCAAGACCGCAACCGGCATGTGGACGCAAGGCCGCCGCCTCAACCTGGAGCGCGCGCTCAAACTGGGCGACGAACTGGGCGGGCATATCGTCACTGGTCATGTCGATGGCGTTGGCGAAGTGTTGTCGGTTGAACCGGTCGGCGATTCGCACAAAGTAACGATCGCTGCTCCGGCCGCACTTGCACCTTATATCGCCGAGAAAGGCTCAATCACCGTCGATGGCGTTTCACTGACGGTGAACAGCGTCATCGACGCAAGCGATGGCCGTGCACATTTCACGCTCAACATCATACCGCACACCTGGGATGTCACGACGCTGGCCGAACTGGCTGCGGGACGCGCCGTAAACCTCGAAATCGACGTTCTGGCCCGCTACCTGAAGCGCATGGAAGAAGTCCGCGCGAAATAAAAAAAGGGCGTCCCTAAGGACGCCCATTAGCCCCTGTACGGTGCGACCCGGGGCCTTTAGAACGGCAGCCAGCGCTGCTTCTTCGAAAACTTCATATAACCGACATTGGCGCCCAGCCGCAGTCCGGCCCCGACGCGGATCGGGATCAGGACTACATCGCCTCGACGTAGGTAGCTGGCGTTGAAACCACCGACCAGATAGGCCACGCCCTCGCCCGAAGGATAGCGTTTGTATAGGTCTTCGGTGTCATAGAGGTTGTACACCAGCACAAAGGTGCTGCCCGCATTGGCGCCGGCATCGAAACCAATCGACGGACCAGTCCAATAAACCGGGCGCTGGCCTTCTACCTTGTGATGCAGTGTTCCAGATCCGTAACGCAAACCAACGACCAGCGCGCCGCCACCTTCGCGACCGACGATATATCCGTTGGGCTGGCCCTGTTTCTTGAGGATATCTTCGATCAGCTTGCCGAGCCCCTGCGCACCCTTGCCGAACACGCCTTCAGCCGCACCGATCAGGTCATCTTGCTGATATGTTGAGGCGTCACCCGGCTGGGGAACGGTCGTCGCTGTGGTCGGTTCGGCTGTTGTGTCGACCGAGGGCGTCACCGTCGTGTCGCCTTCAATGGGCGGGTCGGTCGGGATATCGGATGCATTCGGCGTTTCCACCTTGGGCGGAGTGCCGAGATCTGCATCGATTGCATCATTGGGGTCGATAGACTGGATTTGCGCATTCGCCGGCGCAACCGAGGCTGGGCCGACCAACAGCAATGCAGCAAAGGCAAGCGCCAGACGGTTCCCGAAAACTTTCAGCGGGTGGCCTGTCATATGTCGCAATCCTCCAAACTTGAATGGCACGCTATGGCTCCCGCTAGGCTGCGCACAATGAACGGGCGATGAGTCGAGTCGCTTTCGCGCCCAAACGAGTCAAAACCGCTGAAGAAATTCCAATGGAATAGGCATTGCAGCCAGGTTGCTTGCCCGCTATAGGCGCCCGACGCCAATCGCGCAGGAGACGTGGGTGAGTGGCTGAAACCAACGGTTTGCTAAACCGTCGTACTGGTAAATCCGGTACCGAGGGTTCGAATCCCTCCGTCTCCGCCATTCAATCTATTGGAATCGTTCTATTCCTTGGGTTGAGCTCGAAAAATCCCGTGTGTTTCAAGGGTTATAGGCCAAGGGCTCTCCACCGGGTCAGGCCGGATATGCCCCTGCCAAGCTCTCTCTCGGCCGATATTATCCAAAGCTCTCGACTACACCGGTTTTAGTGTAGAGCTTTATCGCATTGAAATTCTGCGGGTATTTTGGCCTCCCTTTTTGTGGTCAGAGCCGAGATTCACTTCAAAAACCGTCCCGGTTCCAACCGCTACATCACCGCAAAGCTTGGGCGATTATCAGCGCGAGAGCCATGATCGTGATCCACGGCCAGGGCGTTGCCCAAAGCGACCGCACCTTCAATTGCTCAAGCTGGGCAATTGCCATCCGAACGCTGGCCTGCTGAAAGTGCAGATCTTTGAGGGCGGCTTTCATCACCTCAGTCTCGATGTAGGTCGATGCGTCGTCGGCCAACAGCTCGACCTCATCAAGCAACCGAAGCACCTCCCGCAGTCGGGGAACTGCGCTCGGATCAGGAGTGCCGAGCATGGCGATCGCCTCTTGATGCTTGCTCTTGGCCAGCGTCAGCATCTGGCTGATGTGTTCGACAGCAGCATCAGGCAGGTCAGGATCAGCAGCGTCCATGGAGCACTCTTACCCCATCTTGGCGGCAGGAATATCCCCCCACCGAGTCGTAAAGCTGGGCGACAGGTTTTCTTGCCGCATCCGCCATTCGCCGCCCTTGCGGGCCAACCCCAGGCGTGCCTTGCCGCGACCGAAACGGGTGTTGATCTCGTCCAGCGCGGCCATCAGGCCGTCAGGCTGCTCAATCATGTCAAACAGCGACGCAGGCACAGAGGCAGGTTCGCCGAGGTCGAGAAGCAAAACTCCGGCCTTCCTCCAGCCATACCCATCGCGCCAAATGCGATCGAAGATTCGCAGGACGGCATCGGTGATGACGCGGGTGTCGTTGGTAGGGCGCTGGAATGTAGCGGAACCCGACACTGACTTCTGCGCGGCGTTCTGGTCGAATGGGTCGGTCCGGATGAACAATTGGACTGCGCCCGCCACCTGTCCGGCATGCCGAACCTTCTCGGCCACCCGTTCGGCAAAGCTCATCACGGCATCGTGAACCTGGCCCTTGTCGCGGATCGCTTCCCCGAAGGTTCGGGAGCAGCATGTAGTCTGGCGCGGCGCGGGCTGGTCCTCGAGCGCGTGACAGGCAATCCCTCGCAGCTCATGAACTGTTCTGAGGCCGACGATGCCCATGCGCTGCCGCACCCAGCCGTCCTGGGCGCAAGCGAGGTCATAGGCCGTGTGGATGCCGCGCTCCTCGAGCATTGCGTTCCAGCGCCGCCCAATCCCCCAGACATCACCCACGGCGGTCTTGCGCAGTGCCGCCTCCGTCCATTGCGGGTGACGGCTGAGATCAAGGACGCCGCCTGCCTTGGCTGATTTCTTCGCGAGCCGATTGGCAACTTTGGCCAGGGTCTTGGTTGGCCCGACGCCGATCGATACCGGAATCCCGGTCCACTGGTGTGTGCGGCGCCTCAGGTTCCGACACCAGTCAGTGAGATCGGCCACCGCCATCCGGTCGAGGTCGAGGTGACCGGCCCCCACCGAGTGGTCCGTGTTGTTTGTTAGTGCATAATTGCCTCTGGCACCATGGGTGACCGTAGGTGGAGCGAAGCGGAACCGGAGGGCAGCCATGGTGGCGTCGCTGCTTCCGGGGCCGGTGGTCGGTAGCCAAGTGAGCTGTGCGGTCTGACGGTGTTGTAATGCCGCCGCCAGGCTTCGATCAGGATCTGAGCCTCGGCCAGGGTGTAGAAGATTTCTCCGTTCAAGAGTTCATCACGCATCGAGCCGTTGAAGGACTCGCAGTAGCCATTCTCCCATGGGCTGCCAGGTGTGATGTAGAGCGTCTTCACTCCGATCTTAGCTAGCCATTGCTGTACCGCATTTGCGATAAATTCCGGGCCATTGTCCGACCTTATGTGCGCCGGCGGCCCCCGTGTAACGAACAGTTCAGCTAGGACTGCCAACACATCCTCGCTTCGCAAGCGTCGCGCCACTGGCAAGGCCAGACACTCCCTGCTGGCTTCATCGATAATCGACAGGATACGGAACTTGCGACCATCGTGCGTCCGACCCTCAACAAAGTCGTATGACCACACGTGCCCCGGATACTCGGGTCGCAGCCGGATACATGATCCATCGTTGAGCCAAAGTCGGGAACGTTTGGGTTGCTTATGCGGCACCTTCAACCCCTCCCGGCGCCAGATGCGCTCCACGCGCTTAAAGCTCACATGCCAGCCTGCCTCGCGCAGCAGAGCCGTTATACGGCGATAGCCATAGCGACCATATTGCCTGGCTAAGGCGATGATGTCCTGGGTCAGTGCCGCTTCGTCATCAGCCCCACGCGGCGTCTTGCGCTGTGTTGATCGATGTTGCCCCAGCACACGGCAGATCCGTCGCTCGGACACCGAGATTATGCCCCTAATATGATCAATACAGCGCCTGCGGCGCGCGGGGCTTAGAAGTTTCCCTTCGCTGCCTCCTGCAGGATCAGCTTGTCGAGCGTCAGGTCCGATACCGCTCGGCGCAACCGGGCATTCTCTTTCTCCAGCTCTTTCATCCGCCGGGCCTGGTCCATCTTCAGGCCGCCGTATTCTTTACGCCAGCGATAATAACTTTGTTCGGTAACACCGATCCGCCGGCAGGCATCAGCAACTGTTCCACCCTGTGCTAGCACGATCTCCGCTTCACGCAGCTTGCCGATGATGTCTTCCGGCTTGTGCTTCCTTGCCATTTCAATCCTCCTTCGTGGCCATTCCTAAAATAGAAATTGGGCCACTCAGAAGGGGGCAGATCAAAAGGTCGGGTCACGACTGGGGCGTCGCTTGCCTCGGCAGATGTAACCGGAGCCTTGGGCTATACCCCTGCCAACAAGGCGGGCGAGAGCTTTACCGGTTCGATCTCGGTTACGGGTACGATCACGGCAAGCCTAATGCGCTTCGCCCGGGCTCAGCGCTTTGGCGGGGCGGGGGGCCAGCCACACTGCCAGGACCGAAATCAGGAAGATAGCGAAGCTGAGCATGAAAACGTAATGCGCGGCGCCCGTCAGGGCCTGGATTTCGACAATCCCTTCCAGCGCGGAGTAGTTTTGCCCCGGCGTCAGTCCAGCGTCCTGCATCGCCGCCGCCGCGCCGTTTGCGTCGTTAATGCCCTGCACGAATTCTGTCCGCTGCACCCGCGCATTGTTGACCCACAAGGTGGAGGCGATGGCGGTTGCGACTGCGCCTGCCACTGTGCGGCTGAAGGTGACGATCCCGGCAGCGGAAGCGACCTGATCGGTCCGTACCGCCGCGATCGACAGGGCCGACAGCCCGACAAAGAAGAACGGCATCCCCAGCCCCTGCAAGAGCTGCGGCATGGCCAGGGCCCAGAAGGTCGATTCCGTGTTCCAGGCCAGCCGCAACAGCGTGGTCAGGCCAAGCCACAGCATCCCCAGGCTGACGGTCAGGCGCACATCCACCCGGTTCAGCAGTCCGGCGGCCAAAGGCGCGACAAGGATTGCCAGAACCCCCTGAAACCCCGTGACCAGCCCGGCATTGGTTGCGTTATAGCCAAGCGCTTGCTGCATCCACAGCGGCACCAGCACGACAGTCGCGAAGAACGCGCCATAGCCCAGCGACATGGCCAGAGTGGCAGCGGCGAGGGTTCGGTCGCGCAGCAGCCGGATGTTGACTACCGGGTGCGGTTCATACCACTCCCAGATAACGAAGGCGGCAAAACCGATTGCAGCAATGATCGCCATGACCACGACGATGTCGGAATTGAACCAGTCATGCTCGCGCCCCGTTTCCAGCATGATCTGGAAAGCGCTGACCCAGACAATCAGCAGGAACAGGCCGGTCTTGTCGAGCGGCGGGCGGGCGATGGCGGTTTCATAACGGCCCAGGCTGCGCATGAATGTCAGCAGGCAGAAGGCGATCACCGGCAGGTTGATGAAGAATATCCAGTGCCAGCTCCAGTTGTCGCTGATCCACCCGCCCAGGATCGGGCCAAAGATCGGCGCGGCAATCGTGGTCGTGGCCCACAGGCCCATGGCCATCGGCACCTTTTCCGGGGGAAAGATGCGGGTCAGCATCGCCTGGGTCAAAGGCATGATCGGCCCGCCCGAAAGCCCCTGCAACACGCGGCTCAGCACCAGCAATTCGATGCTGGGCGAAATCCCGCACAGGAACGACGACAAGCCGAAGCCCGCGACGCACAGGATCAAGGTGCGAACCGTTCCGAAACGCGCGGCCAGCCAGCCGGTCAGCGGCACGGTGATCGCTTCGGCAACGGCGTAGGACGTCAGCACCCACAGCCCCTGGCTGGGTGACACCGCCAGTCCGCCGGAAATATGCGGCACCGAAACGTTGGCAATCGTGATGTCCAGAACCACGATGAAATTGCACAGCGCCAGTGCAAAGGCGGCCAGAAACAGGGCAAGCCCGGTCAGCGGCACCGGCGAGGATGCTGCGCTGCCGTCAACGGTCTGGCCGGGGTTTGCCATGGCTTCAGTCCCGAGTGTCGATCTCGGCCTCCATCGAGGCTCCGATCGGTAGCGGGTGCTGCTTCAGCTGGGCGGGATCGAGGGCAATCCGAACGGGCACGCGCTGCACCACTTTCACCCAGTTGCCAGTGGCGTTCTGGGCCGGGATCAGCGCCGTGGCAGCGCCCGATGCTGCGCCAACCCCGATGACCTTGCCGCGATAGGTCACGCCGGACCCGTACAGGTCCGAGGTAAGCTCGGCGCTCTGTCCGATCCGGACACCGCGCAACTGGGTTTCGCGGAAATTGGCATCGACATAGACTTGGGCCAGCGGAACAATCCGCATCAGCGGCGCGCCCGGCGCAACCTGCTGTCCGGTCTGGACCTGCCGCTGGGAAACCACTCCGGCAATCGGCGCGCGGATCACGGTGCGGTCCACAGCCAGTCTGGCCGCATCAAGCCGGGCCTTGGCCGCCACGACGTCCGGATCGGCCTCGATATTGCCGGTTCCGGTAATCACGGCATTGGCCTCTGCGCTGCCGCCTGCCGCGGCGCGGCCTGCTTCGGCAGCATTGACGGCGCTGCGGGCGGATTCGAAATTGGCCCGGGCGCTGGCCGCTGCGGCGCGGGCCTGGGCCAGTTCCTCGCCCGCCACTGCGCCGGACCCGACCAGACCCTGACGTCGCGCCAGCGCATCCTCGGCGCGGCGCAATTCGGCTTCGCTTGCGGCAAGACGGGCGCGGGCCTGGCCGATATCGGCCATGGCCCCGGTCACCCGCGCGTTCAGGCTGCGGCCATTGGCCTGGGCCTGAAGAAAGCGTTGCCGCGCCTGACGCAGCGCCGCTTCTGCCGCGACCAGCTCGATCCGGGCATCGGCATCGTCCAGCCGGACCAGCACGTCTCCGGCCTTGACCGTCTGGGTGTCGGTTACCCGGACTTCCGCGACAGCGGCGGCAATTCGCGGCGTGATTACCGCGGAATCCGCCGCGACATAAGCATTGTCGGTGCTGGCCATGCCGCGTTCGAACAGCAGGTACCACAGGCTCCATGCCGCAGCCGCCAGACCGACCACCAAGGCAAGGCGCATCAGCATTGTCTTGCGGCGGTGGGCCGGTGGAGCATCGCTGTCATTGGCCAGATTGCTTGCGCTGTCGGGATTGTTCATCGGTTCGCTTCCGGCTTGTATTCAGGGGTTTCTGCAAAACCGCCACCCAAGGCGACGGACAGGGCAATATCGGCCTGTTGATTGAGGGTATTCAGCGCGGAGAGCGCCGCCCTTGCGCCGATCAGCGCACGCTCTGCGGCAAGGGTCCTGCGCAAATCGTCTAGTCCGGCGGCGTGGCGTTGCCGCGTTGCGGCCAGCTGGCGCTGCGCCGCGTTCACCGCATTCTGCGCTGCGGCGATCTGGTCCGTCAGGCTGGCCTTGCTTGCCGCAGCGTCGGCAACCTGACGGATCGCCGTGATCAGGGCCGCATTGTACAGCGAGACTGCCTCGTCATAATCGGCCCGCGCCGCGCGGTATCCGGCGCGCGCCGCGCCGCCATCGAAAATCGGCAGGCGCAGGGCCGGCCCCGCATTGGCGATCAGTGACGAATCCTGGAAGAGGTTGTCCAGCCCGATAGCCTGAAAGCCGACCAGCGCGACAAGATTGATGTCCGGATAGAACGCCGCCCGCGCGATCCCGATCCGCGCCGAGGCACTTTCCGCACGCAGCCGCGCCGAAACCAGATCAGGACGGCGACCGACCAGATTGAGCGGAAGATCGCCGGGCAGGGCAAGGTCTTGCCGCACAGCAAGCTGCGGCCGCTGGATCATCTGCCCTCGTTCAGGTCCCGCTCCAGCCAGTGCGGCCAGTGCGTTCCGGGTCAGGGCAATGGCCTCATCCAGCGCTTTCAATTCGGCCACGGTGCGGGCCAGCTGGCCTTCCGCTTCGCTGACCACCGCGCTGTTTTCCAGCCCGCGGGCCTGCCGCGCCTGGAGCAGCGCCAGTTCGTCCCCGGCATTTTTCAAGCGCGCTTCGGCCAGATCCCGGCTGGCGAACAGGCCGGCAAGATCGGCATAGGCCGATGCGATTGCCGCCTGCAGCAAAAGGCGGGTCTGGGCCACGTCAACCTGCGCGCTCATGGCGGCGGAAGTGGCTGCGGCAAGGGCCGAGCGCTTTCGTCCCCACAGATCAAGATCGAATTCCAGCAGCGCGCCGATCCGCCCTTGATCGCGCACGTCTCCCGGTATCAGGCCCGGCGGGAACCCCTGGTTCTGGCTTTGCCGGATCGCACCGGCACTGCCTTCAACGCCCAAGGCAGGCAGCGTCGCCGCTTTCGCCTGAGCCTGAAACGCCAGAGCGCGGCGCGCTCTGGCCTGGGCGGCGGCAAGATCGGGGGAAGCACTAAGCGCCTCTTCCATCAGGCGGTCCAGCGCCGGGTCGCCCATGGCCGTCCACCACCGATCGTCAGGAAACGAGCCCGGCGCGGCGGCTGGCCTGACGCCAAGGGACAAGGTTGCCGGATCGCGCAGGGCAGGCGGCGCATCCAGTTGCGGGATGGACGCACAGCCGGTCAATGCCAGCATTGCCAGCAACGCTTGAGTGTGCCTGATCATAAAACCGTACTGCGCAGTATCATTGTGCTGCCTCTTACGGATATGCGGGCGGTTGTCAATGCAAATGATACTGCTTAGTATCACTGCATGACAGAACGAGAGCATGGAGCAGGAGGCGCGCGCCGCAAGGCAATCCTTGCGACGGCGCGCGAGATGTTTCTCGATCAGGGCTACAAGCCGGTTTCCATGTCGGCCATTGCGGCGCGGCTGGGGGGATCCAAGACCACGCTGTGGTCCTACTTTCCCAGCAAGCCGGTTCTGTTCATGGCAGTAGCCGAGGATCTGGTTGACGAATATGCCGAGTTCATTTCCGCATCACTGGTCCTGAACCAGCCGCTGGACCGCTCGCTGACCGTGTTTGGCGAGCGCCTGCTGGCCGCGCTCACATCGCCGCCGATTACCGCATTGATGCGCATTGTCACGGGCGAGGCGCGCGACATTCCGGGGCTGGGGCAGATGTTCCATGAACAGGGCCTGGCCCGGGGCTGGCGGATCACGACCGAATATTTTGCCGAACTGCAGCGGCGCGGGTTGCTGCGCAGCAGTGCCGACCCATTCCGCGCCGCCCAGCACTTCATCGCCCTGTGTCAGTCCGGTTGTTACCAGATCCACATGATCGGCGACCAGAAACCGCCCAACGCCGCAACGATCGCGGCGGATGTCAACGAGGCGGTCAAGGTCTTCTGCGCAGCCTATGGTCCGCAGGATTGATCGCCTGCCAGCATCCTCAGCTGAACGCGTGAAATAGGCCCAGTGATGACAATCGAAAAGTCATTGCGGCTAAGCCGAAACGCTCTCCCTAGGTAGGATGAGGGTGCTGAGAGATAAGCTTCAAACGACATAGGTTTCCGCTAGATGTGATCCGCTATGCGGTCTGGCTCTATTTTCGCTTCGCGATGAAGCCTGCGCGATTTTGAAGATCTGCTCGCGGAGCGCAGCGACCGCGTATGGCACCTGGACGAGATGGTGGTTCGGATGGGCAAACCTCGGTTCACCCGGTGAGAGTTAAGCTGACAATGCCCTTTTGACCGGAAGAGAAGGTTTCGCATCAGACTGACGGTTCCACCCTGACCTTTCAGGCTGCGACCAGAACCTTATCGACGACGATGTCATCGGCATGAGCGCGGGCCTGAGCCAGATCATAAGTCGTCTGCATATGCATCAGGGTGTCCGCCTTAATGCCGAAGGCCTTCTCAAACCGAATTGGACTTGTAACGGTTTCGTGCCGGTCACCTATCTCATTATGCCACCTTGGCCTCGAATGCGAGCGGG
>NZ_JBHUEL010000012.1:0-70808 GCF_042680825.1 Sphingorhabdus buctiana
CCAATAGATGAGGCCAAGGCTCCACTAATTTACGCAGCCATCAGTGCCAAATGTTCTGACGACGGACAGACCGGCTTCGCAATCGGATCGCATGTTGATGCGGCATCTGAAGCACTGATCGCAATCCAGCAGGGCGATATGTTCGCCAAGGCTGCGGTTGAGGAAGTCGTTGCAGACGCCCTCGCAGGCGGCTCTAGCGAAGGTGCCAATGTTGATGCGTTGCTCAACGCACTGGCAGGCCCTGCCAATGATACGCAGCTTCTGGGCGATACGCTTTCCCAGCAGTTTGGCGACCACCCGGCATTTGAGGGCTTCAACCTCGCTGCCGCAAACGACATGCTCGACCAGTTGGCGAGCACCCACATGGAACTGTCCGCAGCTACCGGCCAACACGGCTGAGCTGCGGACGCAGATTTTACCGAGACCAGACAGGGAGCAAAAGCATGAAAAAGAAGCTTCTAGCCGCAGGAGGTATCGCGTTAACCATGTTTTCCGGCGGGACGGCCTATGCCCAGGCCAGCCCGCGTTCGCCGCTTAATGACCTCGGCATGTCCGAGTTGCGGTCGGAACTGCGTACGCGACACGATGCTGCCGTAGCCATGACGCAAGACAGCAATGTCGTGCGATCAACCGATAGCAAATTCCAATGGGCATCCGAAGCCAAGGCGTGGTGCGGAATAGCCGTCGGCTATGCCAAATCCTCAACCAAGGATGAGGAAAGCATCAACAAATGCGATGCATTTTATGCCCGCATGAACGCGGCCCCGCCGCCACCGCCGGCAGCGCCCTATGTGCCGCCGCCAGCGCCGCCTGAGCCTGCTTGCACGGCTTCACGCGCGACCGAAGTCTTTTTTGACTGGAATGTCGACATGCCTGCCGGTGAAGCTGAAACCACGCTTGCCGCTATCGCACAAAACCGCACGCAATGCGGCTGGGGCCCGCTGACCATAACCGGTCACGCCGATAAGTCGGGCGGCGACGCTTACAATGCGAAGCTTTCACAGCGCCGGGCAGACAATATTGCAGCCGCACTTGAGCGGCTCGGTGTGCCGCGCGGAGACATGACAGTGGTCGCAAAAGGCGAAGGCCAGCCCAAGGTCGATACCGCCGATGGTGTACGCGAACCGGCAAACCGGCGCGTTGAAATCCTCGCGCAAGAACGCGGCAATTGATTGGGAGTAAGATCATGAAAAAGAGCATAAAAACAAAGCTGATGCTTGCGACCCCTGCGGCCCTGCTGTTCGCCATGTCGGGCGCAGCGCATGCACAGAGCGTAGACCTGAAAAGCGCGGTTGAGGTGGCGATTGAAAGCCATCCGGAAATCAACCAAGCCGCGATGAACAAGGAAGCAATCGAGTTTGAGCGTGAGCAAGCCCAGGGCCTGTTCCTGCCGCGCATCACGGTTGAAGGTTCTGTTGGCGTTCGCCGCTTAGAAAACCCGACCCGCCGTGCGCTCGGCATCGCCGACAACGAACTCTATCCGATGGAAGCCGGCATTCGTGGCGAACAGATTCTGTTCGATTCGGGCAATCGTGCCAACGAACTGAAACGCCAGGCCGCACGCACCGATGGTGCAGCCTACCGCGTCGACGAGCGTTCGCAGTTCATCGCACTGCAGGTTTCGCGCCAGTATCTCGATTATCTGCTGCAGCAGCGTATTGTCGCCGCTTCGCAGGATAATGTCGCGTTCCACACCAACCTCGTGAACGACCTTCGCGAAGGCGTGACCCAAGGTTCGATCAGCATCGCTGACCAGCAGCAGGCCGAAGAACGCCTGCAGGCTGCATCTGCGCGCCTGACCGAGGCCGAGCAGGACATGGTCAACACCGGCATCGCATTCCGCACGTTGACCGGTCTTGATATCGATGCATCGGCAACGTTGCCGCAATCGCTGCGCGCGAAACTGCCCGGCTCGCTTGCTGAAGCGATCGAAAAGGTGCGCCTCCAAAGCCCGAGGGTCCGTGAAGCGCAGGCTGATCTGGATGCCGCACATGCCGTTATCGGCAAGGCAAAAGCCGATCTTGGTCCGACAATCTCGCTCGAGGGCAATGCCCGTGTCGGCGACGATATTGACGGATTTCGTGGAGAAACCAATGACTTGCAAGCCCGGGTGGTCGCACGCTGGCTGATCTTTGACGGCGGCATAAACCGCGCGAAGGTCCAGGAAATGGTTCGCCGGGCAAGCGAAACTCGTTTCCGCTTGCATCAGTTAACCCGTGAAGCTGAAGAGGACGTCCGCGTTTCGTGGAATGCCTGGACCAGCCAGGGCAAGCTGGCCGGCGAACTCGACCGCCAGGCCAAGGTTTCGGACGACCTGCTGCTTTCCTATCGTGAGCAGTTCAACGTCGGACGCCGTTCGCTGCTCGACGTGCTCGATGCGCAGAACACACGTTACAACGTGCAGGTTCGTGCAGAGACCGCGCGGTTCGCGGAAACCTTTGCCGAGTACAAGATCCTCGCGGCAGCGAATGAGCTGATGCAGGCCTTGGGTGTAGCCGCTCGGTCGGATGCAGAGGCCAATGCCCGCGAACGGTTCAAGGTGGGTCCGACGCCGCCGTCGGAAACCGATCGCCGCCGTTACTCGAATTGACGTCATGAAAGGTTGCCAAGGGCTTTCGGGCTCTTGGCAGCCCCAAAATCTAGGTTAATGCCTTTTTCGTCGAAATTAATTTATGTCGGTAATCCAGTATTTTACGACAGATTTTGCGGCAAAGTTGGTTAACCCGTTTTTGACTCTTCGAAGGTGCGTTTAGTGGCACCTGCCTCGGCAGGGCTTTGGTCCGGACTCGCTGATGCACAATGTACGGGGGTTTGAAATTGACGCTGCAAGAGTGGCATAATGCTCCGCCGCAAGGCGATGAGTTGCTTGCATGCATTAGTGTGCTCGCCGCGCTGAATGAGCGCCCGTCTTCACCTGCTTCCATACGCGCCGGTCTCGTCCTTGATGAGGCTGGCCTTTTACCGTTCCATCAGACCGAATATGCGCTCGATCAGATCGGGCTTCGTGGGGAAACCACCACGCGCCGCCTTCGTGGCTGGCAGGAACGCGACCTGCCGGCGATCCTGTTTGCCGGCCCGGGCCGTGCTCTGATCGTACACGGCGTCAATGGCAATGATTTCGAAATCCAGTTGCCCGGAAATACTGAGCGGGTCTGGGTTGACCGCGAAGCCCTTGAAGCCGTCTATGGCGGCGAGGCTGTCATCGTCGATCCCGATCCAAGCCGTGATCGTGAAGGCGAACGGCCTTGGGAAAAGGTACGCCGGAACCACTGGTTCTGGTACGAAGTTTGGAAGATCCGTAAATCCTTCCTCTATGTGATGCTTGCTGCATTGGTGATCAATCTGCTCGCTTTTGCTTTGCCACTGTTCACGATGAACGTGTATGACCGCATCATTCCGAACAAATCGGCAACCAGCCTGTGGGTGCTCGCTTTTGGCGTGTTGATCGCGATATCGGTCGAATTCGGTTTGCGCCTTGCAAGAACCCGCTTGGTCGACGAATTGGGTCGTGCGCTCGACGCACGCCTGTCGCAGCGGCTATTTGAAAAGATCCTCAACCTGCCGATGGCAGAGCGCAAGGGAAGCACCGGGGCTATGGCCCGCCGCGTCACCGACTATGAAGTGGTGCGGGATTTCTTCGCCTCGACCACGGTCGTGCTGATGGTCGACATTCTGTTCCTTGTGCTCTTTGTCGCGCTGATTGCCATCCTCGCCGGATGGCTGGCGTTGATACCGCTGGTTGCGATCATCGTGATGGCGGCTGCCGGTTATACTCTGCAGAAATCGATGGGCCAAGCCGCCCTCGATGCCCAGGCCGATGCAAGCCTCCAGCAAACGGCACTGATTGAATCGATCAGCGGCATCGAAACGCTCAAGGCTTGCCGCGCCGAAGGCCGTATGCTTGGCCGCTGGCAGCGTTATTCGACCGCCAGTGCACAGACACAGGAAAAGCTGCGCAACCTGACAGCGACCGCAGTCAATCTGGCCGCTTTGTGCCAGCAATCGACCAATATCGCGCTGGTCATTGGCGGCTTTTACATGTTCAACGCTGGCACCATCTCGATGGGTGGCATCATCGCGATCGTCATGCTCGCTGGTCGCTCACTTGCACCGGTTGGGCAACTGGCCTTCCTCATGACGCGTGGCCGCCAAGCCTTTATAACCCTCGAAAGCCTTCAAACGCTCATGGAGCAGAGCGACGAACGCGAAAAGGGAAGCCGCTCGGTTGTCCCAGTGATTTCGCAGGGACAATTGGAACTGGAACATGTCGGCTTCAGCTATCCGGAGGCGGGCAAGGAATCGCTGTCGGACATCAACCTGAAAATCGCCCCCGGCGAACGCATCGGCCTGATCGGTCGCGTCGCCTCAGGAAAATCGACGCTGGGTCGCCTGATCTGCGGCCTATATGAGCCTACTGAAGGCAGCTATCGCATCGATGGCCTCGACAGCCGCCAGCATCATCCGCATGAACTGCGCGCCGCGCTCCGCTTTGTCGGCCAGGACGCCGAATTGTTTAGCGGCACCGTTCGCGAGAACTTGCTGCTCGGCGCGCGCAACCTTGATGAAGAACGCCTGCTCGCCGCTGTCGCAGCTTCAGGCGCCGACGGCTTTATCGGTCGCGACGCAGCTGGCTTTGACCTTCATATCGGTGAACGCGGCTCGCGCCTTTCGGGCGGCCAGCGCAGCTTCATGGTTCTTGCCCGCGCGCTCGTCGAGCCCAGCAAATTGCTGTTCCTCGACGAACCCACTGGCGCAATGGACACACAAACCGAACGCCTTTTCATTGATCGTCTCAACAAGGCCATAACGCCGGGGCAGACGCTCATCGTTTCCACCCACCGCAACGCCATGCTCGCGATTGTCGATCGCCTCATCGTGATCGACAAAGGTCGCATCATCGCAGACGGGCCGCGGGATCAGATACTTGCCAAGGCTGGCCTGGCGGGAGAATGACCATGCATGCTTCGCTTCTCGATGGAACCAAGGACCAGGAAATGGTCCGCAAGTCCAACCGACCTGTGTTGATCTTTTTTGGCATGTTAACGGCGCTCGCGATTTTCGCGGTTACGATGCGCGACGCCGACCTTTCGCGCCTTCTGCCTATGCTGGGCCTTGGAGAGCCGGCCGAGGCCGCAGCCATGCCGCAGATGAGCGCGGAAGAGCGCGAAGCCCTGCTTTCGATTACCGAAGAGGCCATCGACAAGCCGGAATTGACCGGAGAAGATGCGCTGGCGAAGAATGAAGCGCTGCCCTTTTCGGACGCTCCCATCCTTGCGGCCAAACCCTTTGCAATCCGCAACTACTTCTCCGGCACCGGCCTTACAGCGCTGCAGTGCATGACGCAGGCGGTTTATTACGAAGCTGCCTATGAACCTTTGCAAGGGCGCCGTGCCGTTGCGCAGGTTGTGCTGAACCGCGTGCGCCATCCTGCATTCCCGAATTCGGTTTGCGGCGTTGTCTATCAGGGCTCGAACCAGCCGGTCTGCCAATTCAGCTTCACCTGCGATGGCTCGCTCAACCGCAAACCCTCTGCCGCCGCCTGGGCAGCAGCTGAAGCAGTGGCCCGCGAGGCACTGAGCGGTTATGTCGAGCGCTCGGTCGGCCAAGCGACGCATTACCACGCCAATTATGTCTCGCCCTATTGGGCACCCAAGCTCACCAAGATTTCGCAGCTTGGCGCGCACATCTTCTACCGCTGGCCGGGCAAATGGGGGATGCCAGCTGCATTCACCGACAGCTATTCAGGCGTGGAGAATATCCCATCGGCAACCGACCTCGCTGGTTTGGGCGACGAAGCCCTAGGTGAAGGCCAACTGACGACCGACCAGCAAACCGAGGCGCTGGCCCGTTCCAAATTGCCGCCGGAGCTGGTGCCGATGCGCGCAGCCGAAAACGATGTTGGCGGTCGCCTGGACATCAGCAAGGGCTGGACTTTGAAAATTCCCGATCCGCGAGAAACACGCCGCGCAGCTGCCGCCGTGAGCAGCCGTCAATCGAGCGGCGGAGCGGAAACGCCGAAAACAACCATGGGTGGTCAATGAAAGCCGTACTCGAATGGTACAAGAGCCAAAGCGGCTCGCGCCAGATTATCGTCGCTGCAAGTGCCGGTTTCCTGATCTTCCTGATCTGGGCCAGCCTTGCTCCGATTGAAGAAGTGACGCGCGGTCAGGGCCGGGTGATCCCGTCGAGCAAGA
This sequence comes from Sphingorhabdus buctiana, assembly GCF_042680825.1. NCBI lineage: Bacteria > Pseudomonadati > Pseudomonadota > Alphaproteobacteria > Sphingomonadales > Sphingorhabdaceae > Sphingorhabdus > Sphingorhabdus buctiana. Next base: position 6,195 of record NZ_JBHUEL010000012.1, read on the forward strand.
TGCAGCTCGTGCAGGCGGCAGAGCCGGCGACAATCCGCGACATCCTGGTCCGTTCGGGACAGCGCGTTCGCAAGGGTCAGTTGCTGGTGCGCCTCGACGACACCGAATCCTCATCACAGTTGGGCCAGATTGCCGCCGAGAACCGTTCGCTTGCCGCCCGTGCTGCGCGCCTATCGCGTGAAGGTGGTACAGGCGGGGATTGCCCGCCCAATCCGGATGGCAGCCTGCCTGAAGAATGCCGCCAGGAAGCTGCGCTTCAATCGGTACGCGCCGCCGCATTGCGTAGCCGTATTTCGGCAATGGGTGCGGCAGTCGAACAGCGCCGCCGAGACTATGCCGAAGCACAGGCAACGGTCGCCAGCTTGCGCCAGAGCCTCCAGCTTGCACAGAATCAGGTCAACATGCTGGCACCCTTGGCTGCCAAGTCGATCGTTCCGCAAACCGAATTGCTGACCGCGCAACGCGAAGTTACCGATCTGCAAGGCCGCCTCGCTGCTGCACAGCAAGCATCGTCGCGTGCGCAAGCTGCAATCGCCGAGGCTCAGGCACAGGCATCCGAAGCCGGGTATCAGTTCCGACAGGATGCGCTCGACGAGCGCAGCCAGATTGCGACCAAGATGGCTGTCAACGAACAGTCGCTCAAAGGTGCGGCAGGGCGCGTGAACCGGGCGGAAATTCGTTCGCCGGTCGATGGAGTCGTGAACGATGTTCAGGTGACGACGATTGGCGGCTTCGTACAAGCTGGTGAAAAAATCATGCAGGTTGTACCCGTCGGCGACAAGCTGCTGGTCGAAGCCCGGGTGACGCCGCGCGATATCGCCTTCATCAAGGTCGGCGACCGCGCCAATGTAAAAGTCACGGCCTATGACTTTTCGATTTATGGCGGGCTATCCGGCAAGGTGGTGCAGGTATCGGCTGACAGCATCTATGATGAAGTGGCCAAGGAAGCCTATTTCACCGTCGTGGTCGAAACCGACCGGTCGTATCTGCTGTCCGCGGGCAAGCGCCTGCCGATCAGCCCTGGCATGATCTGCGATGTAGAAATCATCACCGGCCGCAAGAGCATATTGAGCTACTTGCTCAAGCCGCTGATCAAGGCTCGTTCGGAAGCCCTGCGCGAACGCTAAGGCTTTCGTTTAGCTGGTAAGCGCGGCGATCCGGATAGGCGCTTGCATGATCGGTGCGGGCTGCGCGGCATAGCCGTGCAGCCAAGCCTTACCCGCAGAATAGCTCATCACTGGCCGGTAATCGCTGATCGCCGCCGCATCAACGATGCGATCGGTGTTGTTATCGAGGACGACGAGGCGATCTCCGTTACGCACCACGAGCAACGCATGGTCTGCACGGCGGACCAGATCCTTGGCGATGACAAGGAACATGTCGTTGGTTGAGACACCCGAAGCCTCGAGCAGCTTCATCTTTGCGATGGCGTAATCCTCGCAGTCACCCTGCCCGGCTCGCAGCGTTTCTGCCGCGGTCGCCCAGCGATCGGCGACCTTGAACCGCGCCGAATCGTCGATGAAGTTGACACGGCGGTTCACCCAGCTGTTGATCATGTCGAGCTTGCGGCCCTGGTCGAGATCGCGCGCTTCACCCACCACCGTGCGCCACTCGCCACCGCGGCGCGGCAATTTCGCCGCTTGGGCACGCTGCCATTTATTGTCGAGCGGGGTGCGACCAATGGCCAACGCCACGCTGCCAAACACGTTGGGCTTGCTGGTGTCGACCGGCTGGAGCAGCAAGCCCGAATCCAGAAGCGGACGCCGCGCAATCGAAACCGCAGCAAGGCGCGCCACCCATTGCGTCGCGCGAGCGCGCGGAGCCAGCGTGGATTCTTGTGCCATCTGCGGCAGGCGCGCGAACGCCATTGCGGTGCACGGCGCGGCAATCGTGGCAGGGCCAGCCGCCGGGCTGAGCATCGCCAGCTGCACTATCGGCGCGGGAGCAGGCGCAATTGCTGCCGCGGCTGCAGCCGCCTGCTGGGCTTTCAGCTCTTCCAGCTTGCTGCGCGTGCCACCCAGAATGGCTTCTGACTTGGTTTGTACCGCTACCTGTAACGGGGCGACAGTTTCAATGCCCGTGGCTGGGCAAGCCTGCTCCGCAGTCGGAACCGGAATCTCCAATGCCCAAGCGGACGCCGGAGCCAAAGTTGCGAACAATGCGATGGTCGCCGTTGCAAAACGCGCGCTGCGCTTTTTTCCGCTGGGAGCATGAGTTTTCATGCTGCCCTAATTTGCATGTAAAATACAATTTATCGTTGAACATCATGGTTGACGTCCATGGTCTCTAAATTGTGAAGAAAGAGGGTTAACTGATTTCGGTCGGTAAAGTTTAGGCTTTTATTTCAGTGCCGTAACCAATCGAACCAACGCTGTGCCAGACGCTGCAGCCGCTCGGGCTTGCGGGCCAGACGATATTGTCCGGCAACAAATTTGTTAGCTTCGTTCCATGTCGGGTAACTGTGGCTGGCGGCCATCAACTTGCCCAATGTCAGTCCATGACGCATCGCCAACACGATTTCCGCAATCATCTCTCCAGCATGCGCGGCGACAATCGTGGCCCCCAAGATGCTGTCCTTACCCGGCGGAGTGAGGATCTTTACAAAGCCGCCCGTTTCATCCTCGGCAATGGCTCGATCAAGATGTGCAATGTCGTAGCGGGTGACCTCATAAGCCACGCCCTGTTCCTTCGCCTGCTCTTCGGTGAGCCCAACACTAGCTACTTCGGGATCGGTATAGGTGACGCGTGGCAGGAACCGATAATCCGCGCGAAAGCGCTTGAATGGCTGCGCCAGCGCATTGACCGCCGCATACCAAGCTTCGTGGCTAGCGCCATGCGTCAGCTGCTGGTTTCCGGCAACATCGCCAGCAACCAGGATATGCGGCATGCGCGTACGCAAATAGGGATCGACCTGGAGCCGGCCGTTCTCGACAAGCCCCAACTCTTCAAGGCCAAAACCGGTGATCCGGGCCCTGCGGCCAGTCGCGATGATGATGTCGTCAAATGCAAGGGTGGTGTGCTCGCCGCCTTTTTCAACGGTCAGGATCTTGCCATCAAAACGCACCGCTTTGTGGCCGGTAAGAACGCGTACCCCATCTTGTTGCAGGCATTGTGCGATGATTGCTGCGGCCTCTGCATCTTCCTTGAGCAGCAACCGTTCGGCCATCTCGACCAGTGTCACATCACTTCCAAGGCGCTGGAACGCCTGCGCCAGTTCGCACCCAATCGGCCCGCCGCCCAATATAACCAGCTTTTTCGGTGCCTGGGCCCGCTGAGCCATCGCGTCCCACAATGTTTCGCTGGTGAGGTAACCGCTGCTTTCGATACCAGGCAGTGGGGGCACCACTGGTGCCGCACCAGTCGCAATGACGAAGGCTCGCGACGTCAGGCGTTGGCTGCTGCCGTCATTACCGGCGATCTCCACCGTCCAGGGATCAACAAATCGCGCATAACCTTGCAGGCACTCGACGCCGAGGCCGCTATAGCGCTCGACACTGTCATTGGGCTCAATGGTGGTGATGGCATCGCGCACGCGCCGCATCACCATGGGAAAATCGATGCCGGATACCGATGCCGCTATGCCAAATCGCGCCGCATCGGCGACCTGGTGCGCGACTTTCGCGCTTTTGAGGAGCGTCTTTGATGGGATGCAACCGGTGTTGAGGCAATCGCCACCCATCCGCTCGGCCTCGATCAGAGTGACCTTGGCCTTGGTCATCGCGGCGATATAGGATGAAACCAGGCCTGCCGCCCCACCACCGATAACGATCAGGTTACGATCGAAACGGCGCGGCTTGGTCCAGTTAGCGGTCATGGACTTTCTTTACCGCCGCCACGAGCCCGCGCGCGATCCATGGGAACAGGCCAAGCAGCACAAACGAGCCGATGAGTGTGGGCGACAGCAGCCCTGCGGTGCTCTCGATCTTGCTGATCTGCGTCCCAGCATTGACGAAAACGATAGTCGCCGGAAACATGCCGATCTGGCTCACCCAGTAAAATGTGCGCGTCTTGATCCGCGTAAGACCCATCAAGAGGTTCACGACGAAGAAGGGAAAGAGCGGTATCAGGCGGATGGTGAAAAGATACAAAGCGCCGTCCCGCGCTATTCCATCGTCAATGGCTTTCAGGCGCTCGCCAAATTTCGACTGCACCCAATCGCGCAGCAGGAAGCGGGCGGAGAGGAAAGCAAGCGTCGCGCCGATGGTCGACGCGAACGACACGAGGATCGTTCCGGTCACCACCCCGAAAAGCGCCCCCGCCACCAAGGACATGATCGCCGCACCCGGAAGCGACAATGCCGTTACGATGACGTAGATCAGGAAAAATCCGCCGATATAGAGCAGCGGATTTGCATCCTTAGCGGCGACTATGTCGGCCTGGCGTTGCTTGAAATTTTCAAGGCTGAGGACGTTTCCAAGGTCGAACCAGAAATAAGCCGCTATCGCCGCAGCAAGCAGGACGAGCAGGGCGATGCGCTTATTCATGGGTTATCGGATCGGATCAGAACCGCTGGCCGATCAGAATGGCACGTCGTCGTCAAGATCGTCGGAGAAATCACCTCCGCCAAATCCCGATGAGCCGCTTTGCCAACCGCCGCCTGACTGACCACCGCTCGCGGGCGCGCTGCCACCGCTGCCCCAGCCATCATTACCACCGCCGCCTTGGCCACCGCGCGCGCCATCGAGCATTACCAGTTTTCCATCAAAACCGCCTACGCTGATTTCGGTGGTGTAACGGTCATTACCCGATTGATCCTGCCATTTGCGGGTGCGCAACTGGCCTTCGATATAAACCTTCGCGCCCTTGCGCAGATAGCGCTCGGCAACGCCGACCAAGCCGTCCGATTGCAGCACCACCTGATGCCATTCGGTACGTTCTTTCTTTTCGCCTGTCTGGCGGTCTTTCCAGTCTTCAGAGGTCGCAATGCGCAGGTTGGCGATGCGTCCGCCATTTTGGAAGCTCTTCACTTCCGGGTCAGCACCCAGATTGCCGACCAGAATAACCTTATTGACGCTACCCGCCATGATGTCCCCTCTTTTGGAATAGAATCGCCGTCAGCCCAGACCGGCGGCCACTGCAGTCCAGTAGGTAATCCCTGCGGCGACATAGGCAAGTGCAAACAGATAGACGACCATGAAGGTTGGCCATTTCCAGCCATTGGTTTCGCGTCGTGTGACGGCGATGGTCGAGATGCATTGCGGTGCGAAAACGAACCAGGCGAGGAATGCCAAGGCGGTCGCCAGGCTCCATTTGCCCGTGAGTTGCGTACCAAGGGTCATCGCCTGTTCGTCTTCATCTTCCGCATCAACGGCATAGGCGGTTGCCAGCGCCGAAACGGCGACTTCACGCGCCGCCATGGCGGGAACGAGCGCTAGTGCGATGTCATGGTTGAAACCGATCGGGCTGACGACCACTTCGATCCCGTCCGCGATGCGACCGGCGACCGAGTATTCGACTTGGCTTTCATTCGCGCCTTCGGGGGCTTTCGGAAAGCTGAGAAGCGCCCACAAAATGATCGTTGCGGCAAAGATGATCGTGCCTGCGCGGCGCAAGAATATCCAGGCGCGCTGCCACAAACCGATCGCAATATCCCGCAGCCGCGGCATCTGGTAACGCGGCATTTCGATCAGGAAACTGCTCTGGCGGCTGTTGGTCACGAAACGCTGGATGATCGATGCGGCCAGCATTGCGCCAACAATGCCCGCCACATACAACCCGAACAGTACCAGCCCCTGCAACCCGATGCCCGGGCCGACGCTGGTTGCCGGGATGAAGGCACCAATGATCAGGGTATAAACCGGCAATCGGGCCGAGCAGGTCATCAACGGTGCGATCAGGATCGTCGCCAGCCGTTCTTTTTGATCCATGATCGTGCGCGTCGCCATGATGCCGGGAATGGCGCAGGCGAATGACGACAAAAGCGGGATGAAACTGTGCCCGGACAGCCCGACGGCGGCCATCAACCGATCCATCACAAAGGCCGCCCGCGTCATATATCCCGATGCCTCAAGCAGCAGAATAAAGAAAAACAGGATCAGGATCTGCGGCAGGAAGACCACGACCGAACCCACGCCCGCAATCACGCCATCGGTCAGGAATGATCGGAAAAGACTGTCAGGCAAGGCACCATTGATCGCCTCGGTCAGCAGGGCAAATCCGCCCTCGATCCACCCAATGGGCGCTTCCGACCAGGCATAGACACCCTGGAACATCACAAACAGCAATGCCAACAAAACGACAATTCCGCCGACCGGATGCAGCAGCACACTATCAAGACGCCGCGTCCATTGGCGCCCTTGCGTTTCGCTTACGATGACCGAGCGCGCGATCGCATGTGCTCGCTTGGTGATTTCGGCGCGGCCCGATGGCGCATTTGCCGATGTCGAAGGCGACGCGAGTTGCCCTGCAAGCGCGGCCATTAGCGGATCGAGCCCGCGTTTGCGTACCGCAACGGTTGCAACGACGGGAACGCCTAACTCCAGTGAGAGCTTTTCGGCATCGAGTTCCAACCCATCGCGCGAAGCCAGATCGACCATATTGAGCGCCAATACAGTTGGCAGCCCCTGCCCGATCAGTTCAAGTGCGAAGCGCAGGTGGTTGTCGAGATTGCCTGCATCGACAACGACGATCAACGCATCCGGTCGCCTGTGCCCCTCCAATCGCCCGAGGACGACATCGCGGGTGACGGCTTCATCAAGGCTGTCGGGTTCAAGGCTATACGCCCCGGGCAGGTCGATTAGCTCTACCGGTCGCCCGTCAGCAAATGCAGCGCGCCCCGATTTACGCTCAACCGTAACACCGGGATAGTTGGCGATTTTCTGCCGCGCACCGGTGAGTGCATTGAACAGTGCGCTCTTGCCGGCGTTGGGATTGCCGACCAGCGCAACCAGTGGCACCGCCTGCGTCATGACAGCGGCTCACAGCTGATGGCTACGGCAACCTTGCGCCGCAAAGCCACAGTCATCCGGCCGACACGCACCGCAATGGGATCACGCCAGAATAGGATTCCCTTGTGCAAGGATTCGACGATAACGCCCGAATCAAACCCCAATGAGCGAAGGCGATGCCCTTCGGTTTCCGGAATCGCAGCCCAGTCGATCGCGACGATGCGCGCCGTTGCGGATTTGGGGAGAGTGTCGAGGTTCACGCGCGCTTTTTGATAATGTTTCGCATTAAAAGCAAGTGCAATATCTAGCGCGGTGGATAACGCAAACGTCCGATGAAACGCGACAGGCTTGGCATATGCTCGCTACGCTTTTTTGCCTGCGCCTTGGCCTTTTCGAACTGCATGACATTCTCAATGCGACGGTCGAGGAAGGCGCGTGTTTCGGCAAAGTCATCGCTGTCGTCATTGACGAACACGGCGAGCGTCGATGCATAAACTGCCGATAGCGTCGCCCGCTTGGTATAATGATTGAAATCGGTCGCTGTATCGCCTGCAAGGCGCCACATTCGGTCTGCACTGCGCCAACCAATACGCGCCGATGCCGCGACATTTTGGGGCATTGCCATGATGGCAATTGCGCGGCGCTGACCTTCCCGATCGGGCGCTGCGATTTCGAGGCGGGTCGCTACCAATGCCGTAATGCGCTCCCGGATCTTCATCGATGCCAGTTTCTCAGACGGAAGGCGGCGCGCCATTTCAGCATCGATCGATCCGATCCATACATCGATCAGCGCCATCGCCCCGCCCTTGAGCGCGAGCTTTGCCAAATCGGCATCGACGCCAACCTCCATCGCCGCAGATTCGACCGCAAGGTCTGTCCAACCGTCAAAAGCGGCGTGCGCAGCGAGATGCGGGGCAACAGCCTCTCTGATTTCGTCGAGAGTCGGGTCAGCAGGAAGTGGTGCGGCAGCCATGAGTCGCCTCTAGGCTTTTGCCCGCCCCTCGGCAAGGCGCACAAGCACCAGCGCGGCCATCACCATCGCACCGCCGATAAAGTCGAGCGGAGTCAGCGCTTCATCAAATGCCGCCCAGCCTGCAAATGCCGACAATGCTGGCTGGAGGAGCAACGCCAGCCCGATGATCAGCGGGCTGAAATGCGGCAGCGCATAGGTCAGGAAACCCTGCCCAAGCACTTGGCTCGACAAGGCAAGGATAAGTAGCGGCGTCCAGTTTCCCGGCACAATCTGCTCCCCGGCGACCCAAGCAGCGGGTAGCAGGAAAAGCGCAGCCGACCCCGATGCCAGCGCAAGCGAAGACCAGCTTTCGGTGCTTTCGCGCACCCGGATCATCGCGAGCAGGTAAAAGGTGTAGAACAGCCCGGCGAGCAGGCTGAGCCAATCGCCCTCAAAATGTTCGGGTGAGAGTTCGAAGCTCTGCCCCATCAAGAGCGCAGCGCCCGCAAAAGCGAGGAGGATGGCTATGCCTTGCATTGGCGGCGGCAATTTGCGCGCAAGGAATATCCCGTAAATGGCCAATAAAAGGCTCGCACAATTGGCCAGCAAGGTGGCGTTACCCAATTTGGTTTTGAAGATGCCGATATGCCAAGCGATAATATCGACCGCGAAAAAGAAGCCAGCTAGAAGCACCAGCCCAAGCAAGCCTTTGGGCATCGATTGGACGCGAAAACCTGCGCGGTAGCCGATCAGGGCAAGAATCGGGGCAGCAAGCGCCAGCCGCCAGAAACCGGTCGCAATTGGCCCGGTATCCGCCAAGCGCACGAGCAACGGGCCAAACGCGATGCAGACATTGCCGGCAACCAGCGCGGCAAAGGCGAATGACGCTCTTGGCGCGGGCGCCTTTTGAAAGATTTGCTTGTCCGACATAAACCCCCGTTGCAATTTGCAACCCGTATCCGCATGTTACTAGCCAAGCAATGCAATAGGGAAAGCACATAACCATGACCACCAGCCTTTTCGATCCGATACAGCTCGGCGCGATCCATGCCCCCAACCGTATCCTGATGGCCCCGCTCACCCGCGGTCGCAGCGAAGGCGTGCACGTACCGATCAGCGCGCTGAAAGCTGATTATTATGCGCAGCGGGCAAGCGCCGGCCTGATTATCGCCGAAGCCACCGGGATCAGCCAGGAAGGTTCGGGCTGGCCCGCAGCACCCGGAATCTGGTCTGCCGAACAGGTAGAGGCGTGGAAGCCCGTTACTGATGCGGTGCACAAGGCCGATGGCCGCATCATCCTGCAACTCTGGCATATGGGCCGCTTGGTCCACCCGGATTTCCTCGGCGGCGCTCAGCCTGTTTCCGCGTCGGCGACGACGGCACCGGGCTATGCCCACACTCCGACTGGCAAGAAGGACTATGTCGAAGCGCGTCCGCTGCGTCTCGATGAAATCCCGCGCGTCATCGGCGACTATGTGAACGCTGCGAAAAATGCGATGGCAGCCGGCTTTGATGGCGTACAGATCCACAGCGCCAACGGCTATCTGCTCGACCAGTTCCTGCGCGGTAACTCCAACTTCCGCGATGATGATTATGGCGGCCCGATCGAAAACCGCATCCGCCTGACCACCGAAGTGGCGCAGGCGGTTTCGGATGCAATCGGTGCAGACCGCACATCGGTTCGCCTCTCACCCAATGGTGAGACCCAAGGATGCGATGACAGCGACCCAGTCGGCCTATTCACAGCGGTTGCGGCTGCCTTGCAGAAAGTCGGCATCGCCTTCCTCGAACTGCGCGAGCAAAAAACGTTCGGCAATTTCGGCACCAGCGATGTCCCGCCGGTTTCACCGCACATCCGCAAGGTCTTCACCAATCCGCTGGTGCTCAACCAGGAATATACGCTGGAAACGGCGCAAGCCGATGTCGCAAGCGGACTTGCCGACGCCATCAGCTTTGGCCGCCCCTATATTTCAAACCCCGACCTCGTCGAGCGTTTGCGCCGGGGTGCAGAGGTCGCGCCCGATAACTTCAAGACGTGGTATTCGCCGGGACCAGAAGGCTACACCGATTATCCGACGCTGGAGTCTGTCGCGGCCTGAACCATGGGCGATATCGGGTTAAAGTTTGTCGCGCTTTTGCCGGCAATTGCACTCGTCCTCGTCGCCCTTTTCGAAACCAAGCGGCCGAGGCGCACTTTGCGCTTCGGCCGTTTTTATCGCTGGCTGACCAGCCTTGTCCTGTTCGTTAGCAATCGGGCCGTTATTTGGGCGCTTGCATGGATTGTCGCAGTGCCCGCTGTGGCGCTTTGGGCTGGGAATCACGGGCTAGGCCTGTTCAACCAGATCGCATTGCCTTTCTGGTTGGAAATCCTCGCGACCTTCCTGTTGCTCGATTTTGCGATGTGGTTGCAGCACCTTCTGACCCACAAGGTCCCCTTGCTTTGGCGGTTCCACAAAGTGCACCATGCCGATCCAGACATTGATGTCTCGACCGCGATCCGTTTCCACCCCGGGGAGATCGCCTTTTCAGTGATGTGGAAGGCAGGTTGGGTCGTGCTACTTGGTGTATCCGCGCCGCTTTTCCTGGCATTTGAAGCGTGGCTTGCCGCCAATGCCGCCTTTAACCATGGCAATATCGATCTACCCCGAAAGCTGGATAGACTGTTGCGCCGTCTTCTGGTCACGCCGGACATGCATCTGGTGCATCACTCGACGGTCAAGGCTGAACAGCAGAGCAATTATGGCTTTGCACTAACCCTTTGGGACCGGATCTTCCGAACCTACCGCGTCGAGTCGCAATATGGCCGTGATGCCCAATCGATCGGATTGGCTGAATTGCAATCGAGCGAGCCAACCCGTCCGGCTTTTACATTGAAACTCCCCATGACGTAACGTCAGCTATTTACATGCTGGAAGGTATTGACGAAGCACGAGGAAAAGCGCAGTTTTCCGGGTAAGGGAGAGGGGACAATGGCATCAATTCGCAAGATTGCGTTGGGTACAGTTGCGGCTGTGGCAGTGGGCGCAGGCCTTTATTGGGGCTGGGGCGCGTTCAAGGAAAGCCGCGAAGCGAGCAAGGCGGAAGAAGTCCAAGCCGCCAATGACAAGGAAGTCACAAGCGGCATCGCGACCAAATTGCTGTGGGGTGATACCCATTTGCATACTTCCAATTCGATCGACGCTTTCGGCTTTGGCGTAAAGCTTGGGCCTGAAGAGGCGCTGCGTTTTGCGCGCGGCGAAGAAGTGAAATCGACCTGGGGCCTGAAGGCAAAGCTCGACCGACCGCTCGATTTCCTTGTCATTGCCGATCATAGCGGCGGCCTTGGCGCGACCCAGCGACTCTATGATGCGCCGCGTGTGATGATCAAGGATCCGACGCTGCTGCGCTGGTACGATATGATGCATGAAGGTCATCAGGGCCGCCAGCGCGCGACGATGGAATTGATCAACGCTGCAGGTGAAGGCAAACTCGGCAGCATTTTGCCGCGCGAAGAGCAAGCCAAAGGCACAATGCAGATTTGGAAGAGCCATACCGGCATCGTCGAGCGCTATAACGAGCCCGGCAAGTTCACTGCGTTCATGGGCTTTGAATATACGCTGATGCCCAATGGCGACAATTTGCACCGCGTTGTTATCCTTCGCGATGGCAAACCGCGGGCCGACCAGGTTCGTCCCTATGACCCACAGACCGAAGGCACCGAAACGGTGGACAAACTGTGGGACTATATGGACGCCTATGAAAAGAAAACCGGCGGTAAGATGCTCGCCATTCCGCACAACAGCAATGTTTCGAACGGCCTGATGTTTGAAATGGTGCAGCCGGGCGGAGGAGCCATTACGGCGGATTATGCCCGCCGACGTGCCGCCCGCGAGCCTCTGGTTGAAATCACCCAGATCAAGGGCGACAGCGAGAGCCATCCCTTCCTTTCACCGAATGACGAATTTGCCAATTTCGGCGATGCCGGTTGGGAATTGGGCAACCTGACAATGCAGCGCACCAAGACACCCGACATGTTGGCGGGAGACTATGTGCGCGAAGCGCTTAAGCGCGGCCTCGCAATCCAGGCCAAGACCGGCGTCAACCCGTACAAGCTGGGTTTCATCGGATCGACCGACAGCCACACCGGACTTGCCACTGCGGACGAGAATAACTTCTTTGGCAAGCACTCGGATGGCGAACCCAATGCCGAGCGTGCATCGCAGGCGCAGAATTTGGGGACCCGCCAGGGTCGTTTCGGCTGGCATTACCTGGCAGGTGGATATGCTGCCGTTTGGGCAACCGCCAACACCCGTGCAGCCATCTTTGATGCGATGATGCGCCGCGAAGTCTATGCGACCACCGGGCCGCGCATGCAGGTGCGCGTCTTTGGCGGCTGGGATTTCACCGACAAGGATTGGGCAGGCGACTGGGTAAAAGCCGGCTATGCCCGCGGCGTCCCGATGGGCGCCGATCTGAAAGACGGCAAGGGGCGCCCAAGCTTCCTGATTTCGGCGCTGAAAGACCCTGAAGGTGCCAATCTCGACCGAGTGCAGGTGGTCAAAGGCTGGGTCGATGCATCGGGCAAAATGCAGGAAAAAATCTTCGACGTTTCCTGGTCCTCACCAGACAAGCGCAAGCTGGTGGGTGGCAAGCTGACCCCGGTCGGTGACACGGTCGATATCAAAAAGGCCACATACACCAACACCATCGGCGCACCCGAACTGCGCACCGTATGGAGTGATCCGGAGTTCAATCCGGGGCAACGCGCCTTTTATTATGTGCGTGTGCTCGAAATCCCAACACCGCGTTGGGTGCTGTTCGACATGATCCGTTTCGGCGCGAAACTTCTGCCCGAAACCGAACTCAAGTCGCAGGAACGGGCCTATACCTCTCCAATTTGGTATAACCCGACGGTGTGATCATTCGGCGATGATCCCGGCCAGCGACGGGTCGGGATCCGCAATCCCCATCAATCTGCGCATGGCCAACCGTGCCAGTCGCTGCATCTCGACCTTGCGTCGTGCAGCGGCCAACGGAACGAGCGAGGCCGAGCGGATGATCTCAGCATCATAGGCATCGGCAACGATCAAACCGGTACGGTCGGGCAGGAACGCCTCCCCATCTATCGGAGAAAAATCGAAGCCTGCGGGAACCGCCCAGAAAAAGCGGTCGCAATAGTCGAGATATTCGGGCCATTTCTGGTCGCCAAGAAGGTCCGCGCGTGACACCTTGATCTCTACGATGATGATTTCGCCTTTGGCGTTGATGCCCATGAGGTCCGCCCGGCGATTGTTGCGGAGCGATACTTCAGGTTGCACCATTATCTGGTTGCGCAGGAACAAGCGGCTGACGCCGCGCGCAACCGAAGCCGAATCGATCTGGATGCCAAATGCGTTGCTCGCCATGGCCATTGGCTAGAACGAATGGCGAACAAGATAAAGCCCTTTCTGCCTTGGCAGCTGCCAATCAGCCAGATAGGGAATATGTATGAGTGCGAAAACGATAGCTGAACTGGCCGCCGAACATGGCGGTTTCGATCCGCGGATCGCGATCAGTTTCATGGGCAAGGCAGGCCATGGCGGCTTTCTGGGCATGGACTATGTCGGCCATGGCGAGAACTGGGTCGAATTGTCGATCGATTGGCGCGAAGACCTGGTCGGTGATCCCAATACCGGCGTTCTGGCCTCTGCTGTGGTCATCAGCCTGATGGACAATGCCACGAGCATGTCGATTTGGACAAAGCTGCAAGAGTTCCGACCGCAAGTGACGATGGACCTGCGCGTGGACTACCTCCGTCCTTCACCCAAGGGTGCGAAAGTGTTTGGCCGCGGCTATTGCTATCACCTGTCGCACAGCATCGGCTTTGTCCGCGGCATTGCGCATAATGGCAATCTTGAAGAGCCGCTGGCGCACGTCAGCGGCACCTTCATTCGCGTGGGGGATCGCCTCGGATGACGACGCCCGATCCTCGCACCGAATTGCTGCCGCCCTATGCGCGTGCGCTCGATATGGTCATCACCGGGCTGCACAATGGCGCGCCGCTCATCGAAATGCCGTTCGCCAACAAGGTTCAGGGTCGACCGGGCTTCCTTCACGGCGGGGCCATATCTGGCTTGCTCGAAATGGCAGCGGTTGCGGCCATCCAGCATGCGCTGCACGAACGCGGTGATGAGGCGACGTTCAAACAGGTCAATGTCACCATCGATTTCATGCGCGGCGGCGTACGCCAGACGACCTATGCTGTCGGCGAAGTTACCCGGCTGGGACGCACCATGGCCAATGTCGAAGCGCGCGCCTGGCAGGATGATCCCGCAAAGCCCATCACCATTGCCTATCTGCATTACCTGCTGAAGCGCAGTTGAGGGTTCAGGCCTCTCCGTGGGTTTCGACCAGCGCGGCGGTGATTGCATCTTCGGGTGATTTTCCACCCCAGATGATGAACTGGAATACCGGGTAGAAACGCTCGCATTCATCAAGCGCAACGTCGATGATCGTTTGCGCCTGATCGACACCCAGCAACCCGTTGGGCGGCAACAAGCTGCCATGGCGGAAGAGCAGCATGCCGTTGGACGACCAAAGATCGAAATGCCCGATCCAGAGCTGCTCGTTGATCAGGCCTAGCGCTTTGTACACGGCATCGCGCTTATCACTTGGCACGGTAACGTCAGGCATCACAAGAAGCTGCAAGGCATTGTCTTCCTCGCGCCAGATCGCCCGGATCTGGTAGCTCGTCCAACTGCCTTTGAATTCGGCGCTGACTTCTTCGTCGCTGACGGGCTCAAAATCCCATCCTCGCGCGTCAAAAAGCGCGGCGAGCATGTCCAATGGCGCTGTCTCTTCGCGCTCGAACTCGGTCAAATCTTCGTCCTGATCGCGCATTGCGGCCCTGTCGTTCCGTTCTGCACTGTAGATGCCCGTCACAGGACTCGCACGCAACCATGCATGTGCTGCATGGTGCATTAGTTTGTGGGCGGTTTGTGGATAAGGCTGCGAAGCGCCCTATTTATTGGGCGCAGCTTTCGGCTTGGCCGGGGCTTTGCCTTTGCCCGCAGCAGCTTCTAACGCCGCGATACGGGCTTTGAGTTCCTCGGCCTCTGCACGGGCCGTCGCCGCCATCTGCTTGACCGCCTCAAACTCTTCACGGCTCACCAGGTCCATTCCTGCAACCCATTCGCGGGTGCGCTCGCGGAAATTGGATTCGGCCTCACGCCCCATGCCCGCGACCGTGCCGGCAACGCCATTCAGGAATTTGGAAAGGTCGTCGAAAATGCGCTTGTCACTCTGCATGGCTCAGGCTCCGATATCGGCAGTTACTGCTGGCACATATAGCCGCTCTGCGTCCGGGTTCAATTGGTCGATCTGGTAATTCAAGATTGCTGCAAAACTTAGCCACGCCAGATAAGGCACCATCAACCAAGCTGCCAGCGACCGGATCCGGCCAAAGACCAGCGTGGTCGCAAAGGCAGAAACCCAGATAGCGAGCAACAGATAGAATGCAGCTGTCACCTGGTGCTGGCCGAAGAAGAGCGGCGACCAATAGAGATTCAAGGCAAGCTGGACGACAAACAATGCCACCGCGATGCCGCGCAACCGCGCACCACGCGCATTCAGGATGATCGAGACCGCGATACCCATCATCAAGTACAATATTGGCCACACCACGCCGAAAGCCCAGCCCGGCGGTTGCGCCTCGGGCTTGACCAACTCGGCAAACCAGCTGTTGCGCTCGCTCGATCCGGAGACGGTACCCGATAGGAACCCAAGCAGCATGATGATCGGAACAATGAACAGTGCCCACCGAAGTAGCGACATCCGCAATTGCGAGGGGGAAGCAAGCTGGCTCATTTTGTTCCCGTCGGAGTGAGAGAATCGATTCCACAAGTCTTAGCAAGCCCCCCGTAAACGACAAGGCCGCCATCCCTGGGTGGGGTGGCGGCCTGCCAGATTTTGCACGTTATGACGTGTAGTTAGGCTTTACGCGTACCGGTGACGGGCATCGAACCGAAAGCACCTGCCTTCACTTCACCAGTGATGGTGTCGCCATCGACGGTCGCGGTGCAATCCAGCGTCATTGGCATCGGCACGGTCATGTCCATTTTCCAGCTGAGCGTGTTGCCGTTCACGGTACCGCTCGGGATATCCATCGAGCCGAGGCTGCCAGCCATCTTGCCCGAAAAGGTATCGCCATTGCTGTTGATTGTCAAAACCGACTTCTGGTCACCCATCGGGCTTTTGACGGTTACGTCCCAATCGCCATCTACTGCTGCCATTTTTCTTCTCCTCTTACTCAGGCTTTAATTTGCATTGGTGTCAGTAGGCTTAGCAGCTTGCGATTGCATTTCAACCGGCAATCCAATTGCTTCCAGCTGCGGCTTCACCTTGGCAGCGTCACCGACAATCACCCACACCATCTTGTCTGCATCCACTTTCGACTTGAATTCTGCCGTCATGCTTTCGGCAGTCAATGCTTCATATTTGCCAGCCAGCTTTTCGGCATAGTCGAACGGACGCTTGAACAACGCATCGGCACGCATCTGGCCAAGAACCGCGACCGACTGTTCATAGCTGCCGGGCAGTTCGAGGATGTTGCTGGTGATAGTGACATCACGCTCAGCCTTGGTAATCGGCTTCGCTCCCGCGACATCCTTGGCATGATCGATCAACACCTTCAGCGAGGGGCCGGTCTGGTTGGTCTGCACTGGCGCAATGACCATGAACGGAACCCGGTCTTCATTGCCGGCAACCTGCGAGCGAACGCCATAGGACCAGCCCTTGGTTTCACGCAGGTCCATATTGATGCGCGAGGTGAAATCGCCACCGAAGATTTCGTTAGCAGCGCGCAGTGCAACCAGATCATCGCTCCCCTTGGCATCGAGGACCTTGCCGCCATAAATGAATGATTGCGGCGAATTGGGGCGATCGATCAGAACAACGCGTCCCTTAGCTTCGGGCAATGCGATGCCGAAATTTTTTGCCGGGGCAGCCTTTGCTTTCGGCTTCCAGCTGCCGAACTGCTTGTCGAGCAGCTTGGTCACTTCCTTCAGGCTGGTGTCACCGACGACGAAAATCTCGGCCTTGGCCGGATGGATCCACGATTGGTGGAACGCAACGATATCGTCCCGGGTCAGTGTGCGAACCGCGGCTTCATCGCCGGTGCCGGTTTGCGAAGCACCATACGGATGTGCCTTGCCGTAAATCAACGGGGGCAATGCGCGCAAAGCCAAGCCCTGCGGCTGGTTCTTCTCACCTGCAATGCGCGTCAACTGCTGGACGCGGACGCGTTCAAGGTCCTTTTCGGCAAAGGCGGGATTCTTGACAACATCGGCCAGTAGGCTGATCGAAGCTGCCAGATTGGGCTTTACGGCGCGCAAGGTGGCAACGGTGCGATCCTGGGTCGACGCGATATTGATGTCGGCACCCAATCGCTCCTCGGTTTCCGCCAGCTGGGTGGCGTTCAGCGTCAACGTACCTTCGGACAGCAAATTGCCCATGATGTTTGAAATACCGCGCTTGTCGAGCGGATCAGCCGCATAGCCCGCATCGAAGCTTACCGCGACACGCACAGCGGGAACGGCGGCACGGCGCGCGAAATGCACCTTGATGCCGTTCTTCAACGTTCCGGTTTCGACAGTCGGGAAATCCAGCGCCGGAGTTGCGCCGGGGGCTGGCATCTTGCTGCGGTCGGCTTTCACCGTCGTCGCAGCCGGCGCATCGGTGCCGGGTGCAATATAATAGGCAGGTGCCGAAAGCGTACCAGTGCGCGCACCGCCACCCGACGCGACTTCCTTATAGGCCTCGCGCTCACCCGGTTCGACGCGGATTTCGAGGACAGGGCGGGTCAGCCATTTCTGCATGGCGGACTTCACCGTTTCCGGCTTCAACGCAGCAAGCCGCTCGAGCTCGGTCTTGTAATAGGCCGGATCGCCAACATAAAGCTGCCCCTGTGCCAGGGCGCTCGCCTTGCCATCAAATCCACCGATCTGTTCAAGCCCGTCGATGCGATCCGCTGCATCGCTGGCGGCGACGCGCTGCACTTCGTCTGCGGTGGGGCCATTGGCGATGAAGTCAGCCATGATTTCGTCGAGACGCTTCGCGACGGCATCGGCATTGCCGCCCGGCTTCACGTCGGCTTGGATCCAGAACAGGCTAGAATGCACGAAAGGCAAGACGAAGGATGACACCGAAACCGCACTCTGCTCTTCGCGCACCAGCTTGTTGTCGAGGCGTGAGCTGGCGAGGCCACCAAGCACCGATGCACCTGCGCGCAGGGCGGTGAATTCAGGATCGGCGAGGCCCGGCACTACCCAATGACGATAGATACGCGTCGTCGGCACCTTGTCCTTCATGTCGATGCGGACGGGCTTTTCGAGCGTCGGGATGGGCGCATTGACGGGCGGCACATCGCGGCCGCGCGCAATGTCACCAAACCATTTCTGCACCAATGGCTTCGCGGTTGCGGCATTCACATCTCCGGCCAGCACCAGCACGGCGTTATTCGGGCCATAATAATCCTTGAACCACTGCTTGAAATCATCAAGCTTGGCAGCCGCAAGATCCTCAAGGCTGCCAATAGTATCATGATGATAGGGGTGGCCGACTGGGAACAGCGCTTCCGAGCGCTTGTAATCGACTAGGCCGTAAGGCTGGTTATCACCTTGGCGCTTTTCGTTTGAAACCACACCGATCTGGTTCTTCACCGATTGCTCGGTCAAGCCACCGAGCAAATGGCCCATGCGATCGCTTTCCAGAAACAGCGCGGATTCGAGAGCGCTGGTCGGCACTGTCTGGAAATAGTTGGTGCGATCGAGCCAGGTCGTACCGTTGAGATCGGTTGCGCCCAACTGCTTGGTGTACTGGAAATAGTCGCCGGGCGCGTTTTCGCTGCCATTGAACATGATGTGCTCGAACAGGTGGGCGAATCCGGTCTGCCCCTTTGGCTCATGCTTTGATCCGACCCCATACCAGATCGAAACTGCAACAACCGGGGCCTTGCGGTCTTCGTGCACCAGCACTGTCAGACCGTTATCGAGCGTGAACTTCTCGTAGGGGATGTTCACGGTCTTGACCAGATCGGCAACAGGTGCCGGCGCGGTTTTGGCCATTGCGGCGCCCGAAAGCGCGATCGTCGACACGGCAAGGGCCAAGGTCAATTTGCGGATCATTGAAATGCTCTCCTCAGGGAAACTTGTTCGCCCTTTCAGGCGGATAGGCTCGATATAGCGCCGCAAGCGACGAATCCAATGCAGGTAAACACCTTTTCGACAAACCGGCTAATGACAACGATTACAGCGTGATTGTTGCTGCCGCACCCGGTCGCTCGTCATCATCAAGCCGCCGTACGCGCAGCTTGTCGATCTTGCGACCATCCATATCGACAATTTCAAAATGCCAGCCCGAATAGGCAAAGCTCTCCCCCTCTTCGGGCAAGTGACGCAGCACGTGCAAGACATGACCCGCTGCTGTCGCATAGTCCCTGTCTTCGGGAAGCTGGATATCGAGAGCCTGCGCCATCGTGTCTGCAGACATGCCGCCATCAAGCAATAAGGAACCATCGTCCAATGCCACGATATCGGCGGCGCTGCCTTGCTCCTGGTCGGACGCGAACTCGCCGGCAATCGCGGACAACAGGTCATTCGGGGTCACGATGCCTTCGAAATGGCCATATTCATCATGTACGAGAAGCATCGGCACTTCGGAGCGCCGCAATATTTCAAGCGCGTCCATCGCATCGAGCTGGTCCGGCACGATTTCCGCCTTGCGCATCATCGCCTTGAGATCGAGCGGGCGCCCCTCGATCTGGGCGGCAACGATATCGCGCGCCTGCACCACGCCTATTATGTCATCGACGCTTTCGCCCATCACCGGCAATCTTGTGTGCGGCGAATGCAGCAAGCGATCGCGAATATCATCAAGGCTGGCTTCGGCAGAAATGGTGTCGACTTCGGTACGCGGCGTCATCACTTCGCGCACCGGTCGATCGGCAAGGCGGACCACGCCCGAAATCACCTTATGTTCATGCTCTTCGATAATTCCGGCATGGGTTGCCTCGGTAAAGACCACCTTCAATTCTTCAGTGGTCAAGGCATCGCGGTTATCCCGATCGAGCCCGAACAGCTTGAAGAACAATGCGCTCGAGGCATCGAGCAGCCATACAAAGGGGGCGGCTATCCGGGCCAGCCATTCCATCGGCCGCGCGACCAATGCGGCTATCCGTTCAGGCGCGACCAGCGCTACCTGCTTGGGTACCAGCTCCCCTATCACCAGCGATGCATAAGTGGTCGCACCGATAACAAGCCCGAACCCGATATTCATTGACCACTTGGTTCCGAAAAGGCCCAGCTGCGCTATCCGTTCTCCCATCGGCCCACCGAGGCTGGCACCGGAATAAGCGCCGGCGATGATGCCGATCAGCGTGATGCCAATCTGCACAGTGGATAGGAATTTGCCCGGATCCTTGGATAGCTTGATCGCGGCTGCTGCACCGCTGCTGCCTCCATCGGCCATCGCCTGCAAGCGAGCAGGACGTGACGACACGATCGCCAATTCGGACATGGCAAATACGCCGTTGAGAGCAATCAGCGCGAGGATGATGAAAACATCGATCCAGGGAAATGGGCTAGGGTCCATGATGTGCCGCAACATTTATGCCGGAGCCTTGGGCTTGGCAAGGGTAGTGGCACCGCCTATCGGTTTTCCGCATGAATATCCATCGCACCACCAGTCCGGCCATTGCCTTTGCAGTCGCAGCGGCCGGCGTTGGGCTATTCTCGCTGATGGACGCAGCAATGAAGGATCTGTCGATAGCGTTGGGGGCCTATAATGCCGTGCTATGGCGCAACCTGACCGGCAGCCTGATCGCTGGCGCCCTGTTCCTCGGCACTGGTCAAGGCTGGCCGTCGACGGGCAATTTGCGTCTGCACCTGTGGCGCAGCTTTATCGTTGCGGGGATGGCCGTGAGCTTTTTTTGGGCGATCGCCCGGCTGCCACTCGCCGAAGCCATCGGGCTTTCATTCATCGCGCCGGTTATCGCGCTCTATCTTGCGGCGATCCTGCTCGGCGAAAAAATCGGTCGCGAGGCCATTTTGGCATCGGTAGCCGGCTTGGGCGGCGTCGCCATCATCCTCTATGGCAAGTTCAGCGGCCATTGCAGCCAGGATGCGTTATGGGGGGCTATCGCAGTCCTGTTCTCTGCAGTCCTGTTTGCTTACAACCTCATCCTCGCGCGCCAGCAGGCGCAGGCAGCAGGCCCGATAGAAATTGCCTTTTTCCAGAATCTATTGACCGCTTCGGTACTTGCGCTGGCAGCACCATGGTTTCTGGCTCCGTTCGTTGTTGCGAAAGCACCCATGCTCGTCACCGCCGCGTCACTTGCCATCGTCTCGCTGCTTTTGCTGAGTTGGGCTTATGCACGGGCAGAGGCTCAGGTCCTCATCCCGGTCGAATATACAGCCTTTGTATGGGCAATCGCATTTGGATGGCTGTTTTTCGATGAGCCAGTGACAGCGACCACCCTTATTGGAACAGCCTTGATCGTAGGTGGCAGCCTGATTGCTGCACGTGTAAAACCTTCTGCCGTTAATCATGTCGAAATAGCCTCAGCCTAACGGAGCCGTTAGACGCGCACTATTGCGCATAAGGACTAGCGGTTGACCCTGATGGAAATCATTACGGCAATTGGCCGAAAAGCAGGTGCATGGGCACATGATCGTGCCGTACAGGGTATTTTGGATACCCCACCCATCGTCGCACAAGATGATGGCGTGATCCTGTTTTCGATGATCGGCACAGCGGTGCTGCTGCCTTATCTGGTTGCAGTCAAATCGCTGCACCACCATTTGCCGCGCGGGAAAATCGTTTTGCTAGACGATGGAACGCTGACGGTTGGCGACAAGCAATTGCTCGCGCGCCATTGCGACAATCCGGAAATCATCGGCAAACAGCATGTCGATACATCGCCGTGCCCGCGCGACAATTGTTGGGAACGACTGATTTCGATCCTGGACCGGCGTCACGACCATTATGTCATCCAGCTCGACTCGGATACGGTTACCACCGGTCCGGTTCCGGAAATTGCCGCTGCCATCACAGCCAATCGCAGTTTCACTCTCGCGGGCGGCCTTGATGAAGCGCAGCATGGCTTCAAAAGCGCTTCGGAAATCTCCCGGATTTTTCATGCGAACGGCCCAACGACCGACCATGTTCAGGCGCATGCCGAGGCTGCAATGAAAACGCTGCCCGAAGCCGATAGCCGCCGCTATATTCGCGGGTGTGCAGGCTTTGCCGGCTTTGCAAAATCAGCTGAGGGCCGCGCAACGGTATCACGTTTCAGCGACGAAATGGATGAGCGGCTGGGCGATATCTGGCGGCAATGGGGAAGCGAGCAGGTCGCGTCCAACTGGGTGGTCGCGAACGATCCCGATCCGATCCAGCTGCCCTATGACCGCTATATCAACCATTGGGATGAACCCATGCCCAAAAGCCCTGCATTTGTGCACTATATCGGCACCTATCGCTATCGCTGGGGCAACTATTCACGCACGACCCGTGAAGCGATTGCGGCATTAAAGGCGTAGGTCCGAAACAACCCGTCCAGAAGAACATGACCTATGTTCGCTATAGGCATTGACCCCTGCACAGACTCGGTTTAATCGCACGATTAAATCACACAAAGGAGTCCTGTCATGGCCACAGCCTATATTGTCGATGCCGTTCGTACCGCCGGTGGGCGGCGCGGTGGAAAGCTTGCCGGGGTGCACCCGGTCGATCTCGGCGCAGCCGTTTTCGATGCGATTGCCGACCGCAATGATTTTGACACCAGCGCAATAGACGATGTCATCACCGGCTGCGTCTCGCAAGGTGGCCAGCAGACGATGGATCTTGGCCGCAACGCCGTGCTCGCATCGAAACTGCCCGACAGCATCCCCGCCGTCACCATCGATCGCCAGTGCGGCTCCTCGCAGCAGGCGATGATGTTTGCGGCGCAGGCCGTTATGTCGGGCACGCAGGATATCGTGCTTGCCAGCGGCATCGAAAGCATGACCCGTGTTCCGATGGGTTCGGTCGCGACCTTGTTCATGAAGGAAGGCCTCGGCAACTACAAGTCGCCGCGCCTCGAAGAGAAATTCCCCGGCATCATGTTCAGCCAGTTTGCCGGAGCGGAAATGATCGTCAAGAAGCACGGCTTCACCAAGGATGACTTGGACGCCTTCGCTCTCGCCAGCCACCTGCGCGCGAAGGCTGCTACCGAAGCGGGCCATTTCCAGAATGAAATCGTCGGCATCGAAATCGAAACGCCCGAAGGCAAGGAAATCCATCTGGTTGACGAAGGCATCCGCTTCGACGCGACCATGGAAAGCATCGCCGGTGTCAAGCTGCTGCAGGAAGGCGGCGCCATCACCGCTGCCACCAGCTCGCAGATTTGCGATGGTGCCTCGGCTGCCCTCATCGTTTCGGAACAGGCGCTGAAGGACCATGGCCTGACGCCGCGCGCGCGCATCCACCACATCTCGGTCACCGCGGGCGACCCGATCATCATGCTCGAAGAACCGCTTTTCGCTACCGAAAAGGCGCTGAAGAAGGCCGGCATGAAGATCGAAGACATCGATGCCTATGAAGTCAACGAAGCCTTCGCCCCGGTTCCGCTCGCCTGGATGAAATATCTCGGCGCTTCGCATGATCGCCTCAACGCCCATGGCGGCGCAATCGCGCTCGGCCACCCGCTCGGCGCTTCGGGCACAAAGCTGATGGCAACCTTGCTCGGCGTGCTCGATGCCAAGAACGGCAAATATGGTTTGCAGACGATGTGCGAAGGCGGTGGCCAGGCCAACGTCACCATCATCGAACGGCTTTGAGCCCCGTCGCCCCTGCGTAGGCAGGGGGGACGGCCTGCTCACGCAAAACCTAATGAATTAACCTCCAACGGCCCCGGCCTTCACCGGGGCGACGAACAAGAAGGAAATTAGAATGATACTCGACTCATCAGTCGCAGCTGTAGTCACTGGCGGCGCATCGGGCCTTGGTGCTGCCACTGCTCGCGCGCTCGCTGCCAAGGGCGTCAAGGTTGCGATTTTCGACCTGAACGAAGAAAAGGGCAACGCCATGGCTGCCGAAATCGGCGGTGTTTTCTGCAAGGTCAATGTGACTAGCGAGGAAGAAGTCGACGCAGCCTTTGCCAAGGCGCGTGAAGCGCATGGCCAGGAGCGCATCCTCGTCAACTGTGCAGGCACCGGCAACGCGATCAAGACCGCCAGCCGTTCGAAGGAAGACGGCTCGATCAAGCATTTCCCGGTTTCGGCGTTCGAATGGATCATCCAGATCAACCTGATCGGCACCTTCCGCTGCATAGCCAAGTCGGCAGCCGGCATGCTGACGCTCGATCCGCAGGCTGATGGTGATCGCGGCGCGATCGTCAACACCGCTTCGGTCGCTGCCGAAGATGGCCAGATTGGTCAGGCTGCCTATTCAGCGTCGAAGGCTGGTGTTGTCGGCATGACCCTGCCGATTGCGCGCGACCTTTCGAACGAAGCGATCCGCGTCAACACCATCCTTCCGGGCATCTTCAACACCCCGCTGCTCGCCGCTGCGCCGCAGCCGGTGAAGGATGCACTCGGCGCATCGGTTCCCTATCCGAAGCGTCTCGGCAATCCCGAAGAATATGCTGCTCTCGCGATGCTGATGATCGAGAATGGCTATTTCAACGGCGAAGACGTCCGCCTCGACGGCGCCATCCGCATGGCGCCGCGTTGATGCACTATTCGCTCCCGCATGCGGGAGTTTCGAAAGCGGCCACATGGCTCGCTTTCCATGACACCCCTCTCGCGCAGCGAGGGGGGTTTCTTTTTTCCAAGAGGATGCCCGAATGAGCAATTACACACAGATTTTGTACGAAGTCGAAAATGGCGTTGCGACGATCACGTTACACCGCCCCGACAAGATGAACGCCTTCACTGGCACGATGATGAACGAGATGATTTCGGCCTTTGACGAGATCGACGCCGACGACAATGTCCGAGCTGTCATCGTCACCGGCCATGGCGATCGCGCCTTTTGCGCAGGTGCCGATTTGACGCCGGAAGATGGCAAGCATGTCTTTGCCAGCGGTGAAGCGGTAAGCGACCTTTCCGATACGCGCGTGCGCGATGGCGGCGGCCTGCTGACCCTGCGCATCTATCAATGCAAGAAACCGGTGATCGCTGCTGTCAACGGCGCGGCTGTCGGCATCGGTGTGACCATGCAGCTGGCTATGGATATCCGCCTTGCAAGCGAAAGCGCGCGTTTCGGTTTCGTCTTTGCCCGCCGTGGTATTGTTCCCGAGGCCGCCTCCAGCTGGTTCCTGCCGCGCCTTGTCGGGCCGCAACAGGCACTCGAATGGTGCTATACCGGCCGCATTTTTGACGCACAGGAAGCGTTGAAAGGCGGTCTCGTCCGTTCGGTGCATCCCGCAGGCGAGCTGCTGGCCGAAGCCCGCAAGCTGGCCCGCGAAATCGCCGACAACACCGCACCGGTTTCGGTCGCGCTAACCCGTCACATGCTGTGGCGCAACGCCGCCCAACCGCACCCGATGGAGGCGCACAAGATCGATAGCCGCGCCATCTATCGCCGCTCGCGTTCCGGCGATGCAAAGGAGGGAATTGCCAGCTTCCTTGAGAAGCGCGCGCCCAACTATCCGGATAAAGTATCCACAGATATGCCAGACTTCTTTCCTTGGTGGGAGGAACCGGTATATAACTAATCGATTAAATGGGTCGGGGCCTTAACCCGACCCAGATCCCCGGGGGAGTAAAACCGTGGCAACAAACGGTCAAAAGGCGACAAACGCCAACGAAACGCAAAGCGGCGCACGCGAACAGCTGCTGGAAGCAGCAAGCGAAATCATGCGCGAAGGCGACACAATTGATCTTTCGCTTTCCGAATTGTCGCTGCGTGCTGGCCTCAACAGTGCGTTGGTCAAATATTATTTCGGTAATAAGAATGGTCTGATGCTCGCGCTTCTCGATCGTGACATGGGCAAGATCGTGATCGACCTCAATGCGCTGGTGGCGAAAGACATGCCGCCGGAAGAGAAGCTGCGCCGACATATTAGCGGTGTGATCGACACCTATTACACCTTCCCCTACCTCAACCGCCTGATGATGCGCATGGTCCGCGATGCCGCACCGATTGAGGCGGCGCGCATAGCCGAGCGCTATCTGAAACCGCTCTCCGATGCCTATGACGTGCTGATCGAGGAAGGCGTGAAAGCCGGTAAATTCCGCCCGGTCGATCCGCAGCTTTTCTATTTTTCGGTTACAGGTGCGGCAGACCGCTTTTTCTCGGCACGCCTCGTATTACGGCACTGCTATGACCAGCACGACATCTCACCCGAAATGCGCGACGCCTATCGCGAACATACGATCGAGCTGATCATGCGAGGCTTGCTCGCCGATTGAGCCGAGGCCGACCGAAGTCGAAAGCAGAGTGCTATTGGTCGAATGCCCGGGTTGCCACGTCCGGGGAGCGGATTTACTCCTCACCCAGCAACAGAGGAGTTTCCATATGCGTAAGACTGCACTCATCGCAGCCATGATTCTGCCGTTTGCGCCTGCAATGGCGCAGGAAGGCAGCCCGGCCAATATCGTACCCAAACCGGCAGCCCTGATTGCCGATGGCATCCCCGATGTCCCGGCCGAACTGGCAGCGGAAACCCGCCCTTATATGGAAAACCGCAGCGCTGGTTTTGTCGGCTGGCACCCGGTCGACAAATCGATGCTGATTTCGACCCGTTTCGGTAACACTGCGCAGATCCATCGTGTCGCGATGCCGATGGGTGCCCGCAAACAATTGACCTTTGAGGCCGAACCAGTTGGCGGCGCGACCTGGGCGCCCAAATCGGGCGACATCATGCTGGTACAAAAGGACATTGGCGGCAACGAATTCTACCAGATCTACGCCATGAAGAATGGTCGCCTCGAAATGCTGACCGACGGCAAAAGCCGCAACGGCCTTAATGCCTGGAGCAAGGATGGCGAGCTGATCGCCTATAGCTCCACCAAGCGCAATGGCACCGACAACGACATTTACATCATGAATCCGCGCGATCCTTCCTCGGCGCGCATGGTCGCTGAGGTCAAGGGCGGCGGCTGGGCTGTCGCGGATTTCGCCCCCGACAAAAGCTGGGCGCTGGTGGGGCAGTATGTCTCTGTCCAGAAGGTCAACCTGAACCGGCTCGATCTGGCCACAGGGGCGATGACGCCGATCGGTGACCACAGCCAGACAATCGCCTATTCGGGCGCCCAATTTGCCCCAGACGGGACCTTGTGGGTGATGAGTGACGAGGGGTCGGATTTCCAACGCCTCGGCACGCTCGATCCAGCCAGCGGCAAATTCACCCCCACAGGCCCTGCGGAGAAATGGGATGTCGATACGTTCGACATCGCCGATGACGGCAGCTTCCTCGCCTATGTCATTAATGAGGCGGGGATGAGCAAATTGCGGCTGATGGACTTGAAAACAGGCAAGGTACGGACGGTAGATGCCCTCCCCGCAGGCATCGTTGGCGGTTTGGATGTCGCCCCTTGGGGCGAGATCGGCATCACCTTCACCTCCGCCCGCAGTGCGGCCGATGCTTTCAGCATCGATCCGAAAACCCTGAAAATCACGCGCTGGACCGAGAGCGAAACTGGTGGGCTAGATGTGACGAAAAATGTCGAGCCGGAGTTGGTGACTGTCAAAAGTTTTGACGGGCTCGCGGTATCCGGCTTCCTCTACCGGCCTGATCCGGCCAAGTTCCCGGGGAAACGGCCGATGATCATGAATGTCCATGGCGGGCCCGAGGGGCAATCCCGCCCGGGTTTCCAGGGCCGCAGCAACTATTTGCTCAATGAACTGGGCGTCGCCATTTTCTACCCCAATGTCCGTGGATCGACCGGCTATGGGAAGACCTTTGTCAGCCTCGATAACGGTCCCTTCAAGCGCGAGGATTCGGTGAAGGACATGGGCGCATTCCTCGATCATCTGGCCAAAGATAATGGCCTAGATGCGAGCCGGTTTGGCCTGACCGGCGGTTCCTATGGCGGCTACATGTGCTACGCTGCGGCAGTGCAATACAAGGCGAAGCTGCGGGCGACCAATTGTATCGTCGCCATCTCCAACTTCGTCACCTTCCTCGAAAACACGCAAAGCTATCGCCGCGACCTGCGCCGGGTGGAATATGGCGATGAGCGCGATCCGGTGCAGCGTGCCAAGCTGCTCGAAATCTCTCCGCTGACCCGTGTTTCCGAAATTGAAAAGCCGATGATGGTGATAACCGGTTCAAACGACCCGCGCGTTCCGCAGTCAGAGGCTGACCAGATCGTGAAGGCGATACGGGACAAGGGCGGTTCGGCCTGGCACCTTGTTGGCACCAACGAAGGCCATGGCTTCGCTAAGAAGGAAAATGTCGATTACCAGTTTTGGACGTCGTTGATGTTCTGGCAGAAAAACCTGCTGAACAAATGATTACAGCCGCCCTGCCGTAACTTATTTGGGTTGCGGCAGGGCGCCGTCCTGCAATTCCTTTTCGGCCGCAGCTTCAGCTTCGGCTTGCAGGCGCGCTTCGCGCTCGGCACGTTCCTTTTCAAACTGCTGTACCCGCTGCTCGACCAGTTCTGCCTCGGCATCGATGGCAGCAAGGCGCTTCTTGCGTTCGGCAGCGATCATCCGGCCAAAGGCAAGGCCTGGATCCTGTTCCTTTTCCGCATAAGCGGCATCGATTTCCTTGAGGCCGCAACCTGTAAAGCCGCCACCGCCGGTGGGCGTGCAGCTCATCGTGCCTTCGCGACCGACATATTCATAAGCGAGGACGCGCTGCGTCCAGGCTTCCTTGCGCGGGTTGTTGATGTCATCACGCAGCGGCGTGGGGATGCGATAGCGATCCGCTTCCGAAAGCCGTGCGCAGACATTGATGGTATCCGCATTGCTCTCTTCGCATTTGTCGTCGCCATAAACGATAACCATGTTGATCTTTTCGGCATCGGTAGCCGCAGGCGCAGCCTCCGCCTCCTGCGCCAATGCAGGTGTGGCGGAAAGCGCGAAAAGCGCGGCCAGTGCGGAAAGGGTCGCTTTGCTCATGAAATGGCTCCTCATTTGGCCAATTTGCCTAAATCCTGCTGCCTGAATAGGGCATGAAAACTGCATCGTGCATTGACGTTAATCAACATCATATGCGCTTTGAAAGCGCAATCGCCGCGCGGCACCCCAAGCGGATCGCAGCGCTGAGCAACGGATAGCCCGGCGCCTGCTCTGCACCAGCGGCCAACGCTGCTTCCTTATGCTCGACCTCTTCCTGGCGGAATTCCTCGATCATTTCGGCCAATGCAGGGTCGCTATCGCCCAGTTCGGCAAGCTGCTCACGGTAATGGGCGTCGATTTCGGTTTCCACTGCTACGGTGCAGGCCATCGCGGCTTTTGGGCCGATCGCGGCGGTCACGGCGCCGAGCGCAAAACCAGCGACATTCCAGAAAGGCTGCAATGCCGTCGGGCGCACACCTCGTTCGGCCATCAGGTGATCAAATGCGTCGAGATGGCGCTTTTCCTGTTCGGCCATATGCGCAATCTCGCGGCCCATGGGATGGCGATCGCCGAGCATGGCAAGCTGGCCGGCATAGATGCGCGTTGCGCCATATTCGCCGGCTTGGTCGACACGGATCATGCTCGCCCGAGCTGCAGCTTGATCGCCGATCATGCGTTGCCCCCTTTGCGCAGCAGCGCGAGAATCGCGATTGCCCCCAATGTCGAGATCAGGAAGTTAAATCCGGCTAGCGAGATGCCGAACAAGGTCCAGGGGGCAACATCACAGCGGATCAGCGGCGCATTGAGTATGGCATCAAGCACATCCTTCCCGCTGCCCGGGGTGACAGTGGAAGAACAAGTCGTAATTCCTTCCCACCAGCCATATTCAACACCGGCATGAAAGCCACCGATGAGGCCGCTGACAAGGATCGCCAGCGCCGCGGCGGCGACCAGCGCCTTGCGCGCACCGGGCCCGCCAATCACAAATGCGCCAAGCGCCAGCGGAAGGGCAGCGAAATGTGGCCAGCGTTGCCACCAGCACATTTCACACGGATATAATCCGCCAATATATTGGGATCCATAGGCCCCTGCGAGAAGCCCGAAAGGAATGAGGAGCGCCAACCAGCGCGCACGATCGAAACCGGTCATGCGCGCTTCCCTAGCAGGCTCTAGTTATGCTTGCCAGCCTTGGGTTGCGCACCGGCGAGCCGTGAACTGGTACCGAGCCGGGCGATGGTTTGCATCGCATAATGCAGCTGGAAATCCTCGATACCCTGCTTCTTCAGCTCTTCCGGCGACTGGGCAAAGCGCGGATCATCCTTGCCGTCTTCCTCAAGGCTCTTGTCGTCTGCAAGATTCTCGTTGACCAAGTGCCGGCGCAAGTCGGATTCGCGCACAGCGACACGCTTGCGGTAATCGGGGTCAGAAATCTGCGGCACTGCGACGTCGGGCTTTACGCCACCTTCCTGCACCGACCGACCCGATGGCAAGTGATAGCGGGCGACGGTCAGGCGAAGCCCGGTGTCGCGCGAAAGCGGCAGCACATTCTGCACCGAACCCTTGCCAAAGCTGCGCTCACCCATGATCAACGCCCGGCGATGATCCTGCAAAGCCCCAGCGACAATTTCCGAAGCCGAGGCTGATCCGGCATCGACGAGGACAATGACAGGCTTTCCACCCGTGACATCTCCCTTCACCGCCTGTTCGGCGAACCAGCGGTTGACGATCACCTTGTCACGGCCGCGTTCGGAAACGATCTCCCCCTTGTCGAGGAAGGCATCCGAAACCTTGACCGCTTCTTCGAGGATTCCGCCGGGATTGGACCGCAAATCCACGACATAGCCTTGGGGCTTGCCGCCAAGCTGACGCTCGATGCCCTTGATCGCCGCGACCACATCTTCACCGGTTTCTTCCGAAAAACCGGTAATGGTGATCACACCGATCTTGTCCTTCACCTCCCACTTCACCGGCTTCAGGTCGATGATGGCGCGGGTGATGGTGACATCAAACGGCTCATCGCGGCCGGGGCGGAAAATGGTCAGCTTGATCGAGGTGCCGGGTGTGCCGCGCATCCGGTTAACGGCATCGTCCACGGTTCCGCCGACAATCAGTTCTCCATCGAGATGGGTGATATAATCCCCGGCCTTGATACCAGCCTTGTCTGCCGGAGTATCGGCGGTCGGGGCGATAACCTTGATCGCGCCATCTTCCTGCGTCACCGACAGGCCAAGACCGCCATATTCGCCTTCGATCTGGGTCTGCAGGTCGCGGAAATTGCTTTCATCGAGAAAGGCGCTGTGCGGATCGAGGGTGTTGAGCATCCCCTGGATCGCGCCCTTCATCAGCTGCTCGTCATCGACCTTGTCGACATAGTTGGCGCGGACCTTTTTGTAGACTGCGATGAATTCATCCATGTCGCGCAGCGGATCATCCTTGCGTTGCTCCGCAACCAGCGATGTGCTGGCAATCGCGCCTATTGCAAAGGCGGTGATTCCGGTGGTGAAAATCTTGCTTTTCATCGCGCTATTCCTGCTTGCCGAACGCATGTGCGCCGAGTCCAATTCGGTAGTTTGGGCTATATCCTGCCTTGCCCATATGGTGAAAGTCCATTTACCACGAAAGAGGGTTAACCTCCGACGAGCGTCTTTGCCGCCATTTTGATGAATATGGGCTGACGCTACTCCGCTGTTCAACCGAGCAGTGCGGCAATATCGATGACGCGGCCGTTGCGGCGCAGTTCGACGGTGATTTCAGCATCGACCCGAGCTGCGTTGCCGATAACCGTGCCCTGCCGCACGGCAGTGCCGGCTTCCACGCCCAAACGCTCAATGCCCGTGACCAAGCTGGCCCAACCATTGCCATGCTCAATGATCACGATATTGCCAAAGCTGCGATAGCGACCGGCAAATGTAACTTTGCCGCCCGCAGGCGCGATGATCCGTGCTTCCGGATCGACGGCAAGGCGGATGCCTCGCTCTCGATAGCCTGTGGGGTTCAGCTCCCCGAAACCGGAAACTACCCGGCCCGATACGGGAAGGACGAAAGCCGAGTTGGACGCTGCCTTTGGCATGACCCGGCCGAGACGCGGGATTGGCCCTGCATATTCGGCGAGACGGGCAGCAACCTGCCCGCTTTCGCGTTCGGCATCGATGCGCTCGACAAGGTCGCGGGCCCTTTCACCTTGCCCGATCGCGCGCTCAAATTCGAGCGCAGCGTCGGCATTGAGGCTGAGCGCCTTGCCGCGGCTATCGTTTTCGAGTGCCGCCAGCGCCTTGCGCCGCCCGGCCAATTCCGAACGCGCCTTGCGGAGCGAGCGGATCGCAGTGTTTTCCTGCTTTTGCAGGTCGCGCTGCAGCGCCATCTGGCTGCGTAACGCCGCAGTCCGCTTGGAGATTACCGGCTCGATAGAAGCCATTGCAGCACGCAGGCGCACATAATCCCGCCGGTCGCCGGGTCGCGCCAGCAATAGCGATGTCGGCTGGCGGGTCATATTCTGCAGAAGTGCGTTGAGGCGCAGCATTGGCGCATGGGCCTCTCCCAACAACGCTGCCTGCGCCTTTTGGCGGCGCGTTATGATCGCAATCCGGGCGTTTGCCGTTGCGATCTGGGCATTGGCAGCATCGATTTCCGCAGCCAGCGCAGCCCGGCGAGCGACAAGGCGGTCTGCGGTTGCCTCGGCATTGGCCGCTTCCTGCCGCAAAACCTCGCTTCCCGCTTCGGCGGCGGCGGCGCGCGACTTGGCTTCGCGGAGCGCTTCGATGTCGCTTTGCCCTGCCGCCGAAACCGCGAGCAGCCCGCCCGCCGCCATCGCACCTGCAAGGAATTTCGCCCACCGCATGGCCTTATCCTTCGCGATGATAAGGGTGGTTGGCAAGTATCGATGTCGCCCGGTAAAGCTGTTCGGCCAGCATCGCACGCGCCATGAGGTGCGGCCATGTCGCACGGCCAAAAGCGATCAGCTTGTCGGCAGCTGCGCGGTCTACTTCGTCAAAGCCATCGGCCGCCCCCAGGCAAAAGCGCACCTCGGCAACGCCTTCATCGCGCCAGCGTTCGAGCAGTTTGGAAAGATCCATCGATGAAAGCTGCTCGCCCTTCTCGTCGAGCAGCACGGTACGGCTATTGCGCTCCGTTGCGGGCATGTTTCCACCGCGATCGGGGAGTTCGGTCAGCTTATGCGGCCATGTCAGCCGTTTCAGATATCGGTCAACTAGTTCGCCTTCTGGGGAACGGCCTATCTTGCCGCGCGCAATGATATGCAACCGCATCGCGGCCTCCCCAAATGCTCGGGCGGTAATGAGCCGCCCCTAAACCATCAGGCGTTCGCCGCCTCAGGCGCGTCGCCGAAGCCCCACATCCGCTCAAGATTGTAGAAGCTGCGTACTTCGGGCCGGAACAGGTGCACGACCACATCCTCGGCATCGATCAGCACCCAATCGGCGCTGGGCAGGCCTTCAATATGCGCATTGCGCCCAGCCTTTTTGATTCGTTCGGCAAGCTTCTGCGCCATCGATGCCACCTGTCGGCTCGAACGGCCGCTCGCCACGACCATATAGTCGGCGATGCTGCTCTTGCCTTGAAGCGGGATGGAAACGACCTCTTGCGCCTGATCGTCGTCGAGCGACTGGAGGATGAGTTTGTGCAGTTCGTCAGGCTGCAGGACAGGTCCCTTTTTTGCGGCCTTGCCGTTGGGGACTGTAGCGAGTTCGATCAAAATTGCTCCTTAATACAAATATTTGTGGGTAACGCCGTCGATAACGCGCTTGCCTTCATAGTCGCGATGCCAATGAGGATTGGCCTGGCGAACCGCCGTGGCCGAGCGTGGATCGGGGCGAAAGCGCAAAAAAACAAGCGCCGGTGTGCTCCACATCGTCCAGTAAAGCCGCTGGTCCGGACGCCGGACGTACCGCCTGAGCCAGGCCATTGCGGGACCCACAACAGCATCATCATCATAGCCCGGACGGGCAATTACCGCAATCGGCATTAATCGGGCAATATCGCGCCAGCGTCGCCAGCGTGTGAAATTTGCCACATTGTCGGCGCCCATGATCCAGATGAAGCGGCGATTGGGATAGCGCCTTATCAGTTTGCGCAGCGTATCGACCGTGTACCGCGTGCCCATTTGCGCTTCTATGGCTGTGGCACGAATAGGTGCGCGGCGGGCCATTTTGCGGGCAGAGGCCAATCGCGCCTTAAGCGATGCCATGTCTTTTGCATTGGCCTTCAGCGGATTTCCCGGAGACACCAGCCACCAGATTTCATCAAGATCCAGCGCGTCCAGCGAGAACAGGCTGATCGACCGGTGCCCGCCATGCGCAGGGTTGAACGATCCGCCGAGCAGCCCCGTCAGCATTAAGGCCGCGTCTGCCCCGAGCCATGCACCAGCCATTTGTAGGTGGTGAGCCCTTCGAGCGCGACAGGGCCACGTGCATGAAGCCGCCCGGTCGCAATCCCGATTTCAGCACCCAGCCCGAATTCACCGCCATCGGCAAACTGCGTCGAGGCATTGTGCATCACGATTGCGCTGTCGACGCCCGACAGGAACTGCGCTGCCGCGGCTTCGTCGCTGGTGATGATGCTTTCGGTATGTTGCGAACCATAGCGGGCAATATGCTCGATCGCCTCATCCACGCCCGAAACCATCTTGGCCGAAACGATCGGTTCCAGATATTCGGTGCCCCAATCCTCCTCGTCGGCTGGGACGGTGCGCTGATCAAGTTCCATCAGCATATCATCGGCGCGCACTTCGCAGCCGGCATCAAGCAAGGCGCCAATCAAGCGACTAGGTTCGGGATAGTCCTGATCGATGAGCAACGTTTCGGTCGCGCCGCAAATGCCGGTGCGGCGCATCTTGGCGTTGACGGCTATCGCCTCTGCCATCGCCGGATCGGCCTTTGCGTGGACATAAGTGTGGCAAATGCCATCGAGATGCGCGAGCACGGGCACGCGCGCCTCATCCTGCACCCGTGCGACCAGCGACTTGCCACCGCGCGGTATCACCATGTCGATCTGCCCCTGCGCCTTGAGCAACGCGCCGACAGCCGCGCGATCCTGCGTCGGGACGAGTTGGACGGCATCGGCAGGCAGGCCTGCCTTTACTATCCCTTCCACCATCGCAGCGTGGATTGCGCGGTTGCTGTTCACTGCCTCGCTGCCGCCCCTAAGGATGACGGCATTGCCCGAACGAAGGCCGAGCGCCGCGGCGTCTGCGGTAACATTGGGGCGGCTTTCATATATGATGGCAAGCACGCCAACCGGAACGCGGACACGCTCCATCACCAGCCCGTTGGGCCGTTCGCTCCGGTCAATCACTTTGCCGACAGGATCTTCCAGTCGGGCAACCTGCTCGACCGCGCTTGCAACGCCCTCAAGCCGCGCTTCATCGAGCTTCAATCGGTCAAGCATGGCTGCGGACAGCCCATTTGCCGCACCCGCCTCCATGTCCTTCGCATTGGCGGCCAATATGGCAGGCACGGCTGCGCGCATCGCCGCAGCAGCAGCAAGCAATGCCTCGGCCTTCTGGGCATCGCTGGCGCCCGCAACATGGCGTGCCGCAGCGCGGGCTTTGGCCGTCATATCGGCAATTATCGAGGTTACATCTTCGGTCATCGTCCAGCCTCCTAATCCGGGCAGCGCGCAAGCGGAAGCCGCAGAATCCTATGGCTTCGGCAAAATTTGCCAAGCTTGAATGTCGATTCGCGACATCAATCTGAAAAACAACCATTTTTCTCAATTTTCACAGCCAAAGCACAACGGCTTTTGTACGGTCCGCAACCGATTTCATGTAAATGTTCACAACTCACCGCACGACTCCACCGACTCGGCACGAGTCGAGGTAAAGCGATTCGTCAGCTTCAATTCGCTCTGCTATGCGCCCGCCACCAAATAAAAACGGGGTGGGTCGTGTCACAAATGGCCAGGTTTGCCGGTTGGAAAAACCGGTTGGCTGGATGGTTCGTGGATCGTGAGTTCTTCATGCGGTCTAACGGGCATGTCCGGTTCATCAAGATTAGTGCCAAGCTGCAACGTCGCGTCGCAGGTGCGATTGCGTCGGTTGTCGGCATATGGCTTGTCATCACGCTGGGCATGATGGTCAACCAGCTGAGCGTTTCCGCAGAACGCATGATGTTGAGTGCCAAGCAGGAAAAGATCGAGACCGCCGAAGAACGCGTCGCCAAATATCGCGACGATATGGATGCGGTCGCAAGCGATCTTGAGGCGCGGCAAAAGCTGATGGAAGGCGCGTTCGAAGAGCATTTCGGTGAGATGCCCGCTGCCGAAGCAACCACACAGCCGGAAGGCGAAGCTGCTGAAACCGCCAAGAAGATTGGTCAGGCTATTCCCGAAGCCGCAAAGCTTGCCGAGTTGGAAGCACAACAGATCGCCTTTGCCGAGCGGATGACCCAGATCGCGCTTGCCCGGTCGAAAAAGGCGGAAAGTGCCATTCGCCAGTTTGGCCTCAACCCCGCGCAATTGGCCCGCGAAGCGGCCAATGGCGTGGGTGGCCCCTTCATTCCCTTCTTTGGCAAGAAACAGAAACCGGTACGCGACCCGCGCTTTACACGCATGTTGACTGCGCTTGAACGCATGGAAGCGCTCGAAACCGCGCTCGCCGGCATTCCTACCAGCATGCCCGCAGCCGTCGGTTTGATGTCGAGCCGCTTTGGCTATCGCGCCGATCCGTTCAATGGCGGCGCTGCCATGCACGCAGGGCTTGATTTCAAAGGCCCGATCGGAACGCCGATCCTCGCCGCAGCTGATGGCAAGGTCACTTCGGCCGGATGGCAGGGCGGTTATGGCAAATGCATCGAAATCACGCATGCCAATGGACTGGTTACGCGCTATGCGCATCTTAGCGGCTTCAATGTTGCAGTCGGACAAGAAGTAAAGCGCGGCGTGCAGATCGGTCGTATGGGCTCGACCGGCCGTTCAACCGGGCCGCATTTGCACTTTGAAGTTCGCATCAACGGGACCGCAATCAACCCGCTCAAATTCCTGGAGGCAAACCCAGATGTTCTCGAAATCCAAGCCGTCGCCGGAAACCGCTCAGCCGGTCGCGGCAACGCAGGGGCGTAACACTATGCGCGGTGGACATACTTTTTCGGTAATCGCTTCGGATGTCGAAATTACCGGCAACCTCTCTGCCAAGGTCGATCTCCACATCGATGGCAAGATCCATGGGGATGTGACTTGCGGTTCGCTCGTCCAGGGCGAAGGCAGCGTCATTGCCGGCAAGGTGATTGCTGAATCGGCGCGGCTTTCGGGCAAGGTCGATGGCTCAATCGAGGCAGGCGATCTTGTGATCGAGGCAAGCGCGCGTATTTCAGGCGATGTTGTCTATCAAAGCCTTACCATCGCGCCAGGCGGCCTTGTCGAAGGCAAGTTCAAGCATCGCGGCAGCAGCCATCCGAGCATTGCCAAGACAACGGTCGATCTGAACAAGGTTGAACCGCTGATCCTCGACGCGCAGGCCAAGGCGGGCTGAACTAGACCAATATTTCCAACGCAGGTCCCTGGCCAAGGAAGTTGGCCGGGCTGGCACTCGCGCCATAGGCCCCGGCACAGAAGATGGCTACCAGATCGCCAACCTCGGCATTGGGCAGCAAGGCGCTGTCGGACAGCCGGTCGAGCGGCGTGCACAGGCATCCGACGACCGATTGCACCTCGTCGGCAGGCGCATCAAAGCGTGTCGCGATCGCCACCGGATAATTGCGGCGGATTACCGTGCCAAAATTGCCCGATGCCGCAAGCTGGTGGTGCAACCCGCCATCAGTGACGAGGAAGACCTCGCCATGGCTGATCTTGCGATCGACAATGCGGCACAGATAGACACCCGCTTCACCGACCAGATAGCGGCCAAGCTCAATACAGAAATGGGTGTCGTTGAGGATGGCAGGCAACGCCGATAGCGCCTGACCGAGCGCACCGCCGACAGCATCGAGGTCAAAGGCTGCGTCACCCGGAAAATACGGGATACCAAAGCCGCCGCCGAGATTGACCTTGGCTGGCGAAGCGCCAGCCGCCTCCGCCAGCTCTGCGGCCAGCGCCAGCGTCTGCGCCTGCATGGCGATGATTGCCTCTGCATCCAGCGCTTGCGATCCTGCATAGATATGGAAACCGCGCCAATCGGCCCGAGAGGAAATGACGCGCCGAACCAGTGCGGGCACGCGCTGCGCATCGACGCCAAAAGGCTTTGCCCCTCCGCCCATTTTCATGCCGCTACCTTTGAGGTCGAAACTGGGGTTCACCCGCACGGCAATTTTCAGCGCGACGCCCAGTCGCTCGCCTATCGCGAAAGCCCGCTCTGCCTCGCCCTCTGACTCACAGTTAAGCGTGACACCGTTCGCGATCGCAAACTCCAACTCACGGTCACGCTTGCCGGGGCCGGCAAAGCTGATCTTGTCTGCTGCTACACCGGCCTCGAGTGCGAGCTTCAACTCCCCGCCCGATGCGACATCGAACCCGTCGACCCTCGCGCTCATCCAGCCGAGCAGAGGCGCAAAGGGATTGGCCTTTATCGCATAATGGATGCCCAATTGCTTAGGCATCGCTGCGCGCAGCTCGCCGATCCTCGCCTGCAGCGCCGCAGTCGAATAGACGAACAAAGGCGTGTCGCCAGCCTCGGCAACCAGCGCAGACGCCGTCTTCCCCCCAACCGCAAGTTCGCCGTCGATCATTTCAAAATAGGGCGGGATCGGGCCGGTCGGTTTGGCTTTCGCTTCGCTCATGCCGCCAACCTATCTTTCAGCCCGTCCCTGTCCAGCTTGCCATTAGCGTTTTTGGGAAATTCTTCGAGCCAGACATAGGCGGCTGGCTGCATGAAATTGGGGAGCGCAGCCTTCATATGTGCCGCAAGGGCCGCCTCATTTGCCGCACCGTTGGCGCGGACGAACAGGACAATCGCCTCGCCCAGCCTGTCATCCTTGCGGCCGAGCGCGCAGGCTTCGGCGACCAATCCACTCTCGATCGCGGCTTCCTCTACCTCGGTAGGGGAGACTCGGTTTCCGCTGGTCTTGATCATGGCATCGTCACGGCCAACGAAATAGAGCAGGCCATCCTTGTCGCGCCACACGGTATCGCCTGACCATACCGCCATACCGCCATAACGCGAGAAGGCCGGGGCGGGCTTGTAGCGTAGCGCCGTGCGCTCGGCATCTTTCCAATAGCCCTGGGCGACCAGCGGCCCGGCATGGACGAGTTCACCATGCTCCTCCGGCTGCGCCTCGTTGCCATCCTTCGTGACGACCATGATTTCGGCAAAAGGTATGGCCTTGCCCATGCTGGTCGGATTTGCGTCGATCAATGACGGATCAAGATAGGTTGAACGGAAAGCCTCGGTCAGTCCGTACATCGCATAGATATCAGTCTTAGGGCCAAATATGCCGCGCAGCGCCTTGACCAGCGAGGGCGTCAATGCACCGCCGCTGTTCGTCAGTCGGCGCATCGCCCCAGTCGCCTCTTCTGGCCATGCCTGTTCGGCAAGCTGTACCCAGAGCGGCGGCACCGCGGCAAGCGTCGTCACTCCATGCTTCGCGCACGCCTTGATCACATCGCGCGGCGTCAGATAATCCAGCGGCGCAACACATCCCCCTGCCTGCCAGGTGGAAAGCAGCTGGTTCTGCCCATAGTCGAAACTCAAGGGCAGCACCGCAAGCGTGACATCATCTGCCACCAGCTTGAGATAGCGCGCCACGCTGACCGCCCCGATCGAGAGGTTGGCATGGCTGAGCATGACCCCCTTGGGCCGACCGGTCGATCCGCTGGTGTAGAGGATCGCTGCTAGGCCATCGGTGTCGGTTTCAGCCGGAAGTGGCGACAAAACCTCGCCGGGTTGGTCGATTGTTGCAAGGAGTTCGGCTTCGTCGAGCTCTATTGTGCCGTCAGGCACATCGCCCTCATCCAATTGGCCCGCACGCAGCTTTGCCGTCAGCAAGCCCCTCGCCCCACTGTCGGACAGGATATGCCGGACCTGCGCAGGTTTAAGCAGAGGGTTTATCGGAACATGCACCAGCCCCGCACGCACCGCGGCCAAGGGCATCAGGCATGCAAGTTCGGTCTTGGGCAGCCAGGTGGCTATCCGGTCACCAACTGTAAAATCTTGCGCACGCAATATTGCGGCCAGCCGGCCGATACGATGATTTAACTCCTGATAACTATAGACCTTATCCTTGATACGCAGCGCAGGCGCGTCGGGCGCCCCGCGAAACGCGAGGTGATCGAGGGGAAAGGCTGGCAAAGTGTCAGTCATGGGGTCAAATATCTGGTCTAGCAGGGTTAATCGGGGTCGGTAATTGCCAGTTAAGTGTGAATATCACGATAATTTCCTGACCGCGCAAGCGGCTGCGGCTGGCGCGCTTGATCGCGAGGCGCAGCCTTGCCTCTTTGACAGGTTCGATTGGATCGAAAGCCTGCACCGCACTTCATTGCGGCATAAACGTCCAGCCCTGCTGCATGCCATGCGCGATCAGGCCCAGGCCTGGCTGCCTTTGCTCCATATCGGAAGCGGGCATTTATCCGCCCTCGCCAACTGGTACAATTTCACTTGGGCGCCGATTTTTGCCAATGCGCAAAGCGAAGTCGAACGGCTGTCCTTGTTGCGCGCGATCGCCCAAACAGCAAAGCTGCACGCCCGACGGCTGACATTTGCGCCGATCCCAGACGAATATGGTCATGCAAGCGAGCTGGAAGCGACGCTTACCGCGGAGGGCTGGTCTGTCTTCCGCGAAGTTTGCGACCAAAATCACATCCTCAATGTCAACGGGCGCAGTTTTGACAGCTATTGGCAATCGCGCCCAGGCCGCCTCAAAAATACAGTCAAGCGCAAGGCCAAGGCGGGCGTGGTGACCATCCGCATCGACACCGAATACAGCCCCGAAAGCTGGCGGGATTATGAGCGGGTCTATGCCCGCAGCTGGAAACCCGAGGAGGGCAGCCCGGAATTTCTGCGCCAATTGGCAGAGCGCGAGAGCACGGTCGGCGCAATGCGACTGGGTCTCGCATATATCGACAGCAAGCCGGTGGCCGCGCAATTCTGGACGGTCGAAAACGGTGTCGCTCTCATCCACAAATTGGCGCATGACGAGCGCTATATGCAGGCATCGCCCGGAACCCTGCTGTCTGCCGCGCTGTTTCAGCATGTCATCGATGTTGATCGCGTCACGCTAATCGATTTTGGTACGGGCAACGATGCCTATAAGGCGGAATGGATGGAGGAAGTGCGCGAGCGTTTCCGACTGGAAGTCTTTTGGCCCAACCACCCAGCCAATTGGCCGCACATTGCCATTCGCAAATGGCGAGCCTATCGCGCCAGCAAA
This sequence comes from Sphingorhabdus buctiana, assembly GCF_042680825.1. Lineage (NCBI taxonomy): Bacteria > Pseudomonadati > Pseudomonadota > Alphaproteobacteria > Sphingomonadales > Sphingorhabdaceae > Sphingorhabdus > Sphingorhabdus buctiana. The sequence goes on from NZ_JBHUEL010000012.1 coordinate 47,351, forward strand.
CTAGTGAGAGAGATTTGAAATGCCCTTCGTTCCCGACAGTGTCGAAACCACCATCCGCGAATTGCTGGTCGATGTGCTTGGCGTTGCGCCTGCAACGGTCGCGGCTATGACCGACGATACACCATTGTTCGGCGCACTGCCCGAGCTCGATTCGATGGCGGTTGCCGGCCTGCTGACTGAAATGGAGGACAGGCTCGAAATCATGATTGATGATGACGACATCGATGGCGACCTATTCGAAAGCTTTGGCAGCCTTGTCGCCTTCGCAAAGGCCAAGATCAAAGAGTGAGCCTGCGTCCTGAATTTCGGACATATCATTTTGCCGGGCATGACGAGCATGTCCTTTGCTTTGGCACGGCATCAAATCGCCAGTTACTGATCGTTCCGCCTCTTTTCGATGAAATGAACCGCTGCCGCCGGATGTTGGTGCAGGCGATGCGCGAACTGGCCGGACGCGATGTGGGCTGCATGCTGCTCGACCTTCCTGGCTGCAATGAGAGCCATGCCGCACTCGAAGTGCAAAGCCTCTCGACTTGGCGCGCTGTAGTGGCCGATGCCGGCGAGCAGCTAGGCGCAACGCATATCGTATCGCTGCGTGGCGGCACACTCATTGATGCCGGAACTGGGCTGCCGCTTTGGCGCTTGGCACCAGTCAAAGGTGCAAGCCTTTTAAAGACCATGATCCGCACGCGCATCGCCGGAGACAAGGAAGCAGGCCGGTCCACCAGCGAAACCGAACTGTTGGCAGCGGCGCAAAGCGGACCAATCGAGCTGGCGGGCAATCGCCTTGGTCCGGCAATGGTCGCTGAGCTGGCATCGACCGAACCGCAAGACACTGCACAGCTTGTGGTACGCGCTTTGGGGCAGGACATTTCCGGTTCGCCCTTATGGCTTCGCGCCGAGCCGCAGGACGACGCAGCAATGTCTGCCGCCGTTGCTGCCGATCTCGACCAATGGAGCGCGTCATGCGGCGGCTGACCGGTTTTGTATGCGAGGGCGCTTGGTGCGCAGCAACGCTCGATACGGGCGACAGCGACACGGGTTTGTTGATCGTCAGCGGCGGTAACGAAATCCGCAGCGGCGCCCATGCGGGGTATGCATCACTTGCCGCGCATTTCGCGACGCAAGGCCATCCGGTGTTCCGCTATGACCGGCGCGGAATTGGGGAGAGCGAGGGCGCGAATGCAGGTTTTGAAAGCAGCGCAGCCGATATCGCTGCCGCCATTGCCGCGTTCCGGGCGGAAATGCCGAACCTGCGCCGGCTGGTCGCGTTCGGCAATTGCGATGCCGCGAGCGCGCTGGCGCTTTTCCATCAGCCGCTTGCCATCGATCATTTGGTGCTCGCCAATCCATGGGTCATCGAAGCGGCAGAACAGGATACACCGGCGCCAATCTCCCCTGCCGCCATCAGATCCCGCTATTGGGCACGGCTCAAAAATCCGCGCAGCCTGATCGACCTGCTGACGGGTAAGGTCGATATTTCAAAACTGGCTGCTGGCCTTGCACGGGCCACGCACAAGGATGGCCCATCTGGCTTGGCGCAACGCATAAGCGGGGCACTCACCGCAAGTTCGGTGCAAACCACGATTCTGCTGGCCAACCGCGACACGACCGCCATGGCCTTTGCCTCGGCATGGAACAGCAGTGCTTTTTCCGTCGTGCGCCAGCGCAGCAATATCGCGTTGCATTCGATCGATAGCGCGTCGCACAGCTTTGCCGACGCAAAGGCAAAGCAATGGCTGATAGCCCAGATTGAAAAGGCGTTGGCGATTTAAGCCCTCAGGCAAAAGTGCGTTCGATGAACCAGAATGCCGATATTGTTCCAATGGCATAAGCCGAAAAGCGTAACACCGGGCTGACCATAACCGCAGAGTAGCGACGCAATAGTTCAAGCACCGCCAGCGACAGCGCGACAATCACCATTTGGCCTGCCTCTACACCAAGGTTGAAAGTCAAAAGCGCGGTCGGCACATCGCTTTCGGGCAAACCGATTTCGTTCAACGCGCCGGCAAAACCAAAACCGTGCAGCAGGCCAAAGCCGAAAGCGACGACCCATGGGATGCGCTCCGAAAGCCTCGGCTCGTCAGGCTTGCGCTTCACAATTTCGACCGCGAGAAACAGGATCGAAAGCGCGATCACACTTTCCACTGGCCGCTGTGGCAGTCCGAGAAAGCCTAATGTAGTCCCGATCAGGGTGATCGAATGTGCGACTGTGAAGGCTGTTACCGCCTTGGCGATCGTCCAGAAACCGGAGAGCAAAAGCACCAACGAGACCACGAACAGCAGGTGATCATATCCAAACAGGATATGTTCGACCCCGGTGATGAAATAGGTGCGCGCCACTTGCCAGCGATCGGGCTTGGCCTTGATTTCCACCTTTGGTTCGGCAGGGGTCAATCGCAAGGCCTGTACCGGTCGCCCTAGAGGTGCGACACGAACAAGTACGTCAGTTTGCGATGCTTCAAAGTTCGATAGGCCGATAAGCTTGCCCGAAACATCGCCTTGGCAAGCCACCGCCGTCGTGGTGACAAGTGCAATGCCCGAAACTGCCTTGCTTGGCTGGCCCTTACATACGCAATTGTTGGGCAGGATTGGCTGCGTTTGCGGTGTCAGCCCGCCACGCATCGGTGCTTTCCACACCAATGTCCAAGCGCCTTGTGTCTTTTCGGTGAACTCAAGATAGCCCGGCCGCAGTTCATCGGCGTGCGCCGGCAGTGCCCACAACATAGCGAGCAATAGGAAGAGCGCGCGTATCACGGTTTGGCGATCTTGATCGTATAACCGTCGAGCAGCGCCTGATAGGCGGCTGCTTCGCGTTCGCGCGTGGTGGTTGCGCGCCAATCATTCTCGACCGCTTGCCGGACCTCTGCCAATTTCGGCTTTTCGGGTGTCTTCACGGCACGGATCCGCACCAGATGCAGCCCGAAACCCGATTGCAGCGGCCCGGTCCATTTTCCAGTAGGCGACGACGCCAGCGCGGCTGCAAAACCTTCACCAAAATCGCGGCCAATGTCTGCTTGAGGTGCATTTTCCAATGACCTTGGCAGCGAAATCGTCTCACCCAATTTGGTCCAATCACCCCCGTCGGCAAGTGCGGCTTTTATACGCGAAGCGGCTCCATCGCCCTGCCCGAGATAGATCTGGTCAAAACTATAGGCCGCATTGGCGGTGTAGCGCGCGGGGTTGCGATCGAGCCATTTCTGCAGCGTGGTATCGTCGGGGGTTGCATTCTCTACCTGCGCGGCGGCGATATATTCCATTTTGGCACGCAAGCGGCGGCGGATGACGGTGTCATCTTCGTCAAGGCCGAGCCGTTTGGCTTCACGATAGTAAATCTCACCCTTGATATAGTCGCGGATCAGGCCGTCGATTTCCGCCTGCGTTGGTGGACGCTGCCAGGTCTGTTGCCAGCTGGCGACCAGCCGCGAGACCTGTTCCTCGTCGATCGTGATTGTGCGGCTGGCAGGATCGACTTCCTCGCCGCGCCATGCCGAAAACAGGAATACGGCCAAGCCTGCCAGCAGGAAATGCACCAGCGGCTCACGCAGCAGCGGCTTCAATCTCTCGTTTATGTTCATGCCCCTCCCAAGACGCGCCATATGGGCGCGGGCAGTTCATGGCATCAAAGCCACGCTGCGCCAAGCCCCTGAAGTCGGCAATCAGACCACTGCAGCCAATTCCGATGCCTGCTTGATGGCGCGTTTGGCATCCAGCTCTGACGCCTCATAGGCCCCGCCGATGAGGTGCGCCTTGACGCCGCCGGCCTCCAATGCATCGAACAGCCCGCGAGCAGGTTCCTGTCCTGCACAGATGATGACGGTGTCGACATCAAATGTGCGCGGCTCACCATTAACCAGCGTGTGCAAGCCATCATCGTCGATCGAGAGATATTCGACCCCTGCAATCATCTCGACCCCACGCCGTTGCAGCGTGATCCGATGCGTCCAGCCGGTGGTCCGGCCAAGCCCCTTGCCAACCGCGCTGGTCTTGCGCTGCAGCAGCGTTACCTGACGGTCGTTGCGCGCGACAACCGGCTCGACACCTGTCACGCCGCCGCGCGGGTGATTCTTGAAATCGATGCCCCATTCGCGCGCGAAGACATCGATATCGAGAGCAGCAGACGTTCCCTCATGGGTAATCAGTTCGGCAACATCAAATCCGATGCCGCCAGCCCCCATAATGGCAACTTTCTTGCCGACCTGCGCCTTGCCTTGGATCACATCAATGTAACGGACCGCTTTGGGATGGTCGATGCCCGGTATGGATGGCTTGCGCGGTTCGATACCGGTGGCAACCACCACTTCATCAAAGCCCTGCAGGTCATCGCTGCTCACACGCTTGCCGAGCTTGAGCTCAACCCCGGTGGTTTCGATCCGACGACCGAAATAGCGCAGTGTCTCGTAGAACTCCTCCTTGCCGGGGATGCGCTTGGCGAGGTTGAACTGTCCGCCAATCTCTTCTGCGGCGTCGAACAGGGTCACCTTATGGCCGCGTTCCGCCGCCAATGTCGCAAAAGCCAGACCCGCAGGGCCAGCACCCACCACCGCAAGCCGCTTGGCGGCCTGCACGGCGGGATAGTCAAACTCCACCTCTCGACAGGCGCGGGCGTTGACGAGGCAACTGGTGAGCTGACCGGTGAAAGTGTGGTCGAGGCACGCCTGGTTGCAACCGATGCAGGTGTTGATCTCATCCTCACGGCCCTCGCGCGCCTTGTTGACGAGATCCGGATCGGCGAGCATCGGACGCGCCATCGAGACGATATCGGCATCGCCGCGCGCCAGAACTTCCTCTGCGACATCGGGCATGTTTATGCGGTTCGAGGTGATAAGCGGGATCGACAATTCCTTGCGCAATCGCCCGGTCACCTGAGCAAAAGCGGCGCGCGGCACCATGGTGGCGATGGTGGGGACAAAGCTTTCGTGCCAGCAGAAATGGGTGCTGATAACATCGACGCCTTCGGCCTCGAGCGCCTTGGCTAGGCTCACCACCTCATCCCAGGCGAGCCCGCCTTCAAGCATGTCCATGGCCGAGATGCGGAAGATCAGCACGAAATCGGGGCCGACCGCGGCACGGGTGCGCCGCATCACCTCGATCGGGAAGCGCATCCGGTTTTCCCAGCTACCGCCCCATTGATCCGTCCGCTGGTTGGTTTTTTCGACAAGGAATGTCGAAATAAGATAGCCAGCCGATCCGATCACTTCGACCCCGTCATAGCCCGCTTCCTTGGCGAGCGCGGCGCAGCGGGCGAAGGCAGCAATCTGCTCTTCGATACCGGCTTCATCGAGTTCGCGCGGGGCAAAGCGTCCAATGCGTGATTTGACCGGCGAGGGCGCGACACAATCGGGAGTGCCAGCGAGCGGTCCGGTGTGCAGGATTTGCATGCAGATCTTCACGTCCGGGTCGGCGGCGTGGACAGCCTCGGTTACCTGCTTATGCAGCGCAACATCTTGCGGCGTGATCAGCTTGGCGCCCATGCCCGCAGTTTCGTGCGGTCCGATACCGCCGGTGATGATCATCCCCACCCCGCCCTTGACGCGCTCGACGAAATAGGCCGCGAGTCGCGGACCCGCATCGGGCAAGTCCTCAAGCCCGGTGTGCATCGATCCCATCAGGATCCGGTTCTTGATTGTCGTGTTGCCGATTTTCAGCGGCGAAAAGACATGAGGGTAGCGGGCGTGGGTCATGGTTTAATCCTGCTGATAGGCTTATTCGGGGGTGTATTCTGGTTTGCGCTTCTCGAGGAAGGCGCGCATCCCTTCGGCAAAATTCTTGCTACCGGCGGTCATCAACTGGTTGCGGTTTTCGATCGCCATTGCAGCTTCCAGACTGCCGGCGTCGATCGCCATGTTGAGGCCTTCCTTGGTCATGCGCAGCCCCATGGGAGATGCGTTGAGCAAGTCATCGACCCAAGGTTGGGCCGCAGCCTCCAGCTGGTCGTCGGGAACCACCTCTGCCACCAGCCCGACGGCCAGCGCGCGCTGCGCCTGAATGAAGCGCCCCGTCAGCATCAGTTCCGAGGCAATCGAAGCACCTACCAGACGCGGGAGGAAATAGCTGACGCCCATGTCGCAGGAGGAAAGACCAATGCGGATAAAGGCCGCATTCATGCGCGCGCTATCGCCCGCGATGCGGATGTCGGAGGCAAGCGCAAAGGCAAAGCCACCGCCGCAGGCTGGGCCATGGACGAGCTGACGTGACCCCCAGCTTTCCTCCAGCCGGGATTAGAGCCGAGCCGTTTTGTTGCGCATGAGCGCGGTTGAAGCAATGGGCTGCGTAGCGGAGCCCGTAGGGCGGAGCGAAGCAGGCCATTGCTTATTCAGTTCGGCGGCGAACGCCGCCGGGGTTGCGTATCCAAGGGATGAGTGTGGTCTCTCCCGGTTGTAGTCATCCACCCAGGCCGCGATCTCGACCCGGGCATGGGCCAGGCTGAGGAACAGTGTCTCGTTGAGCAGTTCGTCGCGCATGCGGCCGTTGAAGCTCTCGACGTAGCCGTTCTGCATCGGCCTGCCCGGCGCGATGTAATGCCACTCCACGCCGAGCTCCCCGCACCATGCCAGCACCGCATTGCTGGTGAGCTCCGTCCCATTGTCGCTGACGATCATGACGGGCTTACCACGCCGTTCGATCAGCGCGGTGAGTTCGCGCACGACACGGCGCCCAGAGATCGAGGTGTCCGGCACCGCTGCAAGGCACTCCCTGGTCACATCATCGACCACGTTGAGCACCCGGAACCGTCTGCCAGAGGCCATCTGGTCGTGAACGAAGTCCAGGCTCCAGCGCTGGTTCGGTAATGCGAGCACCTGAGCAGGTCCCCTCGTGCCGACAGCTCGCCTGCGACTTCGCCGTCGCCTTACTGCCAGCCCTTCTTCTTTGTAGAGCCTCTGTGTCTTCTTCCGGTTGATCACGATCCCCTCCCGGCGCAACAGGATGTGCAGGCGGCGATAGCCGAATCGCCGTCGCTGGTTAGCCAGTTCGCGCAGCTTCTCACGCAGACCGGCGTCATCGTCCCGGGCGGAACGGTAACGCACGCTCTTGCGATCAGCATCGATGACACGGCACGCCCGCCGTTCGCTCATCCCGTGGCATGCCTGGAGATGTGCGACAGCTTCCCGCTTCGCGGCGGGCGTCAGAACTTTTTTGCCAGGAGGTCCTTCAGCGCAGCCTGATCCAGCATCGCATCGGCCAGCAGTCGCTTGAGCTTGGCGTTCTCGCTCTCCAGCTCCTTCAACCGGCGGGCATCGGACACTTCCATCCCGCCATACTTCGACTTCCAGTTGTAGATCGTCGCTTCCGATACACCGTGCCGACGGGCCAGGTCGGCAGTCTTCGCTCCCGCCTCAGCCTCCTTCAGCACACCGATGATCTGCTCTTCTGAAAACCTCGTTCTCTTCATCTCGTCCGTCCTTCTGTCAGGGCCGGACTCTAATCCAACTTGGAGGAAAATCAGGGGGGCATGTCACATACGCTCAGAAACGAATGGCGCAATCTTAAAGCCGATAAAGGCCGACAGGAAAATCCCGATAGAAAGATAGCCGGTTTCCGCGGGCGTGAATTCCCAGAAATAGGAAACAAAATACAGATGCAAAGAGGCTTTGAGACCCAAACCCATAGCGCCGAGCATCGAAGCGGCAAAAATCGATACGAACGAGCGATTGGCAAGCGTTTCAAAAATCTCTTTGAAGATTTTGGGCACTGTAAGTTTGCGTTGTTGGGGCGGGCTATAAAGCGTTGGAATTCTTGAATGCGTGCCCGCCGATGACACCATAATAGAGATAAAAATCAACACCGAAGCGATAACGCCATAGGCAGTGTAAGGCGCCCGCGAGCTTACTGCCTCGGACATGGAGCCGGTTACGAAAAGTGGAAAGACAATGAAGAACATGGCGATGTTCATGAAATTGCCGCCCGACCAGGCAAAGAAATGAGCGTAGCTGATGAGCCTGCTTCTATCGTTGTAATCCTGAGTCAATTCAGGCGCCAAAGCTATATTGGGCGTTTCAAAAAATGTGATGCCGGTCCGTATCAAGACGGATAAACACAACAGATACCAAAAAGTCTCTGTGTCAGAGAAGCTTTCGGGGGGCATCCAAACTAAGAAAAAACACAGCGCAACCGGAATCGCAGCTCCATACATGAAAGGATGCCGGCGCCCCCATCTGGAGCGCAGATTATCCGACCAATAACCCACCAATGGATCGCTTACCGCATCAAAAAGCAGCGATATAAACAGAGCCAGCCCAACCAATCGGGGATCCAGGCCCACAACCTGGCTGTAAAACGCCAAGAGGTAATAATCGAAGCCGTTGGATTTGATACCAAAGGCCATAGCGCCCATCCCGTAAAAGACGCGCGTGTGCCAAGGAAGCGGTGGCGTAGGAATTGGCGATTGCGAGATTGGTTCTAACGGTGGATTCACGGTCGCCATGCCAATCTAATTTTTGATTTCTGAGCCGAGGACAGATTTGTATTCCAGAAATTCATCAAATCCAATCTCGCCCCATTCACGGCCATTGCCTGACTGCTTATAGCCGCCAAATGGTGCGTTGAAATCCGCATGGGCCGCGTTCACGAAAACTTGGCCCGTGCGCATCTTTCGAGCCACTTCGACAGCTTCTTGATGTTCGCCCTGAACATAGCCGGACAAGCCATAGGGCGAATCATTGGCGATCTCGATCGCGTTATCAACCGTGTCGTATGCAATGATGCTCAGCACAGGTCCGAATATCTCTTCTCGTGCAATTGTCATATCATTGCTGACATTTGAAAAGATCGTTGGCGCAATAAAATAGCCGCTCCTAACACCATCGGGCCTGTCTGCGCCGCCGGTTTCCAGCTTGGCGCCTTCTTTGACACCTTCTGAAATCAGCCGCACAATTTCTGCATGCTGACGTTTCGTCGCAATCGGGCCGATAGCCGGCGCCGGCGCATCCCAACTTGTCGCCAGCGGGATGGATTCGGCGACCTCAACTGCAATTCTAGTGGCCTCTGCCACTTTGTCTGACGGAACCAGGAGGCGCGTGCCCGCTGTACAAGTCTGGCCCACATTACTCATAATCCCTTGAACAGCCCTGCCAACAGCATCCTTCAAATCGGCACTTGGCAAAACAATATTGGCTGACTTGCCGCCAAGCTCGAGCGATACTCTTTTGATCGTATCCGCCGCTGCCTTTGAGACGTTGGCTCCGGCCATCGTAGACCCAGTAAAGCTGACCATATCAACATCTGGATGCTCAGCTATGGACGCACCCACTACTCTACCAGGTCCATTGACAAGATTGAACACACCAGGAGGCACACCAGCTTCGTGGATAACCTCAGCCAGCAACAGTGAATCCAGGGATGTTTGTTCAGCCGGCTTCAGAACGATCGTACAGCCTGTTGCCAATGCCGGCGCAACTTTGCACGCAACCTGGTTCAACGGCCAATTCCACGGAGTGATCAACCCGCAAACGCCAATGGGTTCGCGTCGTATGGCTGTAGTGCCTTGAATCTTCTGAAACTCAAAACTCTCCAGAACTTTGGCCGCGGTTGAATAATGGGCAATGCCGGCCGGGACTTGCGCCCCGCTTGACCACCAAGTTGGTGCTCCCATTTCCATGCTAATTGCTTCTGAAAACTCGTCAGCTCGAGCTTTGATTCCAGCCGCAATCCGTTCCAACATGGCCCTGCGATCTTCAACGCTAGATTGGGAAAACTCCTTGAACGCCTCCCTGGCTGCTGCCACCGCACGAGCGACATCATCTTCTCCACCGCCAGCAACGGTTGCACAAACTGTTTCGGTGAGGGGATTCACAACCTCAAATATTGACGGATTCAATGGATCAACCCATTCGCCGCCGATATACAGTTTGCTGTGTATTTTCATTTGATATGCCTCTTCTATGTGCTGCTTGCTCAGTCAAAAAAGTTGCGATCAGACTTTCGCCTGATCGCTAGTCTTTGCTCACCAAATTCCCAGCATCTGGTAGAGCGGAGAGTTCTACTAAAACTTGCCGCGCAGGGTCAGTCCATAGGTCCGTGGCTCTTGGACAAATGCACCACGTGCTCGCTGGCCAGAGAATCCTCTAAGCGGAATATTGAATGTCAAAAACCTTGTCCGCACATCAAAAAAGTTGCGAGCCCAAGCCTCAATGGTGAACTTCTCATTTGCAGTTCTAAAACCAAGGCGAAGATCCAACTTCGCGTTCGATTTCTGGATATCAAATGGTGCCGCAATGGCGGCTGCCACCGCGTCCCGTACTTGAGCTTCGGTCGTCAGACCAAAGGTCGCAGGTCTTTCAGTAGGCAAAGTACTGGTGCGCCTTTTTGATTCATAACGAACCGAGAAACCTGCGAACATCGAGGCGCCGCTTGTGTTAATCTCGGTATCAACATTGGCACCACCAATCACAACCAATTTTGGCGCATTCGTGAATTGCTGACCGCACAATGCAGTGACAGAGCCGTTGAAATTCGCATCTGTCGGATCAAATGTGGTGCAATCATCGGGATATTTGGCGTCTGTATAAGTGGCAGCCAGGTTTAGGGATAATGCGTCAGACAACGCATAGGCTGATTCAAATTCCACACCCTTGGAGCGCGCTTTATCGACATTGAATGTGCTAAACCTTGTGCCATCAAATTCCAGCACCTGAAAATCCGAAAGATCAGAATAGAACAAGGCAATATTTGCCCAGGCCCGGTTGTTCAGGAATACGGATTTGAAACCCAATTCAAAGGCATCAATTTTCTCTGAGCGGAATCGCGGATCTGCACCGCCAACCGCAGCGGAAACATCAAGGTTAAATCCACCGGACTTAAATCCATGCGTAAATCCACCATAGACGAAGGTTTGACCTGCAACTTCGTAGCTTAAATTTGCAGTATAGGTGAGCTGGTCATCCTTGAAATCTCTGTCAAATGGTTGTGGGATTAGATTCAAGTATGAAGTCACAAATGTATTTGCCGCGTTCGTATTTGCAAATTGGGTGAAGAAATTATTTGGGTCGCTAGGATCATATAGACCGGAATTGAATATCCAACAGTTCGATTGAACAACTGATGCCAGTCGTGCGGGTCCCCTTGCGCCAAAGAAACCATTCGTCCCATTGTACAGACCAAAATTAGGTGAAGTTAAGCTTGTCAAATTGTTGAATGTTGCCTCGCAGGCGTTGTGCTGTCCGGGAACTTGGTGGCCGACTTGGGCATCTTTCTTTTCAGTGATGTATCGAGCACCAAGCGTCAGATTTAGCCCGTCAGTAAGCTCCAGCACATTGTGAGTGAAGACCGAAAAAGAACTGCCATCTTGCTGTGCCCTTGGCGCGGCATAGTCGCCAGCTGCATCTACGCCGTTAGAAGCGAAATTCAGTTCATTGAATACAGGCTGACCAAAAGCCCCAACGCTAACGCCCGCCTGCATATCCCGCAAAAATACCAAAGCATAACGTTGATCGATCTTCTCATGCGAATAGTATGCCCCAATTAACCAATCCAAACTGTCTTCAAAGGCATTCCCTTGAAGCCTGAGCTCATGCGATGTCGACTTAATCGTGGTGCCGTTTAGCGCATCCAAGTCCACATTTGGTAAGATAGCTTCAGCTTCGGGGCAGGGACCAACAGCGTATATTTCAAGCGAAGTGTAATCGCCGCGACAAGAATCAGCATTCGATTCGCCATAATAACCTAGATAAGAGAGGTTTGCGAAAGGCAATTCCACATCATACGTGGCGCCAACATTCCAACCGTTATAAGGGTTGGTATAGTTGCTGTCGTTCGCCAACCCTTCTTTTAGGGCTCGGCGACCAACAAAGTCAGCCCCTGCTGTTCCGCCAAATGCAGAAAATGGTGCCGATTTAGCCTGAATAAAGGGTGAGTGATTCAACCACACCGCCGAACAACATTGATCATCCCCTCGAGAATAACCAGCAAATAGACGCAAAACGCCTGCATCTTCTAAGTCAAATAGCAACTGTCCGCGAACGGAAGATCGGTCTATCGAGCTAGAATCATATCCGTCCGGGCCAATAACATATCCATCACGCACAGCATGCGAGCCAGAGACCCGAAGAGCTACTTTTCCTTCAGAAACCGGAACATTAAACCCGCCGCGAACCTTGAACAGATCGTAATTGCCGGCGGAAACATCGAAGAATGCTTCTGTATCATCAAGGTTTGGCTTGTTGGTCTTTATGACCAAAGCGCCTGCCGAAGTGTTGCGACCAAAAAGCGTACCCTGCGGGCCCCTTAGGACCTCAACTTGCTGAACATCATTCAATTCACCAAGGACCGCACCTGGGCGCGGGATGTAAAACCCATCCACAAATGCGCCGACCGAACTTTCAATACCAATATTGTTACCGGTGGTTCCAATCCCGCGCAAACGAAGCGTCAGCCCGCCAGTCGTACTATCCGAGGAGTTCATCTGGTAGCTAGCGGCGGCCCGCTCCAAATTTGTAATGTCTGAAACGCCGGTACGCACCAACATTTCGGCATCTACGACTGTAACGGCAATCGGCGTCTCAACAATGGACTGTTCGCGCATTGTAGCGGTGACGATTATTAGATTTCGGTCGCTCTCTGGTTCGCTCTGCGCTTGCGCAGAAGGGGCCTCCTGCTGAATATCATCATTTGCCGATGCAATCCCAGGCGCGCCCATATAGCCAAGGGCGGATGCAATCAAAGCAAATCTTGAGGTTTTGCCCCAAAAATCAGATTGATCGCCCAAGTTTAGTTTGTTGTGATCGTTGTTGCTCAAGATACCCTCCTCAGGTGCCGCAAAATAATTTTGCTTATTTCTATAGCTATCAGAGCACGTTCACGGAGGTATGATCATAATGATCAATTTTCGACAAATTCGATCTGCCACACATTCCAGTTGGAAAACCTAACACAATGCCTTCGTGGCTTCGCCCCATTGCGCGTACTTCAACAGATTCACACCTTCAATCGGCTTAAATTGAGATATTGGTGCCGCCGTAAAGCCCTGCAAACAGCTAGAAATCGGCCAAGAGAAAGCTTGCAATGTCTTCAGCATAGTTGGCGATATCCTCGCGAGCAGCTCTGCATTCGTCTAAAGTTATTGCTGTCTCAAAGGTATTATTTTCCGGATATTCCATCTAGGTTGCGCGTGGGCGGTTTGGTCAGGCGTTGTTGAGATGCCACCCACAATGTACTTATGAGTCCCGGTCAAAGCCCCTTTAATCACTCGATAGCTTGCTAATGACCGGCATTTATCGAGCTTCTTGTTCGCAAATTATGAGGACCGAGCTCATCAAGACTTCTTATTCCCATCAGTTTCATATCTCGTTCTATTTCTGTCCTCATGTTTCCAAGGGCGCGTTCAACTCCAGCTTGGCCTGAGGCAGCCAATGCATACAGATAGAATCGTCCTCCTGATACCGCTTTTGCCCCCACGGAAAGCGCTTTTAGGACATGAGTGCCGCGCTGCACTCCTCCTTCACAGATCACATCAATCTTGTCTCCAACCGCATCACAAATTTCTGCCAGCTGATCAAAAGGCGCACGAGCGCCGTCAAGTTGACGTCCACCATGATTGGAAACCATAATTCCTGTGCAACCAATTTCGACAGCTCGTAGCGCATCCTCAACACTCATGATGCCCTTCAAAGCGAATTGCCCTCCCCATTGGGAGCAGAGTTTTTCAGCGTCGTCCCAACCCATCGATTGGTCCAGCATAGTGGAGAAATAGTCTCCAACGGATACTGCCAAATTTGTGCCCTGTCCCACGTGACCAGATAAATGGGGCATGTCGAATTTCTCTTTCGTCAAGAAATTCCAAGCCCACATCGGGTGGGAGGCAAAACTAGCCAAGGAAGATAGAGTCAGCTTTGGAGGAGACTTGAAGCCGGTGCGCAAGTCTCGTTCACGATTTCCTCCCGTTATTGTATCCACGGTTAAAGCCATGACCTCAAAATTTGCATCCCGTGCACGCTCCAAAAGTGTATCGTTAAGGTCGCGATCCTTGTGGAAATAAAACTGAAACATTTTGGGGCCCGATGCGATCGGGGCGATTTCTTCCGCTGAAACCGTTGCTAACGATGAGATCCCAAACATAGTGCCATATCTTGTCGCGGCTCTTGCAACAGCACGCTCTCCCTCATGATGGAACAAGCGCTGCAGCGCGGTTGGAGCACAATAGAAGGGCATGGCTAGTTTTTGCCCCATCACCTCGACGCCCATATCAATTTGTTCGACGCCTCTTAGTACATTCGGAACCAAGTCCACGTCTTCAAATGCTGCGCTATTTCTGCGGTATGTCACTTCATCATCAGCAGCGCCATCAATGTAATGGAAGATGGGACTAGGGAGACGTTTTTTCGCTAATCGGCGGAAATCTTCAAAATTATGACAGTCTCTAAGGCGCAACTCAATATTCCTTGATTTTGGCTCGCGTGTCAAAGCACCCAACGTTTGTTAAGTGTCCTTTTTGCGGTTTCATTCTTTCGTCATCCTCGCGCATTACAAATTGTGAAAACCTGATTGGCATTCGACTGCTGGGGTTTCGGGCTTTGTTGCCTACACCTAAGAATATTGAAAAATGGCCAAATATTGAAATCTCTGCACTTATCACTCTACCCAAACTACCATGAGAGTCTTTGACGAATTGCTTCAATAATTGTCAGTTTGGTGCGGCCAGTCAGTCAACTTCGGGTGCGGTCCCATGCGAAAAATGACGGATAACCGCCATTATGTGAAATGTCGGAAAGTGGGCCGCTAACAGAAGGACCGCTTTTGAAAAATCCAGGCGCCAAGCGGTCTCCGCGAGATCAAATCCATATCTCTAGGACCGCTAGTCGAAAAGATTGAAATCGAAAGGGAAGTTTAGATCGTCTCCATAAGCAGAAGACGCCACTGCGACTCAAAGCCTCACCTTGCCTTTGAACTACTTAGCCACTAGTGTTCCACGAATGTTCTCGGAGGCAGATCATGTCTGACAACAGCGCAATCGAATGGACCGACGCCACTTGGAACCCGGTGACGGGCTGCACGAAGATTAGTCGAGGCTGTGACAACTGCTACGCTGAAAGATTTTCTGAGCGGTTCCGTGGAGTTCCGGGCCATCCGTTCGAAAGCGGTTTCGACCTTACACTTAGACCTGCTCGGTTAGAACAGCCACTTGGCTGGCGACGTCCCCGAATGATCTTCGTCAACTCGATGTCAGACCTATGGCACAAGTCAGTTCCGTTCGAATACGTCGATAGAGTTTTCGATACGATGGAGAAGGCCGATTGGCACGTTTATCAGCTCCTGTCGAAGCGCAGCTCTCTCATGTCGAAGTACCTCCGAAAGCGGTATCGAGATCGGCCCTGCCCTCAACATATTTGGTGCGGGGTTTCAGTCGAGGATGCCCAAGCTAAAAGTCGAATTTTGCACCTCCAAGGCTCGCAAGCGGGCGCGCGTTTCCTGTCGATTGAGCCATTGATCGGCCCGGTGGGAGAATTGGACCTCTTTAATATTGACTGGGTGATTGTGGGCGGAGAAAGCGGTCCGCGGGCAAGGCCAATCGATCCCCGTTGGGTTCGAGAGGTGCGAGACCAATGCATAGAGCAAGACGTCGCCTTCTTCTTCAAGCAATGGGGTGGGTTCAGGCCCAAGGACGGTGGAAGGAAACTCGACGGGCGAGAATGGAACGACTTCCCCCAAAAATTCAAGGCTGCGGTGGAGAATGCTGACTAATGGCTCAGCCTCCGGTGCTGCCGCGAGAGTACCACGATCGCGAGCAAACGTTCGTCAAGCACATTATCTTGCGAGGCTATTTGCAAAAAGTCGCTTATAATATCCTCTCGGCGTGGGACGACTTCACATTCGTTGACGGTTTTTCAGGTCCTTGGGAGGCGAGGTCAGAAGAGTTTGCTGACACATCATTCGGCATAGCGATCAGGGAGCTCCGAGAGGTTCGGGAGTCCTTCCGCCTTCGCGGAAAAACGAAGTGTTTGCGCTGTGTATTCGTGGAGAAGGAGGCGGAGCCCTTCGAACGCCTCAATGGCGCCGCTGGAGGCGCAGCGGACCTTCACGCCCGCGCCATCCACGGCACGTTTGAGGACAATATCCCGGAAGTCCGTCGTTACGTTGGCTCCTCATTTGCACTGACGTTTGTAGACCCAACCGGGTGGAGCATCGACCTCAGCCGCATCGCTCCACTCCTAAGACAACGGGGGGAGGTGCTCATCAACTTCATGTACGAGCATTTCAAAAGGTTTGTGGAGGACGAACGTCCCGAAATACGCGCTTCGTATGACAAGCCCTTCGGCGGCTTGCCTTGGCGCAAGATGATTGACGAAGAGATGTCCAACGGCCTTTCTAAGGAAGAGGCCATTCTGGAGGTCTTCAAAACCGCAGTGAAAGAGGTATGCGGTTTCGACTACGTCGCTAGCGCCCGCATTCGTCATCGCAAACTGGACAAGTCGCATTTTTATCTCGTCTACGGCACGCGGCACCAGAAGGGCTTGGAAGTATTCAGGCAAGTTGAACGCACAGCCCTTAGCGCAGAGGAGTTCTTCCGAATTGAAGCGAAGGACCGCGCAATCTCCGCGACTGGGCAACAAGGACTCTTCGAAGATTTGCCGCACAATGCAGAAGAGACTGCAAAGGTTCATTGGCACGAGGAAGTGCGAAAGGCGCGCATGTGGAGCGAGCAATTTATTGGCGGGGAAGCTGTGGTTCTTTTTGAGGTGCTGGCAAGGCGCATCCAACAGCGCTTCTCTGTTACCCTTCCGGAGTTGAAAGACCTGCTGGTGGATATGAAGAATGAGGGGCTGATCGAGTTTGACGGCCTAACGGGCCAACAAAGAAAGCCACGCCCTGGCGTAACCGTCCGTCGAACCGAGAAGCTTGAAAACGCAGTGCAGAACTGACGCGATCCCAATCCTGGCGTTGCCCACTTCGCACAGTTTGTCGCAGTAGATCCTATAGCTGGTAGGCAGCTCGAATGCTCATCGCGCAAATTTGTTTGGTGGCTGCTTTCAGGCGGAGCCAATTGGCCTTGGAATGTCCGAAACTGAGGCGCAAGGCGGCCATTCTTGGGCCACCATCTCGTCAAATCCCAAAGTCCATCGAGCGGTTGCGCTCTTTGGCGAGCTCGGGTTCAAAAACCTTGGGACTCTTCTCAGCTATGGCTTTTCCGGTCCCCACCTGCGCAGCAGCTTTCAATCGCTCCGTGACTTCCAACGCCGATGATTTCTCGCCTCTGTTCTTGGAAACAGCGGCACCGAGCCTTGCAGCGCTGTCGACCACAAGTGTGAGATGATCGCGAAGCCGGGTCACCGTGACCAGGAAGGTCTTCTGGTTGGCAAGATTGCGCTCGCGGCTATCCATCACCGCAATTCCTCGATCGGAGGTCAGGCCCTGCGCCATGTGAGCATTGAGTGCATAGGCCAGATCAAGGCGTTTGAGCATCGGATCGTCTTTCCCGAGCTTCTTTTCGATGCCCTTGGACGTCTCAACAGTGACCTGATCGCCTTCGATACGAGTGACCCGGGCCCGGTCGGCGTTGAACAGCCCGCGCCGGTGGTCGTTCCTAGTCCAGCGGATGCGATCGCCTTGGTGGACCTCAAGATGGCGCCTGTCGAATAGCGCAAGATTGTCGTCCTTCCCCGCGTGCCCGATACGAGAGGGGTTGAGCTTGCTTAGCCTGCCATGCTTGTCCTCAAGCTCGACAATGCCTTTCCGGTCGTCGACCTTGCGCACCAAATAGTCTCCGCGCTTGAGGCCAAGCGCGCGTTCGAGTTTGGCGACCTCGAGCACCATGCCAGGCCGGTAGGCGGCGAGGTATCGCAGTTCTTCCCGCGTAAGATTGGCGCGGTCG
The DNA here is from genome assembly GCF_042680825.1 of Sphingorhabdus buctiana. Taxonomy (NCBI): domain Bacteria; kingdom Pseudomonadati; phylum Pseudomonadota; class Alphaproteobacteria; order Sphingomonadales; family Sphingorhabdaceae; genus Sphingorhabdus; species Sphingorhabdus buctiana. The sequence continues at coordinate 65,154 of NZ_JBHUEL010000012.1, forward strand.
AGAACTTCAAGTTCGAGCTTTTCGGGGCCAATCTCGCGGTTTGCGGCAAGACCAGTCTGGACGGCTTCGTTGACGGCGGCGCGGATCTTGCGACCCGAAGCATAGATCGCGGTCCGCTCCCGCTCTTCTGCCGGAAGCGACAGCCAGCGCTCGGCAGCAACAATCGCTCCATCCCCCTTGGCTTCGACCGTATTGTGCTTGAGGTGGTCAAGCGCCGTGCGGACCAGCCCGGCCTGCGCTGCCGCCTGTGCCTCGCGCAGGATGGGATCGCGCCCACGCAGGTTGGTGTTCATCTGCGCCTGAGCAATTCCTCCCTGCTGCAGGAGATCGAATGGCTTGCCGGCATCGACCGCGCCTAGTTGCTTACGGTCGCCCATGAGCACCAGGCGGTGGGCACCGGCGCGATTGGCGATGCGGATGAGCTGCTCCTTGTCCGCATTGGAGACCATCGAGGCTTCGTCGAGGATAAGGACACTGCCGCCAAGTTCCCTGCGTGCCTCGCGATCGAGGCTGGACCGCCCCTCTGCCTCGCTGATCGGTTTCCAACGCTTGAGGAAACTCGCGAGCGTCTGCGCCTCGATACCCGTGTCGCGTTCGAGCATCTGAACCAGCGTGTTCTGCACCGACAGGCCAAGCAGCTTGTGACCCTCATGGCGCAGCACATCGGCGACCGGCTTCAAGACGCTCGATTTGCCAGCGCCGGCAACACCCTGCACGGCAATGGTCCGATCACGTGATGTCAGGATAAGTCGAGCTGCGCCCAGCTGGCCCTCATTGAGCTTGAAACCCTGATTGACGAGAGCGGAAGCCTGGACACTGGCGTCGGCTCGCCGCTCGGCAAGAATGGGTTCGACAGCGCCCTTTCCTTCATTGGCCCATGCAAGAATCCGAGCCTCGCGCTCGACCTCTTCTCGGCTTGCCAGCCACCCCTTGTGCTCGCCCTTGCCCCGCAGCAGATGCCCTGAACGCACCAGCGAGCGCACTGCTTTCTCGACATCAGCAATGGTGGTTGGCAGGCCAAAATCGAGCGCTGCCTTGTACAGGTCCTCCCGTGCAAAGCCTGCCTCGCGCTGCGCTAGGTGGCGCACTGCCGAAGCCACGGCCTGGGACGCTGCAATCTCTTGCGGCCCCCTTTTGAGAACATGCTCCGAGACGAGAGGATCGTGCTCCTTGCCCTTGATGCGCGCGGCAAAGTCCTTGAGCAGCGCCAGGCCGCGCTCAGCCAGGCAGGGCCCCTTTGCGTCGGCAGCGGTGCGCTCGCTGGCTCTCGTCTTGGCGGTATCGACCAGTCTTGGCAGGTCGAGGCCGACAGTCTTCGCAGCCGCTTGCCATTGCTCGCCCAGGACCGTGCGATCCTCGATCGGCTGCTTGGGCGATCGGGTGGCGAGCGCCGCGATCTTGCCCGCTTCGAGCCCCGGACCTCGGCGTGCTTCGAGCACTTCCTTCCGCCGCGAGGAGAAGGCCATCACCTGATCGCGCGAGATCCCGCAAGCCTCGAAATTGCCGTGCTTGCCAACCGGGCCAGTCTCGTAGCCAAGCTTCTCGACTGCGATCCGGAAGCGCGCCATGGCGATCGAGTTGAGCAGAGTGCCAAGCGCAAAGAGCCTGTCGTTCTTGAGCGTTCGCCACTTGCCGTCCTTGCCCTGGGTCACATTGGCAACGACGGCATGGAAGTGCAGATTGGGCTCCTGGTTGCGATTGGTATCATGCTGGAAAAGGCCGACCGCGAGATTGCCAGTCGCAACGGTCTTGATCTGGCCTCTGTCGACAAGGCGGGTTTCAGCGGCATTCTTCTCGGCCCATGTGAGCGCCTCTGTTACCGCCTCGCGATAGGCAGCAACGATCCGCTCATCCTTTCCGACCAGGGCCAACAGAGACCAGCTTTTGGGGAGCGAAAAGGTCAGATCGGTGCCCGGCCGATGTGCCTGTCCAGGATTGCCGACGCTCGAGCCATCGGGAAGTTCGCCGCGCAACAAGGCATCGAATTGCCTGGTCTCAACGCGCCCTGATAGGCCAAGTGATTTCGCGCCTTCGCCGACCCACTGCCCGGAACGATCGGCATCGGCCCGGGCGTAGTAGTTGTCGTCGGCAAAGTAGCTGGCGGCAGCAGAAGGCGATCGGACATTGGCGATCGAGAGCATGGCCCTAACCCTCGATTAGACGCACTGATTGCACTGGCTTGGGCATCAAATATCCGGCTCGATATCGCCCACATCGGGTTCGTCACGGTCAGGTACATCCCTCTCCTTGTCGTGGGCCGCGCCTCCAAGAAGATCGCGCTGTCGTCGCTCGTGATCGGCGAGAGTGCGTTGCTCTTTGCTTTCCTTGACTGGATGCGGATGAGGACTGACGCCGGGCCTTTCTGACCGCTCGGCGGCGTGATCATTGGGCGCTTTGCGGCTGCCGGGTTCGAGTGGCAGTTCGCTCTGTCGACCGGTCGATTGATCAACTGGCAGGTGCCCCTTGTTGGCGGCTTCTGCAGCAGCTTGTCTGTCCTGTGCTGCACACATCTGGTCGTCCGGCGTCACCTCCTGCGATTTGCCCTTCGCGTGGCGACCTTGTGATCTGCGATTGGGACGTTTCCGCTGGTCGCCATCGGCATCCCGGCCGGGATGCTTGTCGTCGCGGCGACGGCGTTCACCGGAATCGTCGCCGTCGCAGCCGCGTTGTCCGGATACTTCCCCTTCGTCCGGTCCGACTTTCACCGGCTTGGCCACCGTTTTCGCGGGTCGTTGGATCGCGCGAGGGATGAACCCTTCGGCAATGCGAGGCCAATGCCGGGGCTCTAGAGTGACCGGTGCGGTCGGAAGTCCTTCGGGAAACTTGATGTAGCCTTCAAGGCTCTTGAGCCCCATGAACTCATCGGGAAGCAACAAGGGAGCGATTTCGCGGCGGGCTGTCAGGCTCACCGCATCGCGGGCGCTGTTGTGACCATAGCTCTGGTTCTCTTCGACCTCGCGGACCTCGCGGTGGCCGACCGAGTCCGAACACCAGGTAGCGGTCTCGCGGTCGGCCGTACCGAGCATGAGCTTGGTCTTGGCGAGCGACGACAAGGTCATCGCCATGTTCTCTCCATAGACCTCCTTGAGCTTGGCAAAGGCGTGCACACCTGTGACGATCGCACCGCCGTAATTGCGCGCTGTCTGCAGGCCCTTTTCGAGCGAGGGAAGCCGGTGCAGCGCGCCCAATTCGTCGATCAGGAACCACAATTTGAGGTCGGGCGTGGTCCGCCCTGTCATCAGCGTGTTGATCGCCGTGTCGAGCCACAATGTGAGCATCTGCGAGAGCACGGTAAGATCTGCGTAGCGCGCTGAAAGGAACAGGAACGATCCTTCCTTGCCCTCGCCTTTGACCCAATTTCGGATCGAAAAAGGTTCGCCCTCGGTGGGCAGCAATTGCAGCGCCTTGGCGTTCACGTTGAACACCGCACGCACCGATTCAGCCATCTTCGCAGCCTGGGGATCGGTCATTGGGCCCGCCATCGTGTCTTCGAGCAGCTTGTGCAGGTCAGGAAGATTGGCGTTCATGAGGTCGCTTGCGAGCGCCGCGTTGGTGCCCTTCCCCTTCTCGAGCAGCTTGAGACAGGTCTCGACGAAGAGCGTCCGAGCGCCGAGCACCCAGAACTGCTCCGCCCCGCCGCCATCATGCGGCACAAGCGATTCCGCAGCGGCATGGAACTCGGCGCTGGTGGTGCAATCATTGAAGACGCTCCATGCCGGACAGCGGGTATCGAGCGGGTTGAGGATGACATCGCGATCGGGCTCGTAGAAGCCCTCGATAAAGGCGCCCGTGAGATCGAAAATGACCGCGCGCTCTCCCCTCATGCGGATCTCATCGACAAGCTCGAAGAGCGCCACGGTCTTGCCCATACCGGTGGTTCCGACGAGCATGGCGTGACCCTGCTCCTGCCGCCACGGGTAGCTGACACCGGCGATATGCGCGGGCGTATAGAGACCCGCAGCGCGCAGGGCCGTTTCGCCTGCAAGGCGCCATTTCCAGCCCATTTCGCGGCCGTACTCGCGGGCGCGGGCGCGGCGGTTGTACCGGGCTATATCGGTCTCAAGTTCGCTCAGGGAAACGAGCTGCGCACCGCGCAGGTGACGCTTGCGTTTCGAACGCTCGCCGAAGTGCTCGGCGACCCACCAGAAGGCTGCAAGGAGCGGGGCGAGCCAGAGCGCAGATAGCAGCATGGCCTGTTTTGCGGTGGCGAAGAACAGAGTCCAGGCCTCGCGCATCGGCGGGAAGTCCCTCACCACTGCCATGGGAAAGGCAACCAACTCGCCATCGGGCAGCCGCAGGTTCACCAGCTTGTCCGGATCGAACTCCATGAAGCCATAGGCAGAGGCATAGACATGCATCCACAAGAGGTAGGCCTGGTAGTCGGTAAGCATACTGCTGACCCGCCACCAGACGGTCGCCAGAACGACCAGAACAGAGACGACAAGCGGGAGCTTGAAACCCGCAGCGAACATGAAACCGAAGTGCCCGAGAAGCTGGGTGCCGCGCGTGAAATTGACGATGCTATTCTTCATTGCTCGTCTCCTTTTCGCGCGAAGGAATGAAGCCGAGCTGTGCGAGGCGGCGATGGTAAGCGGCATGAGTTCGCTTGCGCAGAGTGTCGTCGGAATGGCTCGCAAGCAGTGCATCGAGCGCGGTGGTGAGGAACACCAACTGGCGGGCCGGATCGGTCCCGCCGGGACGGTCGGCATGATCGTTGTCGCGGTTCCAGGCGGCGACCAGATGGTCGCGAATGACCACGCTCACGCTGGTCTCGCGGAGGTTAGACTGCTCCAGAATCCAGTCCGCGATCAGCGGCGGGACGTAGGTCTGGAGGACCCTGTAACGTTGCATCTTTCCAAGCTCCTTGTGCTGAAGAAGCCTGGTTCGACCTGCGGAAGGTGAGGATCACAGTAATTCACGGTAGGGGTGTAGGAAAACAAAAAGTTCCCTATTTATTCCAATATCTTAGGTTAAGGTGATTTGTCTCCTATTTGCGAATCCAATTCGCGATTTGCGGTCAAATCGGTCGGTGCACACGCCAAATTTGCGCAGCAACTGATTGAGAACATTGATGGAACATTGGCGGCCCCGCTGCGTACGGTGTGCCCTCCCATTTCCCATATTCCCCCACGTGACCAGTTATTTCGCCGGTTCGTTCTGAAGGGCTTTTCCAACGTCTTTCCAACGGATCTCCGCGCCCTCGCGGCGAAGGATCCCTCATTCTGGGTAGCACTAAGTCTCAGCCTCGACTGACGATCGTGCAATCGCAATGGCCTCTTCAAATCTTACTCTTGTCGGCTGGCGAAGCCGCGCCAGTTTGAATGCTTTGGAGTAGTGCGCGAGTATGTCTTCGGTTGATTTCTTTGATCGGATTCCGGGCAGCGCCAAGCTGGCCAACTCGATCAATGGGATATCCCGATGCGATCTCCAGTCGGATCGTGAGGGCCTCAAGGGTACGATCATATGTGGGCTCGAATGCTTGGGAAAAAGGACAAGGCGATTTCCGTCATACGCCCGACGGCACTCAGCTGGGATCGCCGAAACAACTCTCTCCTGAATAATCCGTCCCGCCTTTTGCTTCCCATGCGGGTCGCGTCCGTCAAGGTGGTGTAATTTCGGCTGTGGCCGTGGGCCATCGTCAGGCGGCTTTGGCGG
>NZ_JBHUEL010000013.1:0-41877 GCF_042680825.1 Sphingorhabdus buctiana
GCCCGCTCGCATTCGAGGCCAAGGTGGCATAATGAGATAGGTGACCGGCACGAAACCGTTACAAGTCCACCTGGGCACTGACAGCAGCGGCAACATCTACGCCAGCGCCACGAGCGCGGTCTTCAAATGGGACCGTGACGGCGCGCTCATCTGGGCCCGAAATGTCTCCGGGCCTTTCATCAACGGCGGCTGGATCGATGCCAGTGGCAATGTCTACCTTGCCGGGGCCTACTACTCGAGCAACTACTATGGCTGGCTGGCCAAGCTCGACACCTCGGGCACCCTGCAATGGCAGCGCAGCCTCAACGGATCAGGCCAGGAACTCTGGTACAATGCGGCGGTCGATGCGTCCGGCAGCGTCTATGTGGCTGGCTATTCAACCTCGAGCGGTGGCTCCGGAAATGCCGACGCGCTGATTGCCAAATACAACAGCGCCGGCACCCTGCTGTGGCAGCGGTCGATTGGGGGCTCAGGCAACGAATATGCCAGCCAGATGGCGCTGAGCCCGGACGGCAGCCTGCTGGTCCTCTCGGGCAACACCTCGACGTCAACAGCGGGCAACATCGATGCCCTGATCACCGTCATTAGCACTGCCACCCCCTCGGTCAGCTGGCAGCGCTCGATCGGGAGTACTGGCTATGATTATGGCTATGGCGTTGCGATAGACAGCAGCAACAACATCTACTGGCTCGCAGGCATCAACGGCACGCTGAGCCTGCTCAAGATCAGTTCTGGCGCCGTGATCCAGTGGCAGCTGTCCCTGCCCTCTAGCTACGGCAGTGGTTCGGTGAACCTCGGGCCCGACGGCAGTCTGAGGATTTTTGCGCCGATCTATGCCGGGGCGGACATCTATCAGTTTTCAACCGACGGTACCTTGCTGCTGTCCCGCTCCATCAGCCTCGACACGAGCAATGGCGCGAACTCTTTCAGCCTCACGGGTCTGGCGGTTAGCTCAACGGCTATGGTGTTCTCCATCTACACGATGATGGACTTCTCGCCCTACGGGTACATGGATCTGTGCGGCGCCATCTTCAAAGTGCCAATCGACGGATCAAAGACCGGCACCTGGTCAGTGGCCGGTGCCTCGACCCAAGGCGTAACCTACAGCGCCTCATCCCCCAGCATCGGCAACACCTTCTGGTCTCTGACCTTCCGCAGCTTCTCGTTGCTGAGCCGCGCTCTGACCGCGGGCACCCCATCCTACAGCTTTGCGATCGGGTCCTACACCAACACCACGACCGGGATTTGACCCATGATCATTTCGCATGACCGCCAAACGCTGTTCATTGGCGTGCCGAAGAACGGTTCGCAGACGGCGCGGGCTGTACTGGGTCAGATCGGGGTTGATTTGGTTGGCGAGTTGGGGCGGCATCCGATCGCGCGGGAGGCGATCCGGCTGGCCGAGGCTCGGTTCCCAAACGAGGCGATTGCGCCAACGGCGATCTATGCTTTCTGGCGGGATCCGGTCGAGCGATTCTGCTCAGCGGTCGAGTTCCACAAACGCTGCCTGCCGAACTCGTTCATTCAGCTATTCCCCGATCGGTTCGTTGGCATCGAGCGACATCCGCGATGGCTTGAACCCGATCCTAACGCTATTAATCTGGATATGCGCGCGGTCATCGATAGCGTCCCGCCACTAGACATCCTTGCCGCATTGCCGCCACCACCAGTTCCCGGTGTTTCCCTCCAGCCGCGGGGTAGCAATCTGAGTTTTTATCGGCCGCAGTCGGAATGGTTGGGTGGAACTGCCGTTACCATTCTGCCCTTTGCGGATTACGAGGCCGGGCTCTTCCTCGTCGGCAACGCCTTTAAGGATCTTGGCAACAGCCAGCGGCTCGACCATATCGTCGGTCTGCACCAGGATGGCCCGGTCCGCGCCCATGGCGAGGGCCGTGCGTAGCGTTTCCTGCGCCTTGGCCGGCCCGACGGAGACCACCACGATTTCGTTCGCCGCGCCCTTCTCCTTCATGCGGATCGCTTCTTCGACGGCAATTTCGTCAAAGGGGTTCATGCTCATCTTTACATTCGCAAGGTCGACACCTGTGCCATCGGCCTTGACCCGCGGCTTCACATTATAGTCGATCACCCGCTTCACGGGCACGAGGATTTTCATCGGGCTCTCCATTGCGTTGCGGCTTGTCGCGGGTCCCGACATATCGTGGACCGGCGCCAGCCCATCCTTCTCACTTTGCCTGCCTGCCAAACTGCATGCCGGCCTTTCGACCGTCCCGGGTGGCCTGGGCTATCTGTCCCGGGCCAAGGCAGTCGCCGATACGTTCCACGGACACTATTTCTCCAGCGTCACGCTTTTTGACGAGTTCATGATAGAGATTATCGTCCGAAATCTGGCCCGTCACCAATACCACCGCATCGGCGGCTCGGATATGTTCGGCACCCGTCAGCAGGCGACTGGTTTTGACATGGCCCTCTGAAATGCTGACAATCGATGTCCCGACGACGATTTCGATGCCGATTTCATTCATCGAATTGATGACGTGGACCATTTCCAACGTGTTTAACGTCCAAGGCGCGGGATCGCTTGCGGTCGTAACATATGTAACCTTGCAGCCGGCACGAGCGAGACGTTCCGCGACCACCGTGGCCATGTAAAAATAATCTTCGTCATACACGATGACGTCGCCGCTTGGCAGCTTGCCGTCCAGTATGTTTTCGGGATTGAAAACATGGGGCAGCTCATGTCCTGGTATCGGCTCATCATGATTGCGGCCGACTCCGTCCCCACGCCATGTTGCACCTGACGCCACAATGACGTGGTCAGCCTCGAAACCGGCGACGTCCTCAGCGGTCAACATGCTGTCGAGGTACATGTTCACATTCACCATCGTCTGGAGCTGACCGACGCGATAGTCGACCACGCGCCCCCAAGTGCTTAGGCGCGGCATCTTGCGCTCGCGCACAAGGCGACCGCCCCATTCGGATCCTGCGTCGGCAATCGAAACCTGATAACCGCGCTTGGCGAGTGTGTGAGCAGCTTCCAGTCCGGCAGGCCCTCCACCCACAACAAGAATATTCTTGTCGGGGTCGTCCGCCGGTGGCACATTTTCGGGATGCCAGCCCATCAGATGCTCTTCACCGGCAGAGGGATTTTGCGTGCAGCGGATCCGCACGGACGTCATGACTTCCGCGGTGCAAGCGTTGCACCCGATGCATTCGCGAATATCGTCGTGGCGTCCCTCATTAATCTTGTTCGGCAGGAATGGATCGGCAATGGAGGGGCGGGCGGCGCCGATCAGATCCAGAATGCCGCGCTTGATCTGGCTTACCATGGCGTCGGGGGACGTGAAGCGCCCAACGCCGACCACCGGCTTGTTCGTCACCTTCTTCACGAAGTCTATAAACGGTTCCTGCTGGCCTTCTTCGAAGAAGCGGCTACTGCCGCTATCCCACGGCCAATCGCTTACGTTGACGTCCCAAAGATCAGGAACATCGGCCAAGGCTTCCACAACCCGGCGTCCGTCTTCCTGCGCGGTGATGTTCGATACTCTGCGTCGATCCTCCACGGCGAAACGAACGGCGACCGCACAGCTATCTCCGACCGCGTCCTTTACGTCGCATAGCGTTTCCCGGAGCAAGCGCACGCGGTTTTCGAACACGCCGCCATATTCGTCGGTTCGCTTGTTTGTCTTGGTATCGAGAAAGTCCTGCAACAGCGACAGATTGTGCGCGCAATAGACATAAATGATGTCGAATCCCGCTGTCTTCGCACGGACTGCCGCATCGCGATACCAGCGCCGGAAATCGGCGATGTCCTGCTTGTCGATTGTTCTGGCGGAAATCGGATTGTAAAAATAGTGAGGAAACTTGGCTGTTGGAGACAGCGGATGCTCGCGATAGTAGGCTGCCGGTCCCGACGCGCCGGCGTGAGCCAACTCGACCCCAGCCAACGCCCCATGTTCCTTCACGGCCGCGACAATGCGCGAGATTGGCTCGATATGCTTGTCATTGTACAGGCACGGATCGGGCAGGGGGGCGTGATCCGACGTTTCGTGGATCATCGTTTCTTCAATGCAGACCACCCCCCAGCCGCCTTCGGCGCGCGTTTTTCGGTAGGCGACCATCTCATCCATTGACGACATCCCCATGCTGATTGCGTGCGGGACAACGTAAAATCGGTTCTTGGTCTTGACCGGTCCGATTTGTACGGGTTCAAAGAGGATGTCGTAGCGTGGATCTCGCATAAGTCGCTCCATCGGCAAATTAACAATCAATGACCGCCTGGATGCTGGTTTTCGGAGTTCCTCAAATGCAATCCTGCCCTTGAAAGGGATCGGCGATTTCAAATACAGCAAGGTTCCCGGGCGATTTCCCGTCGAGAATTAGGCGGCGTCAAGCGACCTTCCGAATGGTGAGTTCGTTCGCCTTGCAGAAGGCATTCTTCAACACAATCTTGCCATCTTGGACGTGAAGTATATCCAGGCCGTCGATCGCGGATTTTGTTCCGTCCGGGGCAGTTATGACCAAAGTCCAAGTAACAAGCGCCATGGATTGGCCTTCATCGATAATGGTCGATGTAATCTGATAATGGGACTTGCTATCGGATACCTCAAAGCTGGGCGCGAGCGCATCCCCAATGGCGGAAACCCCGTTATGTTCGACGCCGTATGGATCGATGTAGACGCTGCCCTCCGAAAAGAATTCCAGCATCGCCCCAAAATCACCGGTGTTGAACGTCCCCATGAAGGAACTGACAATTTCAGATAGGCTTTTCATTTTGAAACTTTCATCACAAATTTGGTGCTAAAATCGGCTAAGATTTTGTTGAGGATCATAAGCGGGAATCGTCCAATCGCTCGACGAATGGGGCCGACAGCTTCATTGCGCCGGTGGGGGTCATTTCGGTTGAATACTTGCAAGATATGCGATGATCGCCTTGCGATCTGCCTCCTTCGCAAGCCCCCCAAAGGCCATCGAGGTGCCCGGATAAGCCGCCATCGGATCCTTCAGAAACACGTCGAGCTTCTCTGGAGTCCATGAGCCATCGGCATTTTTCAGCGCCTGCGAATAGCGGAAATCTTCTGCTCCGCCGATCTTGCGACCGACCACCGCTATGAGCTTCGGACCTGCTGGCGAAGGGTTGCCGGGATCGACCGAATGACACACCGCGCAGTTGCTGAACAGTTTCTTGCCCGCTTCGACTTGTCCCGCATCGGCGGCCAGCGTCGCATAGTCGCTTGATCCAGCAGCGGGGGTCGACGAGGTCGCCTCAACGCTGGCTCCGGGGTTGCTGTCTTTACTATCCTCCGCAGGCTCGGAACAAGCAGCCGTTCCGGCCAGGCACAGTGCCGACAAGAGCGCCAGCCTAAATTTGCCAATATGAGCTTTATCCATTTGCCGCCTCCTCACGCGCAAGCTTTTCAGTGACTTCCCGACAGGCGCGAATTCCGCTTTCCACCGCGCCGTCAATGTATTCGTGCCAGCCGTCGGCAGTAGCGGAGCCGGCGAAGAACAGGCGGCCTTCGGCTTTTGCCATGTCCTTGTATTTTTTGAACCATCCGACCTTGTAGGCCGGCCATGCTTGTTTCGAGAACGGATCCTTGACCCAATTATAGGGTGCGATGTCGGTGATTTCCGCATTGGGATGGATCTTTCGCAGTTCCGCACCGACAGCATCTAGATCGTTCATGTCGATCAGCGATTGCCGACCGAGCGTCGCCTTCAGGATCGTGCCGTCGTCACCGAATTCCTCGGTCTGGATTGCGTTCAACGGGTTGGGATCATCGCAAAAGGCAAACGTGTTACCGAGGTTGTTTTTTACTTTCATGTACATCGTGGCGCCGTCGGCGCTATCGCCATGGGCGATAAATTCACGTTTGGCGGACGACAGTCCTGGCTTGAAGTTGATGTCTGGATAGACAGAGGTAGGTAGAGTGAAGACAGCAGCTCTTGCCTCGACTGTTTGTCCGTCGGCAGTCCTGAGGGTGACGCCCTTATCTCTCTGTTCTACTTCTTTGACCACAGTGCCGAGCCGCACATCGGCCTTGCTGTCGTCAAGGATTGCCTTGGCCAATGCAGCGGTTCCGCCATTGGCGATATGCCAGTGCTTCTCCGAGTCAGTGAAGGTGAAAGGATCCCACGCCGCGAGAGCGAAAAGTTTGACGAAACTTGCATAGCTGAATGTTGATGTCGGGCCACCGGCATAGAGTACGAGTTCTGCGCTCAATGCCGCTTTCCCCAGCGGATCGAGGCCGAGCGACGCAAGGTGCTGAGCTGCCGAGATGTCATCGATCTTCAGAACTTCGGGGTTGGCGAAGGGCTTGTATGGTTGTGGAAACAATGTGCGCGAGTTGGCGCAGAATCTGTTGAACGCGTCGTTGTAAAGGGTGTCGAACTTCGCGGGCGGCACATTGTGGACGGCTCCATCCGACGTCATGATATAGGATGCGTCGAGATCGTAGAGAGGCACTTCTTCGAAGTCGAAGCCGTAGCGCTGCATTTCCGTGAAGACATGCGGCTGTACCCAGTGGACGGACGATCCTCCCAATTCCACTGGGCGGCCGAGAAACTCACTGGTGAAAGTGCGTCCGCCGATGCGCGGCCGCGCTTCCAGCACGACCACGCGCCAGCCCTTGGCGGCAAGGTCGCGCGCGGCCGTGATGCCGGCATAACCCGCGCCGATGACGGCGACATCATAAGGGCCGCCTTCGCCGCCGCCATCGCGTGTCTCGCGCCCCGGATTTTCCTTTGCGCAGCTCGCCAGCGCAACCGCGCCAGCTGCGGCAGCGCCGAACCTTATCAGTGAACGCCGGTCGACGGGCCGGTTCGTCATCGTTAGTTCTTCATCCGAATTCCTGATCACGGCATCCCCCTTTTCCATTATTCAATCCCCAGTCCATCATGTCGCGGCATTGATCACTTGGAGGCGGGTGAATTCGCACACGCCTTCAATGCCGCCCTCCGTTCCGACACCGGACTGCTTCGCGCCCGAGAAAGGTATGTCGGGGTAAATGGCGACATGCTGATTGATCCACACCGAGCCGGCTTCGAGTTCGCGCGCGAGCGCGCGAGCGCGATCGATGTCGCGCGACCAGATAGAAGCGCCGAGGCCGTAGGGGCCGACGTTGGCCCGGGAAATCGCATCCGTCTCATCAGAAAAGCGTAGAACCGGCACCACAGGCCCAAACTGTTCGTCGGCGACCAGCCTGGCCTCGTCGTCGAGATCGGCGATCACCGTCGGCTCTATGAAAAAGCCAGGACGCTTGGCGGTATGACCGCCGGTCAGGACCCTGCCATGGGATGCCGCCTCCTCGATAATCTCGCGTACTTTATCGAACTGCAGGCTGTTCTGGATGGGGCCGAGAGTGACCCCGTTTTCGTCCCCCGCGCCGAGCTTTAATGCTTTGGCTGCCGCGACCAGCTGTTCACAAAAAGCGTCGTAAATCTCGTCGGCGACATAAAGGCGTTTGGGCGCTGCGCAGATCTGGCCCGCGTTGAGGAACGCGGTGGCGGCGAGACCCTGCGCCGCGCCCTCCACATCGGCGTCCTTGAGGACGATGGCCGGGTCATTTCCGCCCAGTTCCAGCGTCACCCGCTTCAATGTCTCTGCCGCGCCTTGCATGACGCGCTTGCCGGTGCCGGTCGAGCCTGTGAAGGAGATCTTGGCGATGTCGGGGTGGCTGGTGAGGCGCGAGCCAAGATCGTTATCGTCAGCAATGACATTGAACACGCCCCGGGGAAAAATCTCGCACGCCAGCCGGCCCAATTCAAGGCTTGTCAGCGGCGTGGTCGGCGCAGGCTTCAATATCACGGTGTTTCCGGTCAGCAGGGCAGGGCCGAATTTGTTGCTTGCCAGGATCAATGGATAATTCCAAGGCGTGATCGCCGCAACGACGCCCAGCGGGCGGCGCTCAATCTGGTAGCTGCCATTTGCATGGCTTCTCGTTTCGGCAGGCAGTTCGACGCTGGCGTAATAGCGTATCCCCTGCACCGCGGCACCAATTTCGAACCGGGCCTCTGCCAGGGGTTTGCCCTGTTCTTTGACAAGCAGACGCGCAAAGTGATCGGCCTCTTCCTCAAGCCGTTGCGCGAACAGCAGGAGACAATCCCGACGCTTGCTCCAGGATGTTGCTGCCCAGGCGGGAAAAGCGCGTCGCGCAGCCGCCACGGCGGCGTTGAGCTGGTCTTCGTCCGCTACGGGGGCAGTCGTGAAGGGCTCGGCCGTCGCGGGATTGACGATTTCAATGGTCTTCGCGCCCTCAACCAGTTGTCCATCGATGAGCATTTTATAAGCGTACATGGTTTACCTAACTCTTGCATCAATTACCCGATTGCGCGCCTGACAACCCAGGCTGGTTGGCGCACATCCGTCGCTCAAGCTGTCCGCAAAATGCCGCACTTTTGATACATCGTCCAAAGGGGCATATATTCGCGCGCTTTTAGCCCAGCGCCGGATCGGCTGCGACGCTCTTCCGCACAGTTTGTTTTACAGCATATGTGTTGGAATTTGTAGCATCTCTCGTGCCATTCGCAACTAAATTCGTCAATCGCAGATATTTTCTAGGAGCATAGAGATGGCATTTTTGGCCCGTAGGTGAGCGCAAGAATGGAGACTAAATATATGATAATCCGTGAAATAAAGTGATATCATCCCATCAGATTCTTTGGAAAGTCGAGCTTAATTGACCGCCAATTCAACAACTGAAAGATTGTATAATTCCTCATAAAGACAATTATATAGGTCAACTGATAGTCGATGCGTCGCGATGGCGAAAAATGGCATCATCCGCCTTTCCGTTTGCTGCGAGTCGGGAGATATTCAAGCCATGAAACCTGTTTCAATCTCGATGTGTCGATGTCCCAGCTTGGTAATCAGGCGATATCATTCGTGCCCCGTCGGGCCTGCCTCATAGCAGAAATGTACCACGTCGTACTTTGCGGCAATCCGCTGCAAGACCTGCCGAATCGCATCGGGTGATGCGTCAACTTCACCGATGAAACGCACTTCGCCGCCACGTTCTGCATCCGCGACTGTGGTCGCATTGCGCGCTTTTCCAACATCGATTCCGATGGAAATGTGTGTAGAGCGAACTAACATATCCAGCGCGAAGAATATATGATCGTACACAAGGCCTAAAAAGTGGCGCTGCAGGGCCTTTTAAGTTCGGCCGTTTGGCGTAATGGGAACCTTCATCGACTTGTGGAGGATCTCCCAATCAGAGGAAAAAGTCGGCAGTCCGCGCCGTCCGACCGATGGCCCATCGCTGACTTTTTGATTGACACCAGTTTAAATTCCTCGATTGTATAATATAATTTTCTTGTGGGATTGAGACTGGGTGATGTGCCGCGCTGATCGGTCCGGAGGCGACAGATGTGGGGCCGCTGAGCAATTTTCCCTTTGGAAGGAAAAATTGGTCGGCCCACGACCTGTGGTGTCTTGTTTGATGTCTGTTGTTGAAAGCATGAAAGGTGTCATGCTTTCCAATGGTGTTGAGTCGAATGAGAGAGTGAGTTGGAGAGCAAAATAATGACCGGATCGGCAAAAATAGATTTCTTGTATCTGTCAGAGCAAGACATGATCAAAGCTGGTGTTACCGATATGGCAATGTGCGTTGACACCATGGAGGAAATGTTCAGCCTGTTATGGCATGGGGATTACCGCATGGCAGGGGCGAACAACGATTCCCATGGGGCGATGGTCTTGTTTCCAGAAAGCTCGCCGTTTCCTGACATGCCAAAGGGAACTGCTGACCGCCGTTTCATGGCAATGCCCGCTTATCTTGGCGGCCGTTTCCGGACCGCAGGCGTGAAATGGTATGGATCGAACCTCGAAAACCGGGAAAAGGGTTTGCCGCGTTCGATCCTCACTTTCGTACTCAACGACGCCGATACCGCTGCCCCGCTCGCCTTCATGTCAGCGAATCTCTTATCGGCTTACCGGACCGGAGCGATCCCAGGCGTGGGGGCACGTCATCTTGCGCGAAAAGACGCAAAGGTTTTCGGGCTTTTAGGCCCGGGTGTCATGGGCAAGACAACACTCATGGCGCTGCGTGCCGTCTGTCCTAAGATCGACACGATCAAGATCAAGGCGCGGGGGAAAGCGAGTCTTGAAAGTTTCCTCGATTGGTTAAAGTCGGACATGCCGCAGGTCACAAACATTGAGGTGGTTGATACGATAGAGGCTGTTGTTCGCGGTTCCGATATAGTTAGTTTTTGTGGCTCGGGCGCGGCGGGCGACCCTTCGACTTATCCTATCGTCAACCGCGAATGGGTGAAGCCGGGCGCGTTTCTGGCGATGCCATCGAGCTGTGAGATTGACGAGGCGATGGGGACTAAAGACGTCCGAAAGGTCGTCGACAACACCGGTCTCTACGAAGCCTGGTTTGATGAACTGCCCAAGCCTGCGCACAACATTATACCGATTATCGGTGTAAAGTTCATGGATATGATTGCCAGTGGACGGATGGAGAAAGAAGATCTTGAGGATCTTGGTCGCATCGTAGCTGGGGAGGCCCCGGGTCGGCAGAACGACGAGGAAATCATCATCTTGTCTGTTGGCGGAATGCCAGTCGAGGATGTTGCCTGGGGCACCGTCGTTTATCGCAACGCCCTTGCGCGCGGTGTCGGTCAGTCGCTCAATCTTTGGGATGTGCCAGCCTTGCGCTGACCCCGCAGCGTCGGCTGCGCCTCTCTGGTTTCCGCAGCATTATCTGTCCTTTTGAATTGGAGTTAATATGGTCGAGATTTTGAAGCTCAAAACGGGTTCACGATATGAGGACCTGGCGAGCTACTCACGGCTCGTCAGCGTCGATGATTGGATCTTCGTTTCCAACACCGCGGGGCGCAATCCTCTGACACAGGAGATTCCGGAAGACGTCACCGAACAAACCGAGCAGGTGCTGGCCAATATCGAGCGCGCGCTGCTGGCGGTCGATGCGAGTCTTGGCGATGTCGTGGCCTCGCGCATCTTCATTCAGAACCCCTCCGATACGTCGGCCGTCATGGCCAAGATTGGAGAGCGGTTTCGCGGTATCGATCCGGCGATGACTCTGACCTGTCCGCCGCTCAGCTCGAAAGACTATAAGGTCGAGGTCGAAGTCACTGCTTACAGAGGGGCTTCGAAGAGCAATATAGAAGTGAAAAACATATAGATTTCCATTTGGTTATACGCCGCGCTGCTCAATAGTCAGTCTGCGGTTCAACTTGAAAGATGGCCTGGTGGCACCCCATATCGCGCCCGTACAAACTTGTGAGGATTTTCCGTCTTCCGTTCCTGTAGTCATCATCGGGGGCGGGATTGTCGGTCTGGTCGCGGCGCTTACACTCAGTGAGCGCGGTATTCCTGTCATCGTGCTTGAGAAGGGCGTGGTCGCCGGCGAACAATCGTCACGCAACCAGGGCTGGATTCGCAAGACGAGTCGCGCTCCGGCCGATATGCCCCTCGCCGTCGCGTCCGATCGCCTCTGGGCTCGCCTTCCGCAAAAGGTGGGAACAGATGTCGGCTATCGAGAAGCGGGCATTCTTTTTCTTGCCAGGAACGAGGCAGAAATGGAGGCTCATGAAGCCTGGATCCATTCCGTGGAACCTCTCGATCTCGACTCGCGCCTTCTGACCCCTGGCGAGATCGATCGACTGGTGCCTGGGGGGCGGGGAAATTGGGCCGGCGGTATATACACGCCGTCCGATGGGCGCGCCGAGCCATCGCTCGCGGCGTCGGCTATTGCGCGCGCTGCAATGGCGATGGGAGCCATTATCGTCGAGAATTGTGCCGTGCGCTCACTCGTCCGCTCTGCGGGGCGGGTTACCGGGGTGGTTACGGAACGCGGCGAAATCGGCTGCGATACGGTCCTGCTTGCAGGCGGCTTATGGTCCCGGCGCTTCCTTGGGAACCTCGGCATCGACCTGCCGACCCTGCCGCTCACGGTTTCCGTGGCACGCACTGTTCCCATGGATGGCCCCACCGAGATCGCGGTTGGCGGACCGGATTTCTCTTTTCGCAAGCGCGCAGACGGTGGATTTGTAATAACCCAGCGCAGCGCCATCAAAGCCCCGATTACGTTCGATCATTTGCTTATTGGGCGTAAATATTTGTCGTCGCTTCGATCGCAGGGCCGCTATCTGCGTCTGGCGTTCGGACGCGACTTCATCGACGACCTAACGCTACCTCGTCGTTGGAAATCCGGAAGAATTTCACCCTTTGAGCGCATGAGAATCAAGGATCCCGCTGTTGACGAGGGCGCCATCCACGAAGCCTTTGTCGCACTGCGCGCGGCCTGGCCTATATTCGACGATGCCGAGATCGCGGAACTTTGGGCAGGAACAGTGGATGTGACGCCCGATTCCCTGCCGGTAATCGATCAGGTTTCGGAAATTGCAGGATTGATTGTCTGCTCTGGATTCTCGGGACACGGCTTCGGTACAGCTCCGGCGGCGGGCGAACTTGCCGCCGATATACTGATGGGTTCGACCCCGATCATTGATCCCAAACCCTATCGTTTTTCGCGTTTTGAGCGGTAATCGGACTGATCTGCGGCGAAGTAGCGCGAGGATTGCTCACCGTCGTGGCGACTGCCGACCGCTGCGCCGACGATGCGGCTGGATCGGCTCGAGTTACCGTAGCGGGGTGGTGGGGCACGAAGGTTGCAGGTTGATATGCTCACTGACCGGGGCTGCTCGTCACTGAGGCGCCCCATGGCGGAAAGATCGTCGGCACTGTGACTAGGCTGCGGCGTTGGTCTGCCGGGGATATTTGCGACCGGTGGGAACGGTAAACAGAAGGAGATGGCAAGATGCGCGATCCACGATTTGATATTCTCTTCGAGTCCGTGAAAATCGGGCCCAAGACCACCAAAAATCGCTTTTATCAGGTTCCGCATTGTACGGCGCTTGGTACATTTTCTCCGCACGCTACCGCAAAATTTCGGGAGATAAAGGCCGAAGGCGGATGGGGCGTCGTGAACACCGAACTCTGTATGATCCATCCTTCTTCGGATTCGTCCCCCAGCGGTGGGGAGCGGCTCTGGTCGGACGATGACAAGCCTGGGCTTCAGCTCATGGTCGAGGCGGTTCAAAAGCATGGCGCCCTTGCCGGGTGCGAATTGACCCATCAGGGTGCCCTGGCCGGAAACCGCATGTCCAGAGAACGCCCGATGTCGGCCTCGCCCAGGCCGGCAATGGATGTACCAGCTGTCGTCCGGCAGATGGACAAGCAGGATATCAGCGATGTCAGAAGATGGCACCGCGCTGCTGCCCGGCGCGCACGCGATATCGGCTTCGACATCGTATATGTTTACGCAAGCCACATGATGGGCTTGCCCGGCGACTTTATTACGCAGCGTGTCAACCGGCGAACGGATGAATATGGGGGCGTTATCGAGAATCGCGCCAGGCTTTTGCGTGAGTTGATCGAGGACACCAAAGAAGAGATCGGATCCGACTGTGCCGTTGCCGTCCGTTTTGGGGTGGACGAAGGCCTTGGCGATGCGGGTTACACCTGTAGCGGCGATGGTCGGCGGGTCGTCGAGATGCTGGCCGAGCTGCCCGATCTGTGGGATGTCAATGTTCAGAACATCAATCTCGATGTGATGACTGCCCGCTTTGCCGACGAAGGGTGGCAGGAGCCATTCACTGCCTTCGTGAAACAGGTGACAAGCAAGCCGGTGGTCGCTGTCGGGAGATACACGTCGCCAGATCGCATGGTGTCGCTCATCAAAAATGGGTTGGTCGATCTGATCGGTGCGGCGCGTCCGTCGATTGCCGACCCTTTTCTGCCAAAGAAAATAGAAGAAGGCCGCATCGAGGATATTCGTGAGTGCATAGGCTGCAACACGTGCCTTTCCATGCAATATATGGGCGGCGCAATTCGTTGCACGCAAAACCCGACAACCGGCGAAGAGTGGCGGCGCGGCTGGCACCCGGAGCGGGTTCCGGCAAAAATGTCCGATGAACGCATCCTGGTAATTGGGGGCGGCCCGGCAGGACTCGAAGCGACTCTCACGCTTGGAAGGCGTGGCTATTCTGTTGCGCTTTCGGAACGGAGCAATTTTCTGGGTGGACGCTCCGTGCTTGAATCGGCGCTTCCCGGTCTGTCCACCTACCGGCGCGTAGCCGATTATCGAATTGGTCAGATCCATAAGCTGGCGAATGTCGACATTTACCTCGGAAGCGAAATTGAAGCTTCCGATGTGGCCGATTTCGACTTCACAACGATAGTCGTCGCAACCGGATCGACATGGGACCGGGACGGAATCGGCAAAGCGAACAGATTTCCCGTCAACGGTTGGGACCAGCCGCACGTCATCACGCCCGACAACGTGATGGCGGGCCGGACGATCGAAGGGCCGGTCGTTATAAATGACGATGAAGGTTATTATCTTGGAGGTGTCATCGCCGAGAAGCTTGCCAAGCAAGGGCTGGATGTCACGCTCCTTACCCCTGATCCGGAACCTTCCCCGCTGCTCAAATATACATCCGAGCGAGAGGCCGTTCACCAGACCCTGCTTAAACTCGGCGTGAAGCTTGTTACAGCGAGACGCCTGGTGGAGATCGGTGCCGACGAGGTGGAGGCGCATTGTATCTATACCGGCAAAGCAATCCGTTTGCCCGCGGCGACGGTGGTAATGGTCTGCCTCCGGTCACCGAACGACGGCTTGCTTCATGATTTACGTAGAACAGTTGCAGAGAACCCACCGATGTTCACCGTCCACGCAATTGGTGACTGCTTTGCGCCAGGTACAATGGCTGATGCGGTCCATTCAGGTCATCGGGTCGGTCGAGAGATGGACCAAACGCCAATCGGCGATATCAACTATTTGATCGAGAAACCTTTCGTCCGCGAAGCGAACGGGTGGGACCAGTTTGCGAGCGGGCGTTAAGGCTTGGGGTCAATGGATCTCTTCATTTTCGGGAAAAGGCGATTCAAGCTCTCTTTTGAGCGTGAAGGGATGGATCCGACCCGTTGTGTTGTGAGTCACGCGGTGTGATCGCGGTTTGAGGGGGAGGGGCTTTGGCCGGAGACGATGCGGCAGATGCATCTGGTCGGCGACAAGCTGCCCGTAGCAGGTAGCCCTATTCCTGGAGCTCACCGTCGCATCCCTCGAAAATGGATCCCCGTATCTGCTTACGCACTTTGCGCTTGAGCAAAGACCAGGCGAGCTGCTTGCCGATAAAATCGAGAGGCCAAACCGGCCAACTCTTGGGCTTCCGATCGACAATCCAGAAATCGGTGAGGTCCGTTGACCGTTCCGCCAACATGTCTGCCACTGTCTGGCCATGCAGGTGGTTGATGGCAAGGCCATGGCCCCAGCAGCCGCCGATGTAGATAACGCGCTGATCACCGATACTCGTCAAGTGAGGGACCATGTCGCGCGTGGCCGACATGTGCCCGCCCCAATTATGCTCCAACCGGACGTCTCGGAGAGCCGGGAATATGCGTTTCAGATGTGCCAGCGAGACGTCCGCACCCTTGGCGCTGACCGCCGGTTCCATCTCATTGCATACGGGATGGCCGCCATAATAGATGAAGTAGAACTGGATACGTTGGTCGGCGGTGGGCGCCATATAGTGAAACAGGTCAAGCGAGCTTTCGATCGCATTGCCCTGCTTCCAGCCAATTTCGGCCCACTGCTTGTCAGAAAGCCGCTCCGTCACCGCGCCGCGCGCGAACACCGGTGCCTGGTACGAAGCGAGTTCTCGGCCGACTGGCCCTTGCAGTTGGTGCGTGAAAGCGTTTGTGGCAATCACCACCTTGCTCGCCTGAATCGAGCCGCCCGGCGTCATGACCCGCACGCCGCCGGGCCGTCGCTCGATATGTGTCGCGGAGGTGTTTTCATAGACCGTAACGCCCGCCGCTTCGGCCAGTCTCTTAAGGGCGCGCACTTGTTTGCAGGGGTTGAGCAAGCCAAGGTCCGTGTCGGAGATGGCTGCTTTGAAGTTGCTATTCCCGTTATAATGGGCCTGCACGTCCGGTGCGGTCAGCCATGAGACCGTATCCACACCGATATCCTGGTAGGTCGAATACAGGTCATGGAGATCGTCCACCCAACGGTCGTCAAAGGCCACCCGCATAAGGCCGGGCACGCGATAATCGCTTTCGATGCCATTTTGCTCGATGATCTCGCGCGTATAAGCGGTTGCGCGCCGACAATATGCGAAGGCCGCTCTGGATCGCTCGACGCCATATGTCTTGCGGATGGACAATTGGTCCATCCCGAACTGGGGCATGATCCAGCCCGCCGCGCGGCCGCTCGCTCCGAAGCCGATGATCTCGCTCTCGATCAGGACAACCTTGCCCAAGCCGCTTTTTGCGGCATGCCAGGCCGATGAAAGGCCTGCAATGCCACCGCCGATGACGAGGATGTCGCACTGTATATCCGTATTCAGGTCGGGATTTGAAGAATAGTCGCCAAAGTCACGAATCCAGAAGGACTTTCCGGCATGCGGCGGCGATGAACGGCCACCGGACCCGCGGGGCGTCGAATCATCAGCTGCCGCTGCCATTAGAGCGTCGCCCACAGATCGGAGGAATCGAGCATCGATGTGCTGCCGAAGTCAAAAATCTTTACCGGGTCGACCAAATCCTGGTCGTTTGAACTCGCCAATGATCTTACCTTTCCAAAGTTGAACCATTGCCACGCCGAACTAGGGCGACCCGCCAAGTCCCAGTCACGCTTCCGGCCAATCTAGAGGGATGCCGGCAAATTGCGCGGCTGCCGCGATGTATAAAAAGCTACCAAGAGCAGGGCACCTATTGCGGTTATAGGAGCAATCAAGAACACAATGGTGATAGGATAACCTATCAGTATCAGGGCGCCAATGGCGGGGCCAAGCGATTGAGCGGTAACATTTACGATATATATCGCCCGCGTATAATGTTCCTCGGGATCATTTTCCGCTACCACGGACATATAGTAGGCAAGGCCCATATTGAATACCGAAAGATATATGGAGAAGGCGACAATATATAGGGTAATTGTTGTGGCCGTGTAGAAGAGCCAAAGTGCAATGATGAAAAACGCAGTCGTTATAGACAGCCATTTTATCCGCCCGCCAGCTGCACCGAATATCGTCGGCAAAAGGCAACCGGCCAAGGAAAATATGCAGCCGATCGCGAAGGATCTGGCTATAGCGCTCGGCGCCAAGCCGTTGTCCAGTCCTACCCGTTCGGTAAAGCTGAAGCCGACGTTGGCGCTTATGGAAAAGAGTAGCAGCGCGATGAGGCCGACCTTGCCGAGTACGCGCATATTTGCCTGTTCCGGGTCGGCGCTGAAGGCGCCTGCCTTATCTGTCCGCCCGCGCAGGTCGCGAGGAAGCATCAGCGCAAGGCCCGCGGCGATGCAAAGCCACAGAGCACCCGATCCCAAGCTTGCGCTGTAGCCAAAATCCGTCCTTATCGCATCCAGCACCCAGATCGCGACGGCGGAAAGAAGCATGCCGAGCATCAGTCCAAACCCAAATGCACGGTCCGGGACGCGCGCGCGGGCCAGGGTGCATGCGGAGACTGTAGTCAACAGGACTACCGCAAACCCTGCGACAAACCTGATCAGGCACAGAAGTACGTAACTGTCGGCCAACGCCGTTGCCGCATTGGCCATCGTTGCCACGAACGCAGCGCAAAATGACAGCGTCCGCCAGGAGAGGCGCGGCATGAGAAAGAAGCCTAGGACGGCCCCGATGATGCCGCCTGCTTGATCAATGGTTTGGACAAACCCCGCTTCGCTCAAGCTTATGTGAAGCGTATCGACGTAGAGCCCGACAAAGAATGGCGCGATATTGATCAGGATGATCGAAAGCGCGTAAAGGATGCACGCGATAGCCAATGTCTTTACCGGCCGCACGCCGAGCCCGCTATCCATCCATTCCACCTTCGCAATGC
This sequence comes from Sphingorhabdus buctiana, assembly GCF_042680825.1. NCBI lineage: Bacteria > Pseudomonadati > Pseudomonadota > Alphaproteobacteria > Sphingomonadales > Sphingorhabdaceae > Sphingorhabdus > Sphingorhabdus buctiana. Next base: position 17,828 of record NZ_JBHUEL010000013.1, read on the forward strand.
GGTTCATTACCTGCCCGCTATGTGCGGCACCCGGGTCGGTCCGGTTGAACGCGTCGCGGCGAGACTACGGCTTATATTCCGCCACGATCCGACATGCAAATCAATTCTGCAATCGACGAATTATGGGCTTGCACTGCGAGACGAGCGACATGAGGAAAAGATTCTCGCGGCGCGCTCACTGCGGGTCGATGCGAGTCTTGGCGATGTCGTGGCCTCGCGCATCTTCATAGGACATGGCCCTCGCACTCTGCCCGACAAGACCATACCGTGGTTTGGCGATTCGAAACTTTCGTCTGCGGGCGGAGAGGACGTCGGCGCGGCAAGGCGGCTCGATGTCATCCCAGGTGTCTTTCGAGCAGGATTACGGCTCATTGGCGACCTGAACTCGATTTGGCGTGTCTCCTTTTGGCGTGGCCGGGATTTTCAGCAGTGGCGCGAGGGATGCGGCAGATCTAGCTGCTTATGCCCCGCCCGCCGCGATAGTGGTTTGGCCGGGCTGTGAGGCCCGATATGGAATGGGGACTTTCCAGGCATGCCGCCCAACCGCCAATCCTCGCTTGACACCCAAATCGCAGACAGATAATTATCTCGGTGTAGAATTAATTATATGCGGCCCAGTAAGCTGCCGTATTGTCACAGGGAAATGAGGAGATTATATGACCTGTAACCTTAAGACGCGCTTGGCTCTGCTCGCATTGATGTGTGCCCCTTCGCTATCAGCGGCGGCGCACGAAACGCCTGTGCAAGCGGCGCCAGCCGATGTCGTCCAGGAGCTCCATGCCTTCTACGCCGACCAAGATCAGGCCAATCGTGATGGTTTGACGTCGACCGAACTCGCAGAGCGATTTTATAGCCACGATGTGATTATCACCGGCGAGGGGGATGTTGCGGCGAGGCGTGGGATCGAGGCGTCCGTAAAAGCTCTTGACGACTGGTTTGCTTATCTTGGCCCCAATGGCAATAAGGGCTGCGCCTTTGCCGTGCAGGATACTGTTGTCTCGTCGGACCGGGACATGGCTTCGGTGTTTGCGGTATTGACTTGTCAGCCTAACCCGCCCGCGACCACGAAGCAAGAGACGATTCGCCAGCTTTTCGTGCTGAAGCGTACAGTTCATGGTTGGCGAGTAGTGCGGGAGATGTGGCAAGCAGGTGGCTTCGGCAACTGATTGCTTCTGGGAAGCCCATCGCGGTATTGAACCGCCGCACGATGTCAAGGGTCTTCCCGATCAAGTTCGGGGGCGCTGCACGCGGTGCACCCTCAGGTCATGTACAAGGCTCATTAGTCTGTCTTCCAGAGCCGGGCCGATTGGCTTTCCGGCCCTTTGCTGGATATTTCCGGTCCTTGCAGACGCCTTCGACTATGTCGGCTATGACATTCTCGACGTTGCGATCATCACTCGCGGCCGGAAGCCGAGAACTCCTCCTGTTCGGCCGGCAAGCTTACTGCAAAGTAGGCGCGGTCGGCGGGCGGGGCGGTGTCATCGTGTCTTTGTTGGGCCAATCGCGCTCGATGTGGGGACGGCGAGGTGCTTCAGTCGATCGCCCGAACCCGCTTTCATCGGTCGCCGAACAAGCGTAACAAGGAGTGACGTTGGCTTAGATTTGCGGCGGGCGCTGGTTGTTTCCTAGTGCTGCAATGCGTCCAATGTGACGATCGCTGCCTCGGGGAGTACTGACCTTCAAAGCCAGCAGGGCTGATCTCGTCCTAGCAAGGGCGATCCGCAGTCGAGTGACAGGCCGGCATGCTCAAATATAAGCGGCGTGCGTATCCCCTCGACCGGGGACGCGCCGGCTCGATCAAATCGTCTTACCAGTCCGCGCGCCGTAATCTGGGGATCAGCCAACACCTGGGCAACTGTATTGATTGGGCCAGCTGGTACCGTCGCGGCCTCCAGCGCACCCAGTAAGTCGTCACGCAACCAATTTTGCGTGATTGCGCTGATGATGGTGGTCAATTCGTCCCGGTTGGCTACCCGCGAAGAATTGGTCGCGAATGAAGACGACGCCGATAGTTCGTCGAGTCCGACTACTTTGCAAAAGCGGTCAAACTGACCATCGTTGCCCACCGCAAGTATTAGCCAGCCATCCTTGGCCGGGAACACTGCATAGGGTGCGATATTCGGATGTGCGTTGCCCAGTCGGACCGGATTTTCCTGCGTCGCCAGGTAGTTCATCGCTTGATTGGCAAGAACACCGGTCATGCAGTCAAGCAGGGCAACATCCACATGGTCACCGCGGCCGGTCCGTTCACGGCGCGTGAGGGCGGCCTGGATGCCGATGACGGCATATAGGCCGGTCACGATGTCAGCCAATGCCACGCCGATTTTCTGCGGTGCGCCGGCGGGTTCGCCTGTAAGGTCCATGATCCCGCTCAGACCCTGCACGATGAAATCATAGCCGGCACGAGCGGCATAAGGACCGTCCTGACCAAAGCCACTGATGGAGCAATATATGAGGCGGGGGTTCAGGGCCGAGAGGCTTGCATAGTCCAGCCCGAACTTGGCCAGACCGCCCACCTTAAAATTTTCGAAAACGACATCGGCTTCGATCGCCAGGCGGCGCACCTCCTCGAGATCTCGGGCCTGCCGAAGTCGGCGGTAATCGAACGCTTCCCGCGATTGCAGGCGTGGAAATAAGCTGCGTCATGTGTCCCGTTGCCATTGTCGATAAATGGCGGCCCCCATCGGCGCGTGTCGTCGCCGTCCGGACTTTCTACCTTCAATACGTCCGCGCCAAGATCCCCGAGGAGCTGTCCGGCCCACGGGCCGGCCAGAATTCGGGCCAGTTCAAGGACCCTTAGGCCCTTGAGCGGCTGGTTTACGCTCGCGGTTTCTTGCTGCATCAGAAAGCCGCGATCCCCGTGATGGCCCTGCCGATAATCAGGGCGTGGACATCATGGGTACCCTCGTAGGTGTTGACCGTCTCGAGGTTGACCATATGGCGGATGACCTGATATTCTTCTGAAATACCATTTCCACCATGCATGTCGCGAGCGGCGCGCGCAATGTCCAGCGCCCTGCCGACATTGTTGCGCTTGACCATCGAGATTATCTCGGGTGCGAAGCGATCGTCGTCCATCAGGTGGCCCACCCGCAGACTCGCCTGCAGACCCAAGGCGATGTAAGTTGCCATATCCGCCAACTTCTTCTGACAGAGCTGGGTTGCCGCCAGCGGTCGTTCAAACTGTTTTCGATCCAGCCCATATTGGCAGGCAGCGGCATAGCAAAACTCGGCCGCTCCAAGCGCACCCCAGCTGATGCCGTAGCGGGCGCAGTTGAGGCAACTGAATGGCCCGCGAATCCCCTCGACGCCTGGTAGCAGGGCATCATCCGGTACGAAGACCTCGTCCATCATGATCATGCCCGTGATCGAGGCGCGAAGTGACAATTTTCCAGATATCTTGGGGGCGTCGAGACCCTTGATTCCCTTTTCAAGGATAAACCCGCGGATCTTCCCGCCATGAACTTCCGAAGTCGCCCACACAATGAAGACGTCGGCGATCGGAGCGTTCGAGATCCAGGTCTTGGCTCCCGTCAGCACGTATCCTCCATCGACCTTGCGCGCTCGGGTTTTCATTCCAGCCGGATCGGATCCTGCATCCGGTTCGGTGAGGCCAAAGCAACCGATCAGTTCGCCGCTTGTCAGGCCGGGCAGATACTTCGCCTTCTGCTCTTCCGAGCCGAACGCATGGATCGGGTACATGACCAATGAGGATTGCACCGACATCATCGAACGATAGCCGGAGTCGACACGCTCAACCTCCCGGGTGACGAGGCCATAGCTCACATAACTTGCACCCGTGCCCCCGAATGCCTCGGGAATGGTGATGCCGAGCAACCCTTGCGCCCCATTTCCGAAAAAATCGCGGTATCGGTGTGTTCCTGAGCAAAAGCCTCGGCAACCGGGGGCTGCAACTCGTTCTGAGCGTAGGCCCGCGCGGCATCGCGGATCATGCGTTCTTCTTCACTCAGTTGGTCTTCAAGGTAAAAGGGGTCGGACCGTAAAAATTGATGCATCCAAAATCCGATCAAAATTCACATACATGTTGACTGCAGCCATGTTTGACGCGCCCTGCCGTTGAATGTCAGATCATCACAGGTCGTCCAGCTGCATCTCAGCGAACTTCGCTGGACGATAACGGCGGAGCCAAAGCGCGAACCCTATGCCGGCCGCCATTGCCAACGGTATGCCAATCGGAATGCGATTGACCACCGGATTCTGGCTGCCGCTCAGATATTCGAAGTTTGTCACCGCGAAGTACAGCGCCACCAACAACCCGAGAAACGCTAATATCGGCGCGATCACGTGCTGCCAGAGGTGACGTTCGGGATGCTTTCGGAAATAGGACACAACCGCAACACTGGTCAGAGCCTGCATGAACATTACACCTACCGCCGCAAAACCAAGAACGATCAAGCCCAGTCCAAGCATTGGGTGCAGCCCCAGAAATGCAGCGCTTGTAAAGACAATAAGCGCGACGACCGAAATCGAGGCGCTTGCTGCTGTTGGCGCGCCGTGTACCGGATGCGCGCGACCGAGCACGCGGGGCAGAAAGCCCTGACGGCCAAGCACGAACAGATAGCGCGCAGCAACATTATGCATCGAAAGAACGGTCGCAAACATGCTGGTAACGAGAGCCGCCTGGATGATAGTTGTAAATGCGTCATTTACATACTTATCACTCAGCTTGAAATAGACGAGGCCGACGTCTGCTTCGGGAATTCCCTTAATGTTGTCGGGTCCAATTGCACCTATAGTAATCCACGAAGTGATGAAGTAGAAGATACCGATTATGAAGATTGCGATGTAAGTTGCCCGGGCCACCGATTTTTGGGGGGACTTTGCTTCCTCGGAAAACAGTGCAGCGGACTCGATACCGAAATAGCAGGTAAACGCGAGCAGGATCGCAACACCGGGCGCACCACCTAACAGACCGCTGAAATCGAGCGATTGAGCCGGGAAAGCCGCGCTGCCCAACTGTCCAACAAGAATTGCATCGAAAAATAGCAGTAGCATGAATTCGATAAGGATGACGATCAGCACCACTCTGGCACTGAAGTCGATCTGGCGAAGGCCCAAGAAACCGATAATTACCCAGGCTACCAGAGAATAAACGACCCAGTGGAGATCGAATCCGAGCAAGTCGCTGAATGTGGTTTGCATCATATAACCGAGATAACTGAATCCCCCTGGCACAAACATTGTGTATGATGCGACCGCGACGCCGGCTGCTCCCAAGCCTACAACCGGACCGAGGCCGTGCGCGATATAGGTGTAAAATGCGCCGCCAGTCACCACTTCGCGACTGAAAGCGGAATAGCCCACTGCGAACAATGCCGTGACGACCGTCGCAACGACGAATGCCAGCGGGAGGGCCGTGCCACTACCGAACACAAGTGCCACGGGCAGCACCCCAATGACGCAGGCGAGTGGCGCGACGGCCGCGATAACAAAGACAGCGAGCCGGAATGTGCTCAGAGAGCGCGGAAGCGCAACGGATTGACCGTCAACGGCGGGCTGAACAGACCCAGATGCGACGGCGACCTTTGTTTGGGTCATATATTCCTCCATGAACGACCAATAATTTCATTGGATGCCGAATTTGACGGCAACAGTTCTGATCTCGAGGGCTTCAACGAAAGAGCATCCAACCCCTGCTTGATCGCAACACCGATGCCTGATCGATAGCGCCGTGAACGAAGCTCAACAATTCCCGTTTTCTGCATCCACCCCTCCATCTCGTTCGCACTGCCCCAAAGACAATTGCGCTATCGTCTGCAGGCAAACTGGCATTCGCTGCGTCGCCTGAAAATCGCGCTGGTCGCGAACGACTCACACTAGTAGCAAAATTGCTTTTCTCCACAACTAATTTATGCGAGTGGTGATTTTATGTCAGGATGGCAAGGTGGTCATATCTCCTCCGATTCGATCCATAAAAAATTTCATAAACTAATGATAATATGCTATATTCTAGGTGCTTTTTTGGCGCAGAGTGGACCGCGAGGGCAATTAAGATAGGCTTGCATTGACGTTGACAATGACATAAATTATGCAGTAGGATAATTATAGCAAAGGTGGTTTAACCGTACTTCTCTGGGCGGGAGTGCTTGTTCGCGAGCGGGAGGAGGATGGCGGAATTCGAATGCCATGGAGTCCTGATCGGTGGGAATGACATACATAAAGAGGGAGAATTGAAATGATTGCTCGATTGATACGCGGTTCAGCACATACTGCGTTGGCAGTTTCGCTCGCTTCGTTGCCGCTGGTTTATTCTTCGGCGGCTTATGCTCAGGATGCCGCAACGCCCGAGGAAGAGCAGCAGGTTGCAGGCGACTCCGGCGACATTATTGTTACCGCGCAACGGCGCGAGCAACGTCTCCAGGACGTTCCGGTTGCCGTCTCCGCCTTTGGCGAAGTGGCGATTGCGGCCCGCCAAGCGGTGCAGATTGGCGATTTGATGAAGGTTACGCCAAATACACAAGTCGCATCTCCCTTCGGTGAAGGCGGTCCGCCCAACTTTGTTATTCGGGGTATTTCTTCAACCGACTATTCTGCGAACCAGAGCAAGCCTATTGCCGTCTATATCGACGAAGGCATCCGCGGTCTTTCAACATTTGAAACGATGCCTTTGTTTGACGTCGAGCGCGTCGAGGTTCTTCGCGGCCCACAGGGAACGCTTTACGGGAAGAATGCGACAGGTGGTGCCGTAAACATCGTAACCAAAAAGCCTAGTTTTTCGACCGAAGGATATGTAACCGGCTCTTACGGTAACTTTAATCGTGTTCGGTTACAGGGAGCCGTGCAAGCTCCCTTGATAGATGGAGTGCTGGCGGTGCGCGTTGCTGCGCTCTACGTCCATGACACTGGCGTGCTTGAAAACGTGACGCCGGGCCTTGGCGATCTGGACCAGACGGACGTCTTTGCTTTCAGAGGGGCACTGCAGTTCGAACCCTCGAACAGCTTTGAGGCTACGCTACGTTACAACCATGTTAGGAGCGGTGGCCGTAACTATGCGCCGTTCGCCGGGAACATTGATTTCAATGATCCGGCAATTTTGTTTCCCGGCAATAATTTGTCCGGTCTTCCCGGATCGAACCGAAATGGCTTGGGCTTTTTTCAAACTGCAACGACCAACACGCCAGAGCGGACTATCCGCAGCGATGGGCTAAACCTGATCATGAATTGGGATGCATCCGATGTTATCAGGCTGACCTCTGTGACGACCTATGACTGGGGCAAGTGGGTCGATATTGGAGATGACGACGGCCTTGTTATCGAGGCGGATGACCCGATCGTCACCTTTGGCCGAGATATCAAGCAGTTCGTTCAGGAGTTGCGTTTGGCGACGTCATTTGATGGACCATTCAATGCTCAGGCCGGTCTTTTCTATTCGAAAGACTCGGTCAATGCCGGGTTCGATTATTCGCTCCTTACCGATCCGGGTTGCGGTCCCGCATGCAGCTTTGGATTTACGCCAACCGGAACGGGTTTTGTCCAGTCAAATAGTTTCGATCAAGAGCGCAAAAGCTATGCGGCTTATCTTCGTGGCGATTTAGAAATAACTGAGACAGTTTCCGTATATGGCGGTGTGCGATTCAGTCGGGATAAAGTCGCTGTTGCAAACTTCAACGCATTCCTAGGGGATAATATAGATCCCTTGGCCTTCCCAACCATAAGTGGCTATTCCGACCGCAGCACCTTTAGCAATACCAGCTTCGAAGTAGGTGTAAATTGGAAGCCTTCCGACGACGTCTTGCTCTATGCCTCCATGCGCGAAGGCTATCGCAGCGGTGCAGTGAATGCGCAAGCGTTCAGTGATCCGTCCGAAATCACCTTCGCGCCCCCTGAGACGGCGCGGACCTATGAAGCTGGCTTCAAATCTACCCTGCTAGATCGCACGCTGACGATCAACGGTTCACTGTTCCAGACCGACTACCGTAACCAGCAGGTCGTCGTGACTGAAGCGGGGGGGTTGTTTCCTCTCCGTTCGATCAGTGGTGCCCGCGTCCGCGGTATCGAAGCCGAGATAACTGCGCGGCCAATAGATCGGGTAACGCTTGGTGTGGGCATTGGTGCACTGGATCCCGAATATGACAACGATGCTGTCGTATCAGGTTCGAGCGGCACCATTGTCGCCGGGAACCAAATATCAAATTCTGCGAAATTTAGCTTAAACCTCACGGGCGGCTTCGTGCTCGCGGAAATTAAAGATGGGACGGTCGATCTCAACATTGATGCGTCTTATACCTCGCGCATCTATTTTGATATTGCGCAAACGACAGCGGTTTCCCAGAAGGGCTATTGGGTTTCCAACGCTCGGATTGCGTACAACGGAGATCGTTTTTCTGTTGGTGCAGGCGTGAAAAACCTCTTCAATCAGAAGTATTTCAACTACGGTTTAGCGTTGAGGTTTGCGGGGCTTGATTACCTCATTCGGGGCACGCCGCGCACATATGGCGTAGATGCTACTTTCCGGTTCTAACCCGGGAAGCCACAAACAAATCTCTTGGTAAACTTCCCCCGCTGCGACGCTGCAGCGGGGGCAAATTGAATGATAATCCTTCCGTGTCTGGTTTGACGTTAGCCGCCGCGTTTTTGAAAACTCGTATAGTGTTCGGCCTCTCGCCTATCGCAACCGGCAGCGATAAAACTGAATGTTTGATCATCATGCTTTGCGCGTGCCACATTCGGGAAAGAGGCAAGTATCCGCCATTTCACTGTGCTACCAAAGTGGTTTGTTGGTGTCCCATTGCGAGAGATGATTTCCTCAAGCGCTCACAAATCCACAATAGTGCATTGGAAAGCCAATGTTTGATCAGCGCTCAATTGCTGCTTCAAGTAGTTGAATGCGCGTAAAAGTTTGAGGGGATAAACGTCGCAGGCGTTACCCAGTGCCAAGGAGCTACGACTGCGAGAGCTTTCGCGTCGGGGGGAAGCATCGGCGGCGTCGGGTGGCAGCCCTTGAGGTATTCAATGGTAGTAAGCGACTAACCAGGTTGGAAAGTTCCTTCACCAAACGCCGGCAAAAAACATTGGGGATTGATGTTGTGATAGGTTTTATTTTGATCGCCTGCTTTCAAGTCGACTAATCGGCCCATGTGCTCGACCTGCATGAGTTAACGGGCGATTTTCAAGCAATGGTTGGCGGATCTGCAAAAATGGCTGCGCAGATTGGCCTCAGTTCTTTTGCTTTCGGCGCGGCAAGTACAGCCCAACAAAATTGATTGTGGACGTTTCAGAAAATACCGCATTCGCAGAATTTGATCGTATTGCAGAACTTTTTCATAATCGTCTGGCCTAGGCGAGATTGCCATAGCGTGGGAAGCCCTCACCGCTTCAAGCCAACAGCTTTGTACGGAGGTTTTTATGGCATACCCCTTATAGCTATGAAACTGTTACATTATATTGAGAGTGGTGGGTTGCTATGCGATTTTGTTACTGCAACGCTTCGCTCGGCGTGTATCCAATGCATGCGGCCGGCGAATTTCGCTTGTATTTATACGAGTGACTAATTAATATATATGAGTAAAGGAGATCCTCATGAGAACCTATCGCATCGGCCAGATCGTGCCGAGTTCCAACGTGACGATGGAAACCGAGATTCCGGCACTCTTGCGTGCGCGTGAGACGATTTCGCCTGAGCGCTTCACCTTCCATTCCTCGCGCATGCGGATGAAGCATGTCACGAAGGAAGAATTGGCCGCGATGGATGCGGCGAGTGATCGCTGCGCGCTTGAACTGTCCGACGCTGCGGTCGATGTGATGGGCTATGCCTGCCTCGTGGCGATCATGTCGATGGGGCATGGCTATCATCGCGAGTCGCAGGCGAGGCTGCATCAGGTCACCGTCGACAACGGCAATTCAGCGCCCGTTGTCTCCTCCGCCGGAGCGCTTGTCGATGGCATCAAGGCGATTGGCGCGAAGAAGGTCGCTATCGTTGCTCCCTATATGAAGCCGCTGACGGAGATGGTCGTGAACTATATCCGCAGTGAGGGTATTGAAGTGACGGAATGGCGCGCTCTTGAGATTTCCGACAATCTCGCGGTTGCCGGGCACGACCCGGCCCGTCTTCCCGGCATTGTCGCCAGCATGGAACAGATCGGCGACGTCGACGCGGTCGTGCTGTCGGCATGTGTGCAGATGCCGTCTCTGCCCGCTGTCTCGATTGTCGAGGCGCAGGTCGGCAAGCCCGTTTTGACCGCGGCGATCGCCACGACCTGGGCGATGCTCAAGTCGCTCGATCTCGACACGCGGGTGCCCGGCGGCGGCACCCTGCTTTCTGGCGCCTACTAAGGGGATGGCGATGCGCGGCTATAACGTCCATGCGAACGGCATCCGGCACCATCTGATTCAGCACGGTGAGGGCGGCCCGCAAATGCTGTTGATTCCGGGGATTACCTCGCCGGCGGTCACCTGGGACTTCGTTGCAAAACCCCTTTCGGAGCATTTCGAAGTTCATGTTCTGGATGTGCGGGGGCGCGGGCTCAGCCAAGGGGGAGACCTCGACTATTCGCTCGATGCGATGGCGGACGACGCTGTCGCTCTTGTTGAGGCGCTCGAAATGGACGCACCTATCGTTCTTGGCCATTCGATGGGCGCACGCACGGCGATCCGCGCTGCTCGCAAGGCGCCGGGGGTCTTTGGCGGGCTGATCCTCGTCGATCCGCCGGTAAGCGGACCCGGCCGGCGTCCCTATCCCTCGGCCTGGCCCTGGTACGAAGACTCCATCCTGTTGGCACAGCGGGGCTGTTCGGCGGAGGACATGAAGACCTTCTGCCCCACCTGGACCGAAGAGCAGCGCGCGCTGCGGGCGGAGTGGCTCCATAGCTGTGATCTTCATGCGATCGACACCGCCTACAAGGGTTTTCACACCGACGACATTCATCAGGACTTGCCGCACCTCGATTTGCCGATGCGCCTGGTAGTGGCCGGCGCCTCTCCGGTGATCGAAGAGGCCGACATCGCAGAGTTCAAGCGCCTTGCGCCGAGCATCGAAATCACGACGGTCGAGGGCGCGGGGCACATGATCCCGTGGGACGACCTTGATGGTTTTTTGCGCGCCGTCAGCGATTTCAGAATTTGACAGAATTGGAGCGTCCGCAATGGATCGCGCAAGCTTTATCGAAATTTGCCTGCATCAACTGAAGATGTCCGGAGTGCGTGCGAACGAGCGCCTGATTGTCCTCACCCAGGGCGACGAACGCCTCGACTATGCAGATGCCTTCCTCGCTGCCGGCAGGACGTTGGGCGCGAATATTTATCACATGCGCCTTCCCGCGGCGTCTCCCATGGGGGGGTGGGCGGTCGGCCAGACGTCGCTCGCCGCCATGCCGGAGGCGGTTGAGGCCCTCAAGAACGCCGACATGCTCATCGACTGCATTTTTCTGCTGTTCTCGCCGGAGCAGATGGCGATCCAGGCGGCCGGCACGCGCGTGCTGACCGTGGTCGAGCCGCCCGAACTGCTCGCGCGCATGTTGCCGAACCCTGAACTGCGCGAGAAAGTCGAGCGGGCGGGGGAATTGCTGGCGCAGGCCAAGACGATGCACATCACCTCTCCTCATGGAACCGATGTGATCTACAAGCTCGGCACATACCCCACCATCACCGAATATGCCTGCACGGACCAGCCCGGGCGTTGGGATCATTGGCCTTCAGGCTTCGTATTTACCGGCGGGGACGATGACGGTGTCGATGGTCAGATCGTCGTGGGGCCGGGCGACGTGCTCCTCCCCCAGAATATCTACGTTCGCGAGCCAATTACCTATACGATCAAGCGGGGATGGATCACGGACATCCGCGGCGGCTTGGAAGCCGACCTCGTCAAATCCTATATGGCCGACTTTGAGGACGAGCGCGGATTTGCCATGAGCCATATTGGCTGGGGGATGAATCCGGATGCCAAATGGCATCGAATGACGCCGGGCGAATTTCCCGGGGGCATGGGGATGGAGCCGCGCAGCTATCTCGGCAATGTGCTGTTTTCGACCGGCCCCAACAACGAGCTTGGCGGAATGAACGATACGGCCTGCCACCTCGATATTCCCATGCGCGGCTGCTCACTCTTCCTCGATGGCAAACCGGTGCTGATCGATGGTGAAATCGTGGTCAAGGAACTCCAGTTCGACCGAAACGGCCGTTCGAGGGAGGCGGAAAGCAAGGTGTTCGATGTCGCAGGCTGAGGTTTATGAAAGGGCCGGATTCGGCCGCAGCGCTCCCAGAGGAACCCGTCCGGCGGTTATCGTGGTCGATTTCTCCTACGGCTTCACCGACACCAGCTATCCCACAGCCACGGATATGAAGGCTGAGATCGCTGCGACGCGTCGGCTCACTGATGGTGCGCGCGAACGCGGCTTTCCCGTTATTTACACCACGATCGCCTATCAGCCGTGGGAGGCGGAGGCATTGCCCTGGCTTCGCAAGGCGACCGGCATGAAGGCGCTGTTGGCGGGCACGAGGTTGGTCGAGATCGACAGCGCGACGGGCATCACCGCAGGCGATCCCATCATCGTCAAGCATGGTGCGTCGGCCTTTCATGGCACCAATCTTGCCGGTCTGCTTACCGCTGCCGGGGTCGATACGGTTGTAGTTACGGGAGCGACCACATCGGGATGCGTGCGCGCGACCGTCGTCGATGCCGTGCAATCCGGTTTTATCGTGCTGGTGCCGCGCGATTGCTGCGCGGACCGGGCGTCCGCGCCGCACGAAGCCAATCTTTATGACATCGCCCAAAAATATGGCGACGTTACCAGCTCCGACGACATCCTGAACTGGTTCGGCCAGCTCGGGGCTTTGGAGGGGCGGGGCTCGGTTAATGAAGGAGAGGTAGATCAATGACCCAACATGTAATCATCGCCGGCGCGGGACCGACCGGCCTGCTCACGGCGATCGGCCTCGCGAAAGCGGGGACGCGCGTTACAATCCTCGAATCCGAGGCGCAGCTCAACGATAGTCCGCGAGCGCTTGTCTACCACTATCCTGTTTTGCCGTACCTCGAGAAGCTCGGGCTTCTGCAGGACTGTGTCAACGAGGGCTTCCTTCGGCAGACCTTCGGCTGGCACATCCACAGCACGGGCGAAATGATCGAGTGGGCGGGTTCGCCAGCCTATGAGGACGGCCAGGCCCTGCATCTGCATCAAGGCTTGCTCTCCCGGGTTCTGGCCCGCCATGTCGCGATGCTTCCTAATATCGAAATCCGCTACGAGGCGCGCTTGAAAGGTTGCAGCCAGCATGCGGGTGGCGTGGTCGCCGAGCTCGACGGACCGGGCGGGCCGGAACGCTTGGAGGGTGATTTCCTTATTGGCGCCGACGGCGCGAACAGCACGGTGCGCAGAGATGTTCTCGGGCTGCAATTCTTCGGCGTGACCTGGCCCAACCGCTACATCGCGACCAATACAAAGATCGATCTGTCATCGTTGGGATATTCGCCGACAGTCATGCAGATCGACCAAAAGCATGGCGCGGTCATCTGCAAGATCGATCAGTCGGACGCTTGGCGCGTTACCTTCGTCGAAGATCCGGAATTACCCCTCGAGGGGTTGCCCGAACGCATCGATGCCATGTTCGCCGACCACCTGCCCGATCTGCCGTACGAAGTTCTGGCCGCCTCGCCCTACCGAATGCACCAGCGCGTGGCGGACAAGATGCGCGTAGGCCGCGTCATCCTCGTAGGCGATGCCGCACATGTGACCAATCCGACCGGCGGCCTCGGCCTCACGGGCGGAATGTTCGATGCGTTCGCTTTGATCGAAGCTCTGAACCGGGTGATACATGATGGCGCCGATCACGACATTCTGGAATTCTACGAACAAGACCGGCGGCGCATTTTTACCGAAATCACGTCACCGCGCGCTTCGCTCAACCTGCGCAACCTCTATTATCTCAAGGAAGGCCAGGAGAAGGAGGAGCGAATTCAGTTCCTCCGCACCGTCGCGGGGGATCAGGAACTGATCCGAAGGGAACTGAGTTTCACCGACCAATTGATCACTCATTTCTGAGGTCATCGTGGGGCCGTATCGACTCAAGGACTTCGGCGGCCGGTTCCTCACCGGTGAACCCGTTCACGCTGAGGGCAAAATCTGGCCGGGGATCGGTGCCTATGTCGAGTGGTTCATACCCGAGCAGTCGCGGCCGGTGTCCGTGCTCTTCGTTCACGGAGGGGGCGGGCAAGGGTCCGAATTCCTGCGGACACCCGATGGTCGGCCTGGCTGGGCGCATAGCTTTCTGAGCGCGGGCTATCCGGTTTTTATCCTTGATCGCCCTGGACACGGGCGGTGCGCCTGGAACGAACGGATACTTGGCCCGGCGTTGCCGCTTCCGGACTATGGGTTCCTTTATCCTCGTTTTGTTGAACCGGCACGGCATGATCTCTGGCCCGAGGCGGCAAAGCATGATCGCTGGCCCAAGGATCCCCAGGCTGGCGACCGGTTTATGGCGAGCCAAGGTCCGATGGCGACTACGCTTGCGGCGAGCCAGCATCATGTCGAGGCAATCGCCGACCAACTGTTCGAATTGACCGGCCCTACGATCATCGTCAGTCATTCGGCCGGTGGTCCGTGCGGTTGGGCCCTAGCTGCCAAGGGCGGCGACAAGGTTGCGGGGATCCTCGCGATCGAGCCACTGGGCTATCCTGGGATGGTTCATCCACTCGGAACGTTTGAGAACGGTCTTTGTGCGGCGCCCTATGCCGGGACGGCCGATCCGTTCGAGCGACCCGTGGCAATCGTCACGGCCGAGGCAAGTTGGATGCGTGATGCCAATGCGCGCGCGGCCGCGTTCATTCGCGATCGCGGAAATATTTCTGAGCATATCCGCCTTGAAGAGCATGGCCTCGGGGGCAATGGACACATGCTGATGAGTGAGATAAACAGCGCAGCGATCGCGGATTTGCTTGTCGGATGGATCGAGCAGAACCTCCGCGGACAGGCTTCCCTTCCTGGCAGTGACGCCGTTCATGGCTAGAAAAGGGCTCGAACTTGAATTCGGAAGGAGTTGAGATGGATTCCAAGGCCACGGTCGCTGCAGAAAATGCAGTGAAGGGTGAGAAAAAGAAGCCGGCAAGGCAGCCTGGGCGTCCCAAGAATAACGGCAAACTGAAGGAAAAGATTCTGGACGCGGCGGAAATCGCCTTTGCCGAACGTGGCTATACCGGGATTAGCGTTCGTGACATTGCGGAACGCGCTGGTGTCAATCAGGGACTGATTCGCTATTATTTTGACACGAAAGAGCAGCTTTTCGACGAAGTATATAAACGGCGCGGCGGGCTGCTGTCCGGGCATCGTCATGTATTGTTAGACCGGTTGCTTGATTCTGACCAGCCAATACATGTACGGGACATCATTCGGGCCTATCTCCAGCCTCAGTGGGACTTGAAGCACAGCGGCGAGTCTGGCGCAGCGTTCGCGCGATTGCAGTCCCGCCTTCATTCGGAGGCTGAAGAACACGCCTTGCGACTTCGGAAGGAAGTTTATGATGCGTCGGTCAAACGATATGTAGACGTCTTGGCTCAGGCTATTCCTCATCTGCCACGACGGACGATCGGGTTGCGAATGTCGTTCCTGGTCGGCACATATATGTTCATGTTAAATGATCTCGGGCGCATCGAGGATTTAACGGAAGGCAAGATACACCATCTGTCCAAAGACGAGATGCTCGATAATATAGTGGCGTTCCTCGCCGCCGGGATGGAGTCTGATCAGCCCTGATAGTGCTCCGCGCAAAGGAAGAACGTAACCGGCCGGAAACCGAAGGTATTCAAAGCCGTCCAACGCCCGAATTTGCGGTCGAACCGAGCCGCTTCTTTCTGTTTGGGCCACAAGCGCTATCAAGGCGAGCGTCTCCGGAAATGGCGTTGCGGCGTCGCCGCAGCCGGAGAATTACAAACCGAGCGCCCTCCCGGGCAAGATCAAGTTAATGTCATTATCGTCAAACCCAGTCATCACATGCTGGGACCAAACACCTAGATGCCGTAATGGGCCGGCGTCTCAAGAGTAGCCAGGCTGGTGGCTGTCCCTCAGAATGATGGTGTTGAAAACGGGTTCCGAGTGATCGGCCCCAAGCATCGTGAGAGGAACAGCCATTGAGTATTGTGCCGGGATCGATGTCTCTCTGAAAGAGAGCAGTGCGTGCATCGTGGATGCAAAGGGTAAAGTCGTCTTGGAGGTCAAGGTCGCCAGCGATCCCGAAGCGCTTGCAGGTTATTTCTACGAGCTGAGGCCACCGCAACCATTGTTCTGTGAAACACGATAAGGGAGAACATTATAGGAAAATAGCAAGTGTGGGAGATTGCCTTTCACGCCATTTGGCTTTTGCTGCCTGCGATCCGGATATGATGATAACGTAGCCACCGTCACAGATTAAGATCATCCCGTAAGCAGGCGTTTTTAAGGTCTTCACAAGAGAAACACCGCACCATTGCGACGGTGGCCGCCCGAAGGCACTTGCCCTGATCGCGACATTCAATTTGGCGCCAGTCGCTAACAAGGCCGCCGTTTCCTTCGAAAATTGTGCCCGATAAAACTTGCGATACATTCACTGGCTGGCAGCGCATCGCTAATGGCAAGGAGCCGCCAGTTCCAAATCGGTCAATGGGATGGCAACGCAGGGCAGACATTCCCCTGCCTTGACCTCGCACGCAAGGGCAGGCCCGTGGATCACATCTCCGCTAACGATCCTACGGCGACACAGCCCGCAATGCCCCGCGCGGCAATCGGCGACAACCGGGATGCCGTGTCCGTCCATCGCCGCAAGCAGGCTGGGATAGCCCTCAACATCGACGGTTTGTGTGCCAACGGTCAGGGTGTGACGTCCGCAGATCCCTGCTCTGCCGCCGAACAGTTCATGATGGAGCTGCGTCTCTCCCACGCCCAGCCGGATCGATGCCAGGGATATTGCCGCTGTAGCTGTAGAACTCCTGCTCGGCCAGGATTGCGGCAAGCAAGCACTCACATTGACTGGGCCTGATTCGCTCACCCTCGACCAGCTCGCGGATTGCTTATCAGCAGTCGCCGGGGCGGTTGTCCGGCCCGTCGAAGAGACGACCGAGGCGGCAGAGGCAAGGCTGCGAAACGCGGGCGCGTCGGAGCAATTCATTGAGTATTTCTCCGACATAGGGCGCAGCATCATGAAGGGGGACACGGCTGTGGTTACCGACGTTGTCGCTCGTATCACCGGACACCCTCCGCGCAACCTAAACGCCTTTCTGGCGGAGCACGCGCTGCTACTCCGGCGAACTGGGGGAATATAATGGTCGAGGCGTCGGTCGAAATGCAGCTCGCGCGCGAGAACGAGGCGTTGCTAAAGAGGCAAGTTGACGCTTGGGCGCGCAACGATCTGGATGAGCTCTTAACGGTTTACAACGAGGACATGGTATATGTAGACATTCCTTTCTCGGATCGTCCCGTGCGGGGCAAGCATGCGTTTCGCGAGTATCTGGAAGACTACAATGCGCAGTTCGTAGCGGGAACCGTTCAGGTCGAATATGCGAATATTGTTGCAAGCTCCAAGGCCGTCGTAGGCGAATTGCGAGTAAAGGCACGATATGTCGGCGAGGGCGCGCCCGTTGGCGGCGCGGAAATCTCGTGGGACGTCGTATTGATCGATACCATCGTGGAGGGCAAGGTTAGCACCGAACACGCCCATTTCGACTCGATGGCTTTTACCAAGGCCATCGAACAACACGATGACGGCCTCTAGTCGGAACCGAGCCGAGGTTGGGGCACCGTATTTCCCCCTGGCGCCGACTGAAAAGGACAACTGTACCAGCTATGGGCGGGGAACGTGTCCGCCCGATCGCTGACTGATTAATTATTCGTTTGTATAATTCAGTAGTAGTGCTACCGATTTTGGAGCGTCGATGCGCGTAGTTTGGTGTGGATTCCGCTAGGCCCGTGAATCCCAGTCGCACCGAGCCCCTCGAGCATCGCATGGGAGACGGGAGGCATCATGCTTGAAATTGAAGTGAATGGAACGAAGCACCGGCTCGATGTCGATCCGGCCGTGCCGCTGTTGTGGGTTTTGCGCGACAGCTTGGGACTCAAGGGGACCAAATTCGGATGCGGCGCAGGCTTGTGCGGCGCCTGCACGGTTCATGTCGATGGGGCCGCGGTGCGCAGCTGCGCCTATTCAGTCGGCCAGGCCGCTGGATCGAAAATCACTTCCATCGAGGGCCTCGGCGCGAGCAGCGAGCATCCCGTACAGGCGGCATGGCGCGAAGCGGGGGTGCCGCAATGCGGCTATTGTCAGCCTGGCATGATCATGGCCGCTGCCGCTTTCCTCAGAAACAATCCCTCCCCAAGCGATGAGGAGATTGCACAGGGTGTCACCAATATCTGCCGCTGCGGCACTTACAACCGCATCCGCAAGGCAATCCGCAGTGCGGCTCAGAGCGGGAGGGGCGGCCAGTGAAGGAACCTGTTCTCACGCGGCGAGGTTTCGTCACGGGCGCGCTGGTGACTGCGGCGGGCGTGAGTTTCACGCTCTCGCTCGCAGGCTGCAAGGACCGGACGAAGCTTCCCGATGATAGCGAACCGGGGGTCGAACTTCTCTCCTGGGTGGTGATCCATCGCGACAACAGCGTCACCTTGCGCGTGCCCCAAACCGAGATCGGGCAGGGGGTCTTGACGACGATCCCGCAAATGCTGGCCGAAGAACTCGAAGTGGATTGGTCCACACTAAAGAGCGAATTTTACGATCCGGCCGTTAACGCAACGCGGGGCAATGTCTACGTCTGGACGGCGGTCTTGAGCAGCCATTCCGCGCAGACCTTGTTCGAACCGACCCAGCGAGCGGGTGCACAGGTGCGGACTATGTTGATTCGCGCCGCGGCTGCGCGGCTGAAGGTGCCCGAAGTCGAGCTGGAAGCGGTCAAGGGGGCGATCCATCACAAGGCGTCTGGAAAGAAACTGAGTTATGCGTCAGTGGCGGAAGCAGCCGCGAAAATGCCGATTCCCGATCCGAAAACGGTGAAGCTGAAGGATGCAGCTGACCGGCAACTGGTCGGCAAGGCAATTCCGCGCCGTGATGTGGATGCCGCAATCCACGGTAAAATTACCTATGGCATTGATTTCGAACTGCCCGGTATGCGTTTTGCGGTCGCCCGCCAAAGTCCAACTTTCGGCGGAAAGCTGCGCAGCATCGACAAGGGCAGCATCAAAGACATGCCGGGCAATCCCAAAGTCGTCGAGATCAAGGGAGCCAAGGTCGGGTATAATGGGCCCGTTCCAGAAGGCGAGGATCCGGATGTTTGGGCTGCGCCGGTCAAGATGGATGATGCGGTGGCGGTCGTCGCCGACAGCTGGTGGCAGGCAAAAACCGCCCTCGATGCGCTGACAATCGATTGGGACGCCGGTCCTCATGCTAAATTTTCAAGCGTGGAGTATATAAAGACGCTTGCCAACCAGGCCCGGAGCGATGCCCCGGTGGTTGTCGAGGCTGGCGACGCCCGGAGCGCGCTTGCAAAAGCGGCGAAGACGCTGTCGGCGGAATATAGCTATCCCTATATGGATCCGGCGCCGTTGGAGCCGATGAACTGCAGCGCGTGTGTCGATGGCGGAGAGGTTCATATTTGGACCAATAGCCAGTTTCCCGACGATGCCTGGCGCATCGCCCATAGCTTGGTCGGGGTGTCGCCCGACAAGGCGCATGTCCATATCCTCCCGGCCGGCGGGGGCTTTGGCCGGCGCCTGCAAAATGATTTCGTCCATCAGGCGGTACAGATCGCGCTAGCCTGCAAGGGCACGCCCGTGAAACTGCTGCTGACGCGCGAGGAGTGCGTGCGTAAAAGCTATTATGCGCCAATCACGGCGGCACGCTTTGAAGCGGGGCTGGACGGCGCCGGCAATGTGACGGTCTGGACCTGTTCTGTCGCCAGCGGAACGTCGGCCGAGCAGAGCTATGGCGAAACGCGCTTTCCTTTCCAGCCGCCCAATGTCCGCTTTGCCTATAAGCGGAATCCCGACTCGCCGCTTCCGTTCGGTTGGATGCGGGGCGTCGGCTTCACCCAGCATCTTTGGATGAACTTCGGTTTCCTCGACGAACTGCGTCTGCTGACTGGCCGAGACGTCCCCGAATTCTACCGGTCGCTGCTCGATCCTTCCTATATTCCCGCCGATATAGAGGACCGCGACATCGCCGTTGCCCGGGTGAAGAATCACCTCAAGCTTCTCGATTTCGCGATCCAGAAAGGACGCTGGCACGCTCCGAAGGGGAGGGGACGCGGCCGCGGGCTCGCGGTAGGGGACACGAGCTACTATCCAAGCTATCCTTCGTCGACAAAGGCGGCGATCGTCGACGTCAGCTTGGACGAACAGGTCGGCCTGCGGGTCGACCATGTCTTTCTCGCAATCGATGCCGGCACCGTAATCAATCCCGATATCGTCCACGCCCAATTGGAGGGAGGGATCGCCTACGCTCTGACGACCGCACTCCATAGCGAGATCACGGTCGAGAATGGACAGGTGCAGCAAAGCAATTTCCATGATTATCCGATTCTGAAGCTTGACCGGATGCCCGCGGTTACGATTGAAATCCTGCCCTCAACTGAGCCGCCGGCCAGTATCGGCGAGGACGCAGTGCCGGTGACGATCGCGGCCTTGGTCAACGCGATCGCGGATGCCGGCGGCCCGCGTTTGCGCACTCTGCCTGTTACCAAAATCCTGGCGAGTTGACGGAATGCGACGACAAATGTTGGCGCTTGAAAAGTCGGTCCCGGTTTCGAGTGCAAGCTCCTCCAAAATCGCACGGCCAGCGAAGAGTGCGGGAAAGGAATGATGTCTTCCGACCACGCAGCCCTCGTTTATGCGGCAAACGCACCGGCCGCCTTGTGCACAATCATAGGGATCGACGGCAGCTTCTCGCGTCGGTGCGGCGCGCAACTCGCCATCGGTCGCGATGGTACGTTGGTAGGGGACATGGCCGACAATTGTCTGCAGAATGAACTGGCGGGCCAAGCGAAAATTTCCGCGCGCGACGGGATCATAAAATTGCTGCGCTACGGAAAAGGATCGCCTTTCATCGACTTTCGTCTCCCTTGCGGGTCAGGCCTCGACATTCTGATTGATCCCGCTCCGCAAATGCAACATCTGTCGAAGTGCGTCGCCGATCTCGACGCACGCCGGGCGACCGCGCTGTCTTTAGCTGTTCCGGCCGCCGACGATCGGCATTTCTTGCGCATGAGACGCTACATTCCGCGGCTCCGGTTACTTGTCGTGGGAACTGGAGCGGAGTGTGAGGCGCTGCAACGGCAGGCCAAGGCAACAGGCGTCGAGGTCGAATGGCACGTGGCCGGTCAGCATTTTTCCTTGAATACGGTCCCCACCGGGATTTCAGCAGATCCTTGGACGGCGGTTCTTCTCCTGTTTCACGATCATGAATGGGAGCATCGCCTTCTCGCGTGGGCCCTTCACACGTCGGCCTTCTACATCGGTTGCCAGGGCGGGGCTCAGGCGCGCGCGCGACGGCTTGAGTCGCTGCGCGCCAATGGCTGGGACGATACAGCCCTGGTCCGCATCAACAGCCCCGTGGGGCTTGTGCCTCGAGCGCGCACGCCGGAAGTCTTGGCCTTATCGATACTATCGGAAGTGGTCGGCGCTTATGAAGCATTGCACCCCCATCCGTGAGCGACCGGCTTTGCATAGCCATCATGGCGGCCGGCATGGCCCGCCGTTTTGAAGGGCCCAAGCTTGACGTCGAATTTTCTTCAAAGCGCTTGGGACGCCATGCGGTGGATGCGGCTCTCGAGTTCGATACGAGGAACTTGGTCATTGTCGTCGGCGATACCTGCCCCAAATTTGCGAAAGAGGCCGAGGCAGAAGGTATCGCCAAGCTCCTCGGCAATCCGGAGGCTCGGCTCGGTCTGTCCGGGTCGATCGCGGTCGCCATGCGGCACGCCGTGGAGATAAATTGCGAAAAATTGCTACTTATGCTTGGCGATATGCCGTTTGTCACATCCGCGACACTGCGCCGTCTCGCCGACGCGGCTACCGTTGGCTGTCCGTCCGCAGCGAAATATCCAGACGGCAAGGCGGGCATTCCTGTCTGTTTGACGGTGGATCAGTTCGCGGAAATGCTGCCGCTGCTGCAGGGCGATCGCGGCATAGGATCCTATCTCAGCGCAAGGGCGCAATGCCTCAGAGTTGATGTGCCTGTGCATGAACTGAATGATATCGACACCCGAATGGACCTCGCCGCGTCCAAGGTCACGCCGTCATTTCGCTCGGAGCAATCGGGGACCGTGCAGCACGGCAAAATTCGAAGCTGAATCAGCGATAAAATTCGCGCGCAGCGAGTCACGTTACCTGCTTCCGTCAGGCCGAATAGCCATTGTTTCTTGTGCGCTGCCTCGGCGCCTGTCAGGAAACCGCGCATAAAAGCTTAAGATGCCGTAACGGAGGGATGATGAAGTTTGACGTGCTTATCGTGGGCGCCGGGCATGGCGGCGCGCAGGTAGCGGTGGTGCTACTGACGTGACCCCCTGATTTTCCTCCAACAGTGATTAGAGTCCGGTCTTGAAGGAAGGACGGACAGATGAAGCGTTTGAGGTTTTCGGAAGAGCAGATCATCGGGGTGTTGAAGGAAGCGGAGGCGGGCGCGAAGACCGGCGAGCTGGCGCGGCGACACGGGGTGTCGGAAGCAACGATCTACAACTGGAAGGCCAAGTATGGCGGCCTTGAGGTGTCGGAGGCGAAGCGGCTACGCTCGCTCGAGGACGAGAACGCGAAGCTGAAGCGGTTGCTTGCGGACTCGATGCTGGACAATGCGGCGCTGAAGGATCTTCTCACAAAAAAATGGTGACGCCCGCCGTTCAGCGGGAAGCGGTCGCCCATCTCCAGGCTTGCCATGGGATGAGCGAGCGGCGGGCGTGCCGTGTCACAGGCGCCGATCGGAAGAGCATGCGCTACCGGTCGCAGCGTGGCGACGATGCCGAGGTTCGGGAGAAGCTGCGCGAGTTGGCGCAGCAGCGTCGCCGGTTCGGTTATCGGCGCCTGCATATCCTGCTGCGCCGGGAGGGCGTGATGATCAACAGGAAGAAGACCCAGCGCCTGTATCGAGAGGAGGGGCTGATGGTCCGACGAAGACGCAACCGGCGCCGGGCGATCGGTGCGCGGGCGCCCGCACCGGTGCTCGCGCTGCCGAACCAGCGGTGGAGCCTCGACTTTGTGCATGATCAGATGGCGTCAGGTCGGCGGTTCCGGGTGCTCAACATCGTGGACGATGTCACGCGGGAGTGCCTGCGCGCGGTGCCCGACACGTCGATCTCCGGGCGCCGGGTCGTGCGCGAGCTCAGCGATCTGATCGAGGAGCGCGGCAGACCGGGGATGATCGTCAGCGACAATGGGACCGAGCTGACATCGAACGCGGTGCTCGCATGGTGCGGTGAGGTCGGGGTCGAGTGGCATTATATCGCGCCGGGCAAGCCGATGCAGAACGGCTATGTCGAGAGCTTCAATGGCCGGATGCGCGATGAGCTTCTGAACGAGACGCTGTTCCTCGACCTCGATCATGCCCGCACAGTGATCGCGGCCTGGGCCGAAGATTACAACCAGGCGCGGCCACACTCGGCCCTTGGATATGAGACACCGGCGGCGTTCGCCGCCGAACTGCATAAGCAATGGCCTGTGCAGCTACGCCCTTCGGGCTCCGCTGCACAGGCCATTGCTTACACTGCGCTCATGCGCAACAAAGCTGCTGGGCTCTAATCCCCGCTGGTGGAAACCAGGGGGTCACGTCATTACCAATCATAAGGAACTGGCAATTTGCCCTGGATTCACAATCCTTCATCACCTGGTATGGAGTGGATCTGAATGGGTTCGGGCGGATCCATCGAAGATGGAGCTAGCTTTTCATAAAGTCGGGCGAGGGTGAGCAACTCCTTCACGGAGTTCGATTTGATCGCCTTGTCATAGCTGCTACGTATCAGGAACTCCTTTTTGGTCATCTTCTGCTTCTTGCCGGCTACCGTAACGGCGACCTCTTCATTCATCACTTTGGACTTGTAACGGTTTCGTGCCGGTCACCTATCTCATTATGCCACCTTGGCCTCGAATGCGAGCGGG
>NZ_JBHUEL010000014.1:0-11072 GCF_042680825.1 Sphingorhabdus buctiana
ACGATGAGACCAAAACACTCCTTAAATCACAACATCAAATCTGTGCCATTGGTGCTGACGGGGAACACTCGGCACGATCTTCATGCTGACCGGAAGCAACCCACGCATCGTTGCGCAGGCAGCTGCCGAACGGCTGGAAGCGATTAATAAATCGCTGCCGTCCGGTGTCGTCGCGCAACCGCTTTATGACCGCACCGAGCTGGTTGAGCGGACGATTAGCACGGTCGAAAAGAACCTCGCCGAAGGCGCATTGCTCGTCATTGTTATCCTGTTCCTGCTGCTAGGCAATGTCCGGGCGGCATTGATCACGGCGGCAGTCATCCCTGTGGCAATGTTGATGACGCTCACGGGCATGGCAGCGGGGCGCGTGTCGGCGAATTTGATGAGCCTTGGCGCACTTGATTTCGGACTGATCGTCGACGGCGCTGTGATTATCGTTGAAAACTGCCTGCGCCGCTTGGGCGAGGCACAGCACCGTATGGGACGCCTTCTCGACCGTGACGAACGGTTTGGTCTGGTTGCCTCAGCAAGCAGCGAAGTCATTCGTCCGTCGATATTCGGGGTGATCATCATCACAGTTGTCTACTTGCCGATATTCGCCCTGTCCGGGATCGAAGGCAAAACCTTCCATCCCATGGCGATTACGGTGATGCTGGCGTTGACCGCAGCGATGATCCTTTCGCTTACCTTCGTGCCCGCCGCGATTGCGATGTTTGTGACCGGCAAGGTTGAGGAGAAGGACAACCGGGTCATGGCTTGGGCGCGTGCGCGCTATGCCAGCATATTGGATCGCACTTATACGCGCGGGAAGTTGCTGATTGGCTTGGCGCTCGGACTGGTTGCGATCAGCGCTTATGGCGCAACGCGGCTGGGGTCAGAGTTTATCCCCAATCTCGATGAAGGCGACATTGCCATGCACGCATTGCGTATTCCGGGCACCAGCCTGGGGCAAGCCGTACAGATGCAGGAAGTGCTTGAAAAGCGCATCAGCAAATTCCCCGAAGTCGAGCGGGTTTTTGCCAAAATCGGGACGGCCGATGTTGCCACCGATCCGGTGCCGCCTTCGGTTGCCGATAATTTCATCATGCTGAAAGACCGCAAGGACTGGCCCGATCCGCGTAAACCACGCACCCAGCTGGTTGCCGAACTGAACGCGGCGGTGCAGCAAATTCCGGGCAACAATTATGAGTTCACGCAGCCGGTACAGATGCGGCTGAATGAACTGATTGCGGGCGTCCGCGCCGACGTTGCGGTCAAGTTGTTCGGCGAGGATCTTGACGAACTGCTGGCCTCTGGCGGTGAAATCGAAAAAATCGTCTCATCGATTCCGGGCGCAGAAGATGTCAAATTGGAACAGGTCACAGGCCTGCCAGTACTTTCGGTCACACCGCGCAGGGCAATGCTGGCACGATATGGCATCAATATCAGCGATGTTCAGGATGCGGTCTCGACGGCAACCGGCGGGCGTAATGCAGGCGAAGTGTTCGAGGGTGACCGCCGTTTCGCCGTTGTCGTCCGATTGCCAGAGGAGGCGCGCACAAATCTCGATTTGCTCGGCAGTTTGCCCATCCCGCGCACCGGCGATGGCGGCACTGAATTTGTGCCGTTGTCGGAGATTGCAGATATCGAACTGTCGGTCGGTCCCAACCAGATCAGCCGCGAGAACGGTAAGCGCCGGGCCGTGATTACGGCCAACGTCCGGGGACGCGACCTGGGTTCATTCATCACCGAACTGCGTGCCAAGGTCGAAAGCGATGTCGCGCTGCCGGAGGGCTATTATGTACAATATGGGGGCACGTTCGAGCAACTCCAGTCAGCAGCGACGCGTCTCCAAATTGTAGTGCCGCTGGCATTGGTTCTGATCTTCGGATTGCTGTTCATGCTGTTCGGGTCGACGCGTGACGCAGCAATTGTGTTCTCGGGCGTGCCGCTGGCACTGACCGGCGGTGTAGTGGCTCTTGCGCTGCGCGATATTCCAATGTCGATTTCGGCAGGCATCGGTTTTATCGCGCTATCGGGCGTCGCCGTTCTCAACGGCGTTGTCATGCTGTCATTCATCAAGGACTTGCGCGAACGCGGCATGGCGCTTGATGAAGCGATACGTGAGGGCGCGCTGACCCGGTTGCGACCGGTGCTGATGACCGCCTTGGTCGCCTCGCTTGGCTTCGTGCCAATGGCGCTCAACGTCGGTGCCGGTTCGGAAGTGCAGCGGCCATTGGCGACTGTCGTAATCGGGGGCATTATTTCCTCGACTATCCTGACGCTGATCGTGCTGCCCGCGCTCTACCGCCTGATTCATGGCCGGGAAGAGCGGCCTGCTGATGATACCATCTCCACCCCATCGCCAGGCCTGGCGCAAGGAACCGCATGATGAATTTTATGTCCGCCAAGAAGGCCAATCACTCATTAGTCTGGGTATTTCTGACCATATTGCTGTTCCTCGCAACGGGCATTGCCGATGCTTATGCCCACGGCGTCGCCGAGGGCGATCAGGGCTATGTCCAGGAAGTCAGCGGCGTGCAATTCATGCCCTTCATGTATCTGGGCGCAAAGCATATGGTGACCGGATACGACCATCTGCTGTTCCTGTTCGGCGTCATCTTTTTCCTTTACCGGATGAAGGACATTGGCCTGTATGTAACCCTCTTCGCCATCGGCCACTCGACGACGATGCTGTTCGGGGTGCTCACCGGGATCAGCGCTAACGCTTACATCATCGACGCGATCATCGGCCTGTCTGTGGTCTACAAGGCGCTCGATAATCTCGGCGCCTACCGCCGCTGGTTCGGGGTGCAGCCCAATACAAAGGTCGCAACTCTGGTCTTCGGTCTCTTCCACGGCTTCGGGCTGGCAACCAAGATCCAGGAATTCGAGATGTCGAAAGACGGCTTGCTGCCCAATCTCATCGCCTTCAACATCGGTGTCGAGATCGGCCAGTTGCTGGCCTTGTTTGGCATCCTGATCCTCATGGGTTTTTGGCGCAGAACCAAAGGGTTCGGCCGTTATGCCTTTGCCGCCAACGTCCTGCTGATGACAGCAGGCTTCGTTCTGCTCGGCTATCAACTCACCGGCCTCGCCGTCACTTAAGGAGTAATCTCGATGTTCAATTCCCAATTGCCCAGCATATCCGACCTGCCGACATCGCGCCAGCTTTTAGGTTCTACACTTGTCGCCATCGCAGGCGCAGCAGCGATTTTGGTCACGGTCGTCCTGCCGTCCGAATATGGCATCGACCCTATCGGTGCAGGACGCGCCCTTGGCCTGACCGAAATGGGCGAGATCAAGACGCAATTGGCGCAGGAGGCAGCAGCCGACCGGGTCAGTGAAGCCGCTAGGGCTTCTAATGACGGCGCTGCCAGCAGGGTACCAACTGCAGACCAAGAAACTGCTCCGGGCAGAGCCGATGCCCAGTCACCTGATGCCGCAGTCCGTAGCGACCAGACAGAGGTCGTGTTGAAACCGGGGCAAGGTGCCGAAGTCAAGGTCGCTGCTGCCAAAGGCGTACGTATCGGTTTTAACTGGTCGGTGCAGGGCGGCGTTGTCAATTATGACACCCATGCCGACGCGCCTGGTATCTCTTACCATGGGTACGGCAAAGGCAAGCAATCCGGAGGTGAAGCCGGCACAATTGTTGCCGCATTTGACGGAAAGCATGGCTGGTTCTGGCGCAACCGCACAGAAAACACCGTGACCATCGTTCTGAAAACCAGCGGTGCTTACACCGATATCAAGCGCGTCGTTTGAGCTGCTGAGCGATGTTGACAATCCTCGCCAATCGAACCTACCGGAACCTGCTTACAGCACAAGTGATCGCGCTCATCGGAACCGGACTGGCGACGGTCGCACTGGGGCTGCTGGCCTATGACATAGCGGGTGCGGATGCAGGTGCAGTCCTTGGCACGGCGCTTGCGATCAAGATGATCGCCTATATCGGTATCGGTCCCATTGTCGGTGCCTATGCCGATCGCCTGCCTCGCCGCGCATTTCTGGTGGCGATGGATATGATCCGCGCCGGGGTTGCGCTGATGCTGCCTTTTGTCGACCAAATCTGGCAGGTTTATGTGCTGATCTTCGCGCTGCAATCCGCTTCGGCGGCCTTCACCCCGACTTTTCAGGCGACCATCCCCGACGTGCTTCCAGACGAGGCGGAATATACGCGCGCGCTGTCGCTTTCTCGGCTCGCTTACGATCTTGAAAGCCTGCTCAGCCCGATGCTGGCAGCGGCGTTGCTCAGCGTGATCAGCTTCCACTGGCTATTCGGCGGCACCGCAATCGGCTTTTTCGGCTCGGCACTCATGGTTTTGTCGGTGACGCTGCCGCGGTCGCCCGCCAAACCTCGCCAGGGCGGCATTTACGCGCGGACCACACGCGGGATGCGCATCTACCTCAAAACCCCTCGCTTGCGCGGCTTGCTCGCCGTCAATCTTGCAGCCGCAGCGGCAAGCGCGATGGTCATCGTCAACACCGTCGTGATCGTGCGTGACACCTTCGGCTTAGGGCAACGCGAAGTGGCCCTGTCGCTCGCGGCCTATGGCGGCGGCTCGATGCTCGCCGCGCTGGCCTTGCCGCGCCTGCTCGACCGGATCGAGGGCCGCGCTGTGATGCTCGGCGGCGCTGTGGTTCTAACAGCAGTCCTCGCTGCGCTGGGCCTAGTGTCTGGAGGCATGACGGCGTCATTCTGGCCCGTTCTGCTTGCTGGCTGGTTTATCATGGGGATGGCCTATGCGGCAGCCCTTACGCCATCGGGCCTTTTGCTCCGACGCTCTGCTCAGGCGGAGGATCGGCCCGCCGTTTTCGCCGCGCAGTTCGCGCTAAGCCATGCTTGCTGGCTGATTGCCTATCCGCTCGCTGGACAAGTAGGTGCACGGTTCGGACAGCAGTTCGCATTCTACTCGTTGGCCGCGGTTGCACTTTTTGGTGTCGCAGCCGCACTCTGGCTGTGGCCCACGCGAGATCCAAAGGAGATAGAGCATGAACATCCCGAGCTTCCGGATGATCACCCTCATCATAGTGTTCACCGAGCAGGCCAATCCAGTCACGCACATGATTTTATGATCGATGATCTGCATCATAAATGGCCGCGCTAAGCCCGGGTTATTGGAGAAACACTGATCGTACGCCAGGGTTGAAATCATCTATGCATTGAGGCTCGATGGCACATCGCCCAACAGCCATGACCCGCCGTTTCCAAATCTGCGAGATTTAATCATAATCCGTGTTGATTGACTCTGAGGCATTTTTTTGGTCCCTTGCAGGAGCGTTCGAACCACCAAGCACGCGGCTCCAGGGAGAGTTGTTGTGCTCAAACGAAAATTGCTAAAAGCTGCCATTACGACAAGCCTGGTTTTAAATTCGCCTTGTCTCTTCGCCCGCGAGGTAACCTTACTTGAGTTCACTACCGACTCATCGGCGAGGTTGGCCTCTGCCTCGGCACCTAGTGCCGGAGTTTTCGGTGAGCTAATCTCAGAAGCGTTGCCGGCCGATAACCAAATTGCAGGCCCTTCAACCCAACCACATCCGGTGTTAGATTTGATGTCTGCCGAGTTTGTTCGTTCCCTTTCTTTATCAACCCCGACACAACCAAAACTGTTCGACAGCTTGCCAACGGCCGGGATTCGCATTCCGATATGGATGCGACCTAAGCGAACGGCCCTCTCCTCCCATTTTCAATCCGCCGCGCTTTTCAGCAGTAATTTGTCAGGGGGGAGCTTTGATCGATGCGATGGCGGAGGTTTCTCGCCAGCTTGGTGGCTCGATCCGAAGGTCGAGGCACGAAGGGCCTATCATTTTGCCATGGTTGCCGCTGTCGCATGCGAATTTGGCGTACCCACATCGTTGCTCGATGCCGTGATCGCGCAGGAATCCGGATATAAGCATTGGGCGCTCAGCCACAAAGGTGCGATGGGGATGATGCAGATCATGCCGGGAACCGCGCGTCAGCTTGGGCTCGCCGATCCTTTCAATTCTCTGGCGAATATGCGGGCAGGTGCGCGTTATCTGCGCGAGCAGCTCGACCGGTTCGGCCGCGTCGATTTGGCGCTTGCTGCCTATAATGCCGGACCCCACCGCCGCTCGCTGCGTGAGGGGCGCTTGCCGATCATCGCAGAGACGCTCAACTATGTCCGCACGATCATGACGAACTGGGCAAGACTGGCACCGCGCAATGTGGAAATCGCCACTGTGGACCGCGGCGCCATTGCCGCTGCGGCTGTGGAAAGCTCGGGCTTTAGGAGTGTAAACCTGGTCCGATATGACGGGCTCAGCCAAGCTCAGGCGTTTTGAAGACGCTGCGCCGCCTTTGAAAATCTTCGGTCATTAACCAAGAAGCGAAGTCTCGTTTTCGATCACACGCTCTTGGTGCCTGACGATCGTGTCGATCGTGCGTTTAGCGGCCTCGCGCAATATGGCTGGTTTCACGACCAGCTTGATACAGCCTTGCCGCACTGATGTAATTTCCTCGAGATATTCGCGGAAATAGTCGCTGGTGTGCCTGATCTCCATGGCATCATAGAGGCTGACATCGTGCAGCCAAGCGACGGCAATGTTCGCCCTAATCGGGTCGATCCCAAGCGCAGAAAAAGCCTTTTCCCGCAGTTCCTGCGTGAGTTTGTTCTGGCCTGACAAGACACGGCTGACATAGGAACGCGACCGTCCCAAAGGCCCGACCAAGAAGCTGATCGGGCGCGATTGGCGTTGGAGCTCGCTGTTGATCAAGCTGCGATAGCCATGCTCTTCCCAGCAACAATCGAACCTAGCCTGGTCGTCGATCATGAAATCGAAAACAGGCAGTGCGGCGGCGTCCGACGGGGTCGTGTCGGTTGCAAGGTGCAGGTTTCTGGATCCATTCGATGGCATCGTCCGGGGCCTCCCCAATTAAGACTATGTTTTAACATAGTTTCATGAGTCAAGAGGCAAACGCTCTAAAGCCGGTTCAGTATAGATCATTCTTTACCGCGATATGGAGCAAATAGGCGATCATTGTTCGGTCAAATACGCGGATGTTGGCAATTGCCGAAAGCCTGGCCTTTAACGCTTCATAATGCTGGCCCCAGGAAGCGTGCATGTTCAGATAGACACGAACATCGCCTTCCAGCTGGGTTGTTCGGATGAAGGCGTCAAAGTCATCACCGTCAAACTGACCTGCGTTCATACAGGCGCAACATGTCTCGACAGCGCTTCTAAACGTTGAGAATCGGCAGGTTTTCTTGGTCTGCATGGCGATTGCGTCAGCAGCGATGTCGATAAATTCCCGGCTCACCAAGAACCGAAATGCCTTGTTTTTCCGATCGGCCAACCCTGCCTCCCTTGAGCGTTTCGAACCCTTCTTGCCGGTTGCCTTAGTCCAAGACCAGCCTGCGAATCACCCTGTGGGGCGCGACATGTCTCGCATGCGCGCCAAGACGCAACGATCGTTGCGCAGACTTGCAAGTCGGCATGCGCAACGTGAAGTATAACGCCAAATATCTGCAATAAACTGTGCGTGAATACGCACGCTTGCCATCGATTCCATGCAACCGCAGACCGAATCACTCAAGCGCGGTGGCATGAAACCTATCCTTCGTTGCGTACTCATCGCAATTTCTGCTCCTTCTTGAAGTCGTAATCATCACGACAATTCAATCGAAGAGAGGAATGGAAATGCGGACTAAGTTAAAAATATCCGGACACATCCTGGTCCAGGCCGGTCTCGTGCTAGCGACTGTGTCTGTATTGGGTGCCGGAGCGGCAATGGCCGGGGCCGATACAACCTTCAATTCAGCGCTGACGAGCTTCACCGGTTTCCTTGAAGGGTCCGGCGGCAGGATCATCACCGTGTTGTCGCTCGCGGGCGGGATTGTCGGGCTTGCATCCGGGCGGTTCAGCCTAGGCCAGGTCGCAATTCCGGTCGGCGTGGGCGTCGGTGCCGGCACCGGCGTTCCGATCGTCACCGCCGCGGTTACCGCGACGGTCTGAATGGTTTCCGGGGCTGGGCCGCTTGCGGGCCGGTCGCGGGAACAGGCTGAGGGTGGCGCTCGTCATGAATCGATACACAATCCCTGCACATCTCGATGATCCGGAACTGATCGGATTTTGGACGCTGGACGAGTTTCTGGCGATGATCATTCCCTTCACTTGGGGCGTGCTGACGCAACACATCATCATAGGATTAATCTTAGCCTGTGCGTGCTGGTGGTTCTTACGCAAATTGAAAGCCGGTCGTGCTGTGTCGTGGATCATTCATACCGCCTATTGGTACCTTCCGGGGTCCTTCATGCGGCTCAAGGCAACGCCACCCTCTCACCTTCGGTTGATGGCCGGCTGAGATGGAACTTGGCTTATCCCATTCGCAATCGCAGCGCCTCTTGAAGCAACGCAATTTGCTCGCAGCGGTCGCCGTCCTGCTCTTTGCCCTTACCATCGTGCTGACCCTGCTGGCTGCAAGCCGCGACCGCGAAGTCGTGCTGCAGCCGATTTTGGCCAAGCCCTTGACGCTCAGCTCATCAGGCGTTCCGAACGACTATCTCGAAATGGTCACGCGCGATGCAGCCTTGCTGACGCTCAACCGGTCGCCCTCCAACCTGCAATATTGGATGGACTCGATCCTCTCGATCACCGACCCGCGCACGCACGGCAAAATGCGCGCTGAACTGATGAAAGTTTTCAACGAGCAGAACGGCTCGAGTGTTTCGCAATATTTCACGATCGAGAAGCTGACGGTCGATCCCAAAGCGCTGACCAGCGAGGTCAACGGCATCATGCACACCGTCGTCGGATCGAAGGAAGTTACAGCCGAAGCCCGCACGTTCCGCTTCGTCTGGACCTACACCGGCGTGTCCCTGAAGCTCGCTGCCTTTGGTGCGATCAAGAAAAAGGACGAGAAAGGGGAGGGCGCATGATGACCCAAATTGCTTGGGGGATTGTAGGTGCGGGTGCCGTGCTCATGTCGCGACCTTTGTCATACTGCGGCCGCCCTGTGGGCTGCATCATGGTCGGACTTGGACTGGTGCTGTCAGCCAGCCCGGCGTTTGCCGATCAGTCGATATTGGCCAAAGATAATGGCCAGATTGACTGCGTGGCGTCGGCAAAGGACCTCACACGGATCAGCCTCAATGGCGATCAGTTCGCATCGGTTTCGAAGATTTCGACAGGAATTCCAACCGAAGACTTCCAGATTGTCAACGAACCCGTACGAGGCGACATTTATCTGTCGGTTCCCGACGGGTTCTCAAAACCGCAGCTCTCCTTTTTCGGGACGACACGCAAAGGCTTTGTCTACAAGTTCCTGTGCAAGGTCAAAGGAGCCGACGCCGAACAGATTTTCATCTCGAATGCCAGCCTGTCCGAAGACAAGGCACGCGATTGGGAGTTGCGAACCTCGCCTGAAGAAACCGCGGTCAGGCTCGGGCTTGCAATGTATGCGAACCAGTCGATCGAGGGCTTCGACATCCGGCAGACCATCCTTGAACCCGTGATGATTGGCCGCCTTCAGGTTCAGCAAATCAGCGAATATCTTGGCTCCGAGGTACGCGGGACCGTGTTACGCGTTCGCAACCTTGGCAAGCAGCCCCTGCTTCTCGACCAGACGATGTTTTCGCCAAGCGGAACCGTCGCCTTCATGGCTCCGACCCCGGAACTCGCCCCCGACCAAGAGAGCGCTGTCTATCTCATTCAGTCGAACGGAGGCGCAAGATGAGGCTCACCGACATATTCCGCAGGCAACCCAAAGCGCTCGATGCAGGCATCTCCGCAAACGAATTGAGTCCTGTTGGCGACGCCATGGCCTCCAACGAGGCGGTCAAGCGCAAGCAGATGTTGCTCCTGAGCGGAGCGGGTGCCGTCGCGCTGGTCCTCGGTTCGATCTATATCTTTGACGAGGGCACAAGTGCGGCCGATGACAGTCTCGAAGAGAAGGTGACCGAAGTTTCGACCGACGACATGGTCAACAAGAGCATGTCGGAGAAAGAGTGGCGTGCGCAAAGCGAAGCGCAGCTACAGTCGATGAACAACCAGATGCGCTCGCTTGCGGCGCGCGCCCAGCAGGCCGACCAGCTCGAACAGCAATTGCAACGCGTCAGTGGCCAGAACGGTGCCATGACGGAAGACACGCAGCGCGTTCTCGGTGCCTATCAGCAAGAGAATGAACAGCTGAAAGCTGCGCTCGCAGCAGCGCGCCAGTCACCGGTCATGGGCCCGCAGGGCGGACCCAACGCGCTTTACGGGCGGCAATCCCCGCCGAACTATGCGCAAGCAAACCCCAAGGGCGGGACACAACCGCTGACCCCGTCAGGCCAGGCGGCAGCGGCTGCAGCCGGACTCCCTGTCGCGCGGGGCAGCGAAGTCAAGCTGGTGTCGTTCGGCGATACACCGGCCGGAACGGGAATGCCGGTCCCCAAAGGGAATACGGTCTACACCGACAGCACAAGCTATCTTCCGCCCAATTCGATTGCCGTCGCCAAGGTGATTGTTGGCGTGGATGCGAGCGCCAGCGTTCAAAGCCAGAGCGACCCGCTACCGGTCGTACTGCGGATTACCGGGCCGGCACGGTCGGTCTATGACAATGGAAGATTGCTGACCACCAACATCACCGGCTGTCTGGTCAATGGCGCTGCGCGCGGCGATCTCAGTTCGGAAAAAGTCTATGTCAAACTGCAGCGCATGACCTGTCCCCAGCCGGGCGGCCGTTATGCCGTCAGCGACGTCAAAGGGTTCATTGCCTTTGGCGGCAAGACCGGCGTGCGCGGCCGTGTGGTCAGCCGTGAAGGCTCGCTTGTTGGTCAAGCGTTCATAGCCGGTCTTGCGGGCGGTTTTGGCCGGGGCTTTTCGGCCAACACCCAATCGCTGTTCCAGGGCACCAACGTCAGCGTCGATGGCAAACGCCAGAAATTGGGTACGGGCGACATTCTGGAAGGCGGAATAGGCGAGGGGGTCGCGACCTCTGCCGACATGGTCTCGAAATATCTCATTGAGCGCGCTGAGCAATATCAGCCGGTCATCGAGATGCCGACCGGGATCGATGTCGAAATCTGGACTTGTAACGGTTTCGTGCCGGTCACCTATCTCATTATGCCACCTTGGCCTCGAATGCGAGCGGG
>NZ_JBHUEL010000015.1:0-1341 GCF_042680825.1 Sphingorhabdus buctiana
CGATATTCGATGGTCTGTCGTTTTATCCTTTCGCGTTGTTGGATGATGGCTTGCGCCCTGCCGAAGTAGGCATCGGCAGGCGTGACGTTGTTCAGGCTCTCATGATAGCGCTGATGGTTGTAATGCTCGACGAACGCTTCGATCTGCTGCTCAAGGTCGCTTGGCAAGAAGTAGTTTTCCAGAAGGATGCGGTTTTTGAGCGTCTGGTGCCAGCGCTCGATCTTGCCCTGTGTTTGGGGATGCATCGGTGCGCCCCGCACATGGCTCATCTTGTTGGCTTCGATATATTCCGCCAGTTCACCCGCGATATAGCTGGGACCATTGTCGCTGAGCAGCCGTGGCTTGTGCTGGACAGTGGCATGATCGCAGCCTGACGCTGCTAGTGCCATGTCGAGCGTGTCGGTGACATCCTCGGCGCGCATATTGCTGCACAGCTTCCAGGCGATGATGTAGCGCGAGAAGTCGTCGAGTACCGTCGACAAGTACATCCAGCCCCAGCCAATGATCTTGAAGTAGGTGAAGTCTGTCTGCCACATCTCGTTGGGTCGGGTGGTCTTGGTGTGGAACTCGCCTGCTGCCTTCACCACGACATAGGCCGGACTGGTAATGAGGTCATGGGCCTTGAGTAGCCTGTAAACCGTGGCTTCTGACACGAAGTAACGCCGCTCGTCGGTAAACCGCACCGCCAGTTCGCGCGGTGACAGCTCGGACTGTTCCAGCGCCAGATCGATGATCTGGTCATGGATTACCTTCGGGATGCGGTTCCAGACACGGCTCGGGCTTGATGGCTTATCCGCCAGCGCTTCCGGCCCGCCTTCGAGATAGCGGTCATACCAGCGGTAGAAGGTCCGGCGGGCAACGCCCAGCTTGTCGAGTGTGATCTTGGTCGGCAGATGCGACTGCTCGACGATGCGGATGATCTCGAGCTTCTCGGACGCGGGATACCTCATTCGTCGTCTCCCCCATCCGCGATCATACTTTTTTTAAGCAACCGATTCTCAAGGGTCAGATCCGCAACGCACTCTTTGAGGGCGCTGGCTTCGCGGCGCAGATCCTGCACCTCGCTGCTGGTTGCAGCACGAGCTGTGTCGCCAGCAAGCCTGCGCTTACCTGCTTCCATGAACTCCTTGGACCAGGTGTAATAGAGGCTCTGGGCGATGCCTTCCTTGCGGCACAACTCGGATATGCTGTCATCACCGCGTAAGCCTTCCAGCACGATCCTGATCTTATCTTCAGCAGAAAAATGCCGCCGGGTTGCACGCCGAATATCCTTCACAACACGCTCGGCAGAGGCCTTCGGTTGGCCAGAGTGTTTTGGTCTCATCTTCGTTCCTTCGTCAC
>NZ_JBHUEL010000016.1:0-1289 GCF_042680825.1 Sphingorhabdus buctiana
GTGATGTGTAGGGGCTGATTTTCCTCCTCGATCATGGGTTGGTTGAGTTCGGCCATGCCTTCGATCTGCATGTATCGGTGCTGGAGCTGCCACTCGTCGTTCTGCTCCATCAGCACAGCCCCGACGAGGCGGATGATGCTGTCTTCGTTCGGGAAGATTCCGACGACGTCGGCGCGGCGCTTGACCTCCTTGTTGAGCCGCTCGAGCGGATTGGTTGAGTGTAACTTCGTGCGGTGCTGGGTGGGGAAGCCGGTGTAGGCGAGCACGTCGGTTTCGGCCTCGTCCATGCAGGCGCCGAGCTTGGGCCAACGGGTGCGCAACTGGTCGGCGACCTGTCGCCAGACCTGCGTTGCGCTTTTCTGATCGGGCTGCAGGAAGACCTGGCGGATCGCGGCGGCGACGACAGTGTTCTGGCCCTTGGGCACATAGGACAGGGCATTGCGCATGAAGTGCACCCGGCAGCGCTGCCAGGTGGCGCCCATGACGCGGGTGATCGCGCCCTTGAGGCCCTCGTGAGCATCGGAGATGACCAGCTTCACGCCGGTAAGACCGCGCCGAACAAGGTCCTTCAGGAAGTCGGACCAGAAGACCTCCGCTTCCGAGGGGCCGATATGCAGGCCGACGATCTCGCGCCGGCCCTCGGTGTTGACGGCCATGGCGATTATTGCGGCAACGCTGATGATCCGCCCGCCTTCGCGTACCTTGAGATAGGTGGCATCGAGCCAGAGATACGGCCATTCGCCGGTGAGCGGGCGTTTCAGAAAGGCATGGACGCGCTCGTCAATGTCCTTGCAAAGCTTGGAGACGGTGGACTTGGAGATGCCGGTCATGCCCATGGCCTGGACGAGTTCATCGACCCGCCGGGTGCTGACCCCGCCGATCCACGCTTCCTGGATCACCGCAACCAGCGCTTTCTCGACCATCTTGCGGGGCTCAAGGAAGCCCGGAAAGTAGGACCCAGCACGCAGCTTGGGGATTTTCAGGTTCAGCGTGCCTACCCGGGTATCCAGCGAACGGTCGCGATAGCCGTTGCGCCAGGTCGCGCGCTCGCTGCTGCGTTCGTGGCGACCCGCGCCGATCAGGCCATCAACGTCGGCCTCCATGATCAGCTGCAGCACGTTCTCGGCGATGGTGCGCAAAAAATCCGGTTGGCCGCCCTTCGCAGCAAGCTCTTCGATCAGTAATCTGTCCTCGGTCATCGGGAACTCCTCTTCGTCACGGTTGAAGTGTGCAAACTCCACCATAACGATGAACCCGGTGGCCACCAGCGACGCCGCATTCCGGGGTGG
>NZ_JBHUEL010000017.1:0-1133 GCF_042680825.1 Sphingorhabdus buctiana
CGCAGGTGGAGCGAAGCGGAACCGGAGGACGGCACTGGCCAAGGAACTGCTTCTGGTGCGGGTGGGCGATAGCCAAGCGAGCTGTGCGGCCTTACCGTGTTGTAATGTCGCCGCCACGCCTCGATCAGGATTTGGGCTTCGGCAAGGCTGTAGAAGATTTCGCCGTTAAGCAGCTCATCGCGCAAGCTGCCGTTGAACGATTCACAATAGCCATTCTCCCACGGGCTGCCAGGCGTGATGTAAAGCGTCTGCACCCCGATCTGTGCCAACCAGCCTTTCACGACGGTGGCAACGAACTCGGGGCCATTGTCAGACCGTATGTGCGCTGGCGGGCCGTGGATGACGAACAGATCAGCTAAGATAGCCAGAACGTCAGCGCTTCTGATCCGGCGTGCAACCAACAAGGCCATACACTCCCGGCTCGCTTCATCAATGATTGCAAGGATCCGGAACTTGCGACCGTCATGGGTTCGGCCCTCGACAAAGTCATAAGCCCAGACATGCCCCGGATATTCAGGGCGCAGCCGGATACACGAACCGTCGTTCAGCCACAGCCGTCCGCGCTTAGGTTGCCTCTGCGGTACCTTCAGCCCTTCACGCCGCCAGATGCGCTCCACCCGCTTGCGGTTCACATGCCAGCCTGCGTTGCGCAGGAGCGCTGTCACACGCCTATAGCCATAACGACCATATTGGCGCGCCAGCTCGATAATGTCTGCAGTCAGGGCTTCCTCATCATCGGCCCCGCGCGGTACTTTGCGCTGCGTCGATCGGTGCTGGCCCAGAACGCGGCAGATGCGGCGTTCAGAGACAGGCAGTTCCTCGCGGACATGATCGATACAGCGCCGTCGTCGCGCAGGGCTCAATAGTTTCCCCGAGCAGCCTCTTGCAGGATCAGCTTATCGAGAGTGAGATCGGAGATCGCACGGCGTAGCCGCGCATTCTCTTTTTCCAGATCCTTCATCCGGCGAGCCTGATCGGTCTTCAGACCGCCATATTCCTTGCGCCAGCGGTAATAGGTCTGCTCGCTGATCGATAGCCGGCGGCAAGCGTCCGCTGTCGTCCCTCCCTGCGCCAGCACAATCTCCGCCTCACGCAGCTTGCCGATAATCTCCTCCGGCGTGTGTTTCTTGAAT